>JADKKO010000002.1:40000-340000 GCA_016720465.1 Holophagaceae bacterium
GGTAGAGACCTGAATGGACTAGGGGGGCACACCCGCTTACCGAATCCAACCAATCTTCGAATGGCACGCCGTGAAGTCCGGCAGTCAGACTACGGGTGATAAGATCCGTAGTCGAGAGGGAAACAACCCAGATCGCCAGCTAAGGTCCCAAAATATATGCTAAGTGGAAAAGGATGTGGATGTGCTTAGACAGCCAGGAGGTTAGCTTAGAAGCAGCTATCCTTTAAAGAAAGCGTAATAGCTCACTGGTCAAGCGGGTCTGTGCCGACAATTCAACGGGGCTCAAGCATATTACCGAAGCTGCGAACGAAAGTGGTAGGGGAGCATTCCCTACGTCTGCGAAGGTTGACCGTAAGGACAGCTGGAGACATGGGAAGAGACTCTGTCGGCATAAGTAGCGTAAAGACAGGCGAGAACCCTGTCCGCCGTAAGACTAAGGTTTCCAACGCAAGGTCAATCCGCGTTGGGTTAGTCGGGCCCTAAGCCGAGGCCGAGAGGCGTAGGCGATGGAAAGCTGGTTAATATTCCAGCACCATGAATATCTCGTTTGTACGATGCAGGGACGCAGGAAGGTAGTCGCGCAGGTCTATGGAATGACTTGTGAAACCTGTCAAGGGTGGCGCTTAGGGAAGTCCGGGCGCCGTGAAGCTCAAGACTTGTGACGAAAGGCGATGATCCTACACTGCCGAGAAAAGCTGCTAAGGAGAGGTATTTGTGTCCGTACCGCAAACCGACACAGGTAGTCGAGGAGAGAATCCTCAGGCGTTTGAGTGATTACTGCTGAAGGAACTCGGCAAATTAACCCCGTAACTTAGGGAGAAGGGGTACCCCGGTAGGGTTCATAGCCCGAGGGGGTGGCACATAAATGTTCCAGGCGACTGTTTAACAAAAACACAGGTCTCTGCAAACTCTCAAGAGGAGGTATAGGGGCTGACACCTGCCCGGTGCCGGAAGGTCAAGAGGAGCGGTTAGCGCAAGCGAAGCTGCGAATTTAAGCCCCGGTGAACGGCGGCCGTAACTATAACGGTCCTAAGGTAGCGAAATTCCTTGTCGGGTAAGTTCCGACCTGCACGAATGGTGTAACGATCTGGAAACTGTCTCCAGCAGGAGCTCAGCGAACTTGTAGCACCGGTGAAGATGCCGGTTACCCGCACTTAGACGGAAAGACCCCGTGCACCTTTACTACACCTTGACATTGAGGTTGGCATTGTGCTGTGCAGGATAGGTGGGAGACTTTGAAACTGGCTCGTTAGGGTCGGTGGAGTCAACGTTGAGATACCACCCTGCGCAATGCTGATCTCTAACCCACGCCCGTGATCCGGGCGGGAGACCGTGTCAGGCGGGTAGTTTGACTGGGGCGGTCGCCTCCAAAAGAGTAACGGAGGCGTACGAAGGTTCCCTCAGGCTGTTTGGAAATCAGCCGCAGAGCGCAATGGTATAAGGGAGCTTAACTGCGAGTCAGACACGACGAGCAGATGCGAAAGCAGGTCATAGTGATCCGGTGGTCCCGCATGGAAGGGCCATCGCTCAACGGATAAAAGGTACGCCGGGGATAACAGGCTGATCTTGCCCAAGAGTTCATATCGACGGCAAGGTTTGGCACCTCGATGTCGACTCATCACATCCTGGGGCTGAAGCAGGTCCCAAGGGTTCGGCTGTTCGCCGATTAATAGTGGTACGTGAGTTGGGTTCAGAACGTCGCGAGACAGTTCGGTCCCTATCTAGTGTGGGCGCAGGATATTTGAGAGGATTTGTCCTTAGTACGAGAGGACCGGGATGAACTGACCTCTGGTGTTCCAGTTGTGTTTCCAAATGCAATGCTGGGTAGCTATGTCGGGAAGTGAGAAGCGCTGAAAGCATCTAAGCGCGAAACACCCCTCAAGATGAGATATCCCCACGAGACCCGTCGAAGACCACGACGTTGATAGGTCGCATGTGTAAGTCCCGTAAGGGATTTAGCTAAGCGATACTAATCGGTCCATCGACTTGATCCTTCCATCAATCAATTCCATTTCCAATGGTGGCAACCCGCCACCGCACGGACTTCCAAGAGCAACAACCGAGCGAAACCGAGGTTTCCTCTCGCCCACACCCTTCGATCTTTCTCACCTTTCGTCGCGGCTATACCCCGGGGGTCACACCCGTTCCCATCCCGAACACGGCCGTTAAGACCCGGAGGGCCGATGATACTGCGTTTCTAAACGTGGAAAAGTAGGTCGCTGCGACGTTAAAAACCAGAAGCCCCACACTCAAGTGTGGGGCTTTTTAATGTCCAAAATCGAAAAGTTATTTCATCGAATCATATTGTTTTTTAAGTGCTAAATATTGCTGATAGACCGCGGTCATCTCCCGGGAGGTGGCCGCGTCGTGGCCCCCGCTGCGGTCCAATTGGGCTTTGAGTTGGCGGTGCCGCTCCCGCAGCGCGTTGAGGCGCGCTTCCATGGTCTTGCGCGCTTCGCCCTGGGAGGGCGGAATGAAGGGGGGATAGATCGGTCCACCGGTGTAGGCAGGGCGGCCAGCGGCCGTGTAGTGCCGGGTGGGCATCGGCTTCAGCACTGGCTTTGGAGGAGGCGGCTTGGGATCCTCCTTCAGCGTGACCTTGCAGGAGCCGCTGCGCTTGCGGGAAAGGCGGTCGGTGGCCTGCACCGTGAGGCTTTCGCTCTTGGTGGCCTTGCGGGTGATGCTTCGGCTTGTCAGCCCCAAAGGCGCGCCATCGGCGTACCAGGCGTAGGTATAGAGGCTCTCGCGGTTCTGCGCCGAGGGCGTGTCGAAAGCGCCGCCCTTCGGATTCGCCGAGACGGTGAAGGTATCGCCCTTTTTGGGTGTCTGGACCATCGGGACGGTGGTGACCACGAAATCATGGCCTTCGAGCGCCGCGTTCACCGCCTTCTCCAGTTCCTGGACCTCGTTGGCGGCCTCGTCGAGATCCGTCGGCACGCCGTCCCGGCCGGTGATCCGCATATCGCCGAAGCTGCCCTGGGGATAGTTCTGGCGGTATTCCTTGAAGCCTTTGATGATGTCCCGGAGCTGCGCGGCCGCGGTTTCCCGGTCCGCCGCGCTGCCCGTGCCCATCCGCTGCCGGAGGGTTTCCATCCAGTCGTAGTAGGACTGGAAACCGGCGCGCCATCCCGCGACCTCGTGGGGACAGCCCATGCCGAGCGTCCGGCGGATATTGGAGGCGATGACCGCGCGGGTGGTCTGCTGGGCATGCACCAGCTCATGTTTCAAGGTGGCGGTCCAGTCGGCCGTGGCCTTGTAATTCTGCTTGCCGTCCGCCCGGTGGATCTCCTGGAGGAGTTTGGGGTTGAGGGTGATCACATGGGTGTCGGGATTGGTGTCGGCGTTGTCGTTGTCGGGCACCGGCGCGATGCGGACGCTGCCGTTCTCGAAGCCTCTGCGCACCGCGTCGGCATTGGCCTCGCCCTCCAGGCGGCGGACGAAGCCGACGATGGCGTTGACCGCAGCCTGCTGATCGGCAGGGACGCCCTGGGCGCCAAGCCGCAAGGGGATAAGCACCAGGCAGGCGAGGAAAGCTGCGCGGGATCCGAAGGGCATGGGACCTCCAGGACTGGAACGGAAAACGTGCTCCCCAGCATAGTCTCCCCTAGGGATTGTGGTGGATCCGAGGGGATATACTCCCGAAATGGGAGGCCTCTCCATGGCCCATTTGCGCGTCTTTACCCAGGATGGGGCCGAGGCCAGGGAGAGCCTATTCCAGTTGGAGCGGGACCAGGTGCTCATCGGCCGGGATCCCGCCTGCGATCTGGTCCTGCAGGGCATCGGGGCCTCCCGGCGCCACGCCGTCATCCAAAGGACCGCCACCGGGTGGCTGGTGGTGGACCAGGGAGGCGCCAACGGCACCCTGGTGCAAGGCCAGCGGATCGCCAGCCACGAATTGCGGAACGGGGACACCCTCCAGATGGGAAACTCCAGCTTGGTCTTCGAGGATGAACCGGCGGAGACGGCCGCTCCCCAATGGATCTGGTGCGCCCGCTGCGGAGCGCCCGCCCCGCTTGGAACCTGGGCCTGCGCGGGCTGCGGACAGCCTTTCGATGGGCCTCCCCAAGCCCGGCAGAGCCGGGAAAAGCAGGGCCGTGGCGGCTGCCTCTGGATCGCGGCCGGCGGGTGTCTCCTGGCGCTTCTGCTGGTGGCGGGCCTGGTCGCCTTCGTCCTCTGGCGCGCGGGCGGGATTGAAGGATTGACACGGCGCAGCATCAGCCCCGCACGCACGATGATTCAAGATTGAAGAGAGGCGGAAACCCGGCGAGCCCCGCCCAGGCAGGTGGGCCGCCCGCGCATTGACACCAGGCTGAGTCTGGGCGAGCCCAGCCGTTCCTGGTTACACTGAAATGCCCCCGCATCCTGGGGGCAGTGCTTTTTTTATGCTACGGAGCCCGCAATGCCGATCACCGTCCGCCTGCCTGACGACTCCCTCCGCCAACTGCCGGAAGGTGCGACGGGAACTACCCTGGCGGAGAGCATCGGGCCCCGGTTGGCAGAGGCTGCGCTGGGCATCCGCGTGAACGGCGGCCAGATCATTGATCTGGCAACTCCTTTGAACGACGGGGAGCAGGTGGCCATCGTCACGAGCAAGGATCCGGATTCCCTGGAACTGCTGCGGCACTCCGCCGCGCATTTGATGGCCCAGGCGGCCAAGCGGGTCTTTCCCGAAGCCAGGGTCGGCATCGGCCCGGTGATCGAAGATGGTTTTTATTACGATTTCTGGATCGAAAAACCCTTCACGCCCGAAGATCTCCTGGCGATCGAAGCGGAGATGCGCCACATCATCGATGAAGGCATGCCTGTGGTCCGGGAGGAACTCACGCGCGACGACGCGGTGACCCGCTTCGAGCAGCTGGGCGAGCCGCTGAAGGTGGAGCTGGTCTCCAGCATTCCCTCCGGCGAAACCATCACCGGCTACCGGCAAGGAGAGTTTTATGATCTTTGCCGCGGTCCCCATGTGCCCAACACGAACCGCATCAAGGCCTTCAAGCTGCTGAACACCGCCGGGGCCTACTGGCGCGGAGACGAAAAGAACCAGATGCTCTGCCGCGTCTATGCGACGGCCTTCCATACCCAGAAAGAGCTGGATGAGCACCTGCACCGCCTGGACGAGGCCAAGGCGCGGGACCACCGGAAACTGGGCAAGGAGCTCGGGCTCTTCTCCTTCCACCCCGAAGCGCCGGCCTCGCCCTTCTTCCATCCCAAGGGCGCGGTGGTCTACAACGAGCTGGTGGCCTACATGCGCGAACTCTACCTGCGTCACGGCTACAGCGAAGTCATCACGCCGCAGATCATCGACGTGTCGCTGTGGAAGACCTCCGGCCATTACGACAATTTCCGGGAGAACATGTACTTCACCTCGGTGGAGGAGCGGGAATACGCGGTCAAGCCCATGAACTGCCCCAGCCATTGCGTCATCTTCAGCACCGGCAAACACAGCTACCGCGACCTGCCCATCCGGCTGGCGGACTTCGGCCGGCTGCACCGCTATGAGCGGTCCGGCGTGACGCATGGCCTGACCCGCGTCCGGACCTTCTGCCAGGACGATGCCCACATCTTCTGTGCGCCGGACCAGATGAAATCCGAGATGGCCGCCTTCCTTGCGCTCATCCGGGAGGTCTACGAGGTGTTCGGCTTCACCGAAATGCGCGTGGCCCTGTCCACGCGCCCGGAGAAGCGCCTGGGCTCCGATGAAATCTGGGACGCGGGCGAGGGGGCCCTCGCGGAGGCCATGAACGAAGCGGGACTGGCCTTCCACATCAACCCGGGGGAAGGCGCCTTCTACGGGCCCAAGATCGAATTCCAGGTGCTGGACGCGCTCAAACGACCCTGGCAGCTGGGCACCCTGCAGGTGGACTACTCCATGCCCGCCCGGTTTGGACTCAAGTTCACCAAGGCTGACGGCACCGAGGAAGCGCCTGTCATGCTGCACCGCGCCATGCTGGGCAGCCTGGAGCGGTTCATGGGCATCCTCATCGAACACTGCGCCGGAGCCTTTCCCACCTGGCTGGCGCCGGTGCAGGTGGCCATCCTGCCCATCACGGACCGGGTGCATGAATTCGCCTCGGTCCTTGAGACGCGTTTCAAGGCCTTGGGGCTGCGGGTGGAACTGGATGGGCGGAACGAGAAGGTCAACGCCAAGATCCGCGATGCCCAGCTCCAGAAGGTCCCCTACATGCTGGTCATCGGGGACCGGGAGGCCGAGGCCGGCACGGTTTCGGTCCGGCACCGCCACAAAGGGGATCAGGGCGTGAAATCCGTGGACGATTTCCTGGCGGCGCTCCAAGCTGAAATCCAGGGCCGGGACCGGTAATCCCGAAAAAGATGATTGGAAAGAACCCGTTCCCTTGATAAACTTGCTGTTCTTTGTGTTAGTCCCTGTAGGAGGTTTGTTATCCGGTCCCTTGAAACCCGCATCAACGACGGTATCCGTACGCCGGAAGTCCGAGTCATCGACGAAGACGGAGCACAACTCGGAGTCATGTCGCCCCAACAGGCGATCCGCGTTGCTGAAGAAAAAGGCCTGGACCTCGTGGAAGTCTCTCCCACCGCCAAGCCTCCGGTATGCAGGATCATGGACTACGGGAAGTACAAGTTCATGGAAGCCAAGCGGGACCATGCGGCAAGGGCCAAGCAGAAAAACATCGTGGTCAAGGAAGTCAAATTCCGCCCCCGCACCGATGACCACGATTTCGAATTCAAGGTGAAGCACATCCTCCGATTCCTGGAGGAAGGCGATAAAGTGAAGGTGGTAGTCATGTTCAGGGGCCGCGAAGTGGTCCACCGCGACATCGGCTTCCGGATCTTTGAAGACGTGTTCAGCCGGATCCTGGACAAATGCATCATTGAAAAGCCCGCGGGCATCGACGGCCGCGACATGCACGCCATCGTCGCGCCAAGGCCCGTGGAAGTCCCCAAGAAGGCCAAGCCGGCCAAACCCGTCCAACCTTCTGCCGGGCCGAAAGAAAACGAAACGGTAACCACGAACGAGGTCCAAAATGCCTAAGCTCAAGACCCACAAGGGCGCCCAGAAACGCTTCAAGAAGACCGCCACCGGCCGCTTCAAGCGCGGCTGCTCGCACCAGCGCCACATCCTCACCAGCAAGACGCCCAAGCGGAAGCGCCAGCTGGACATGGGACGGATGGTCAGCGAGTCCGACACCAAGCGTGTCGCCGAAATGCTCCCCTACGCCTGATATCCTCCGGGGGTTCCGCGCTTCGCGCACACCCCCGGACCCCCGCGTCCCTCACAGGCCAAGCCTGCTCGGGACTTCACCCAAACATGGCGGCACTGCCGCCCCCGATGTGGCCCTTAAAACTCTCTTGAGTTGCCACCAGGAAAGGATCTCCCATGACACGCGTCAAACGTGGTTTTAAACGAGTCCAGCGCCGCAAGCGCATGCTCAAGTTCGCCAAAGGCTTCTACGGCGCCAAGTCCCGCCTGTACCGCTCCGCCAAGGAAGCGGTCGAAAAGGCCCTGGGCTACGGCTACCGCGACCGCAAGGTGAAGAAGCGCGACTTCCGCAAGCTCTGGATCGTCCGCATCAGCGCCGCCTGCGGCCAGAACGGAATTTCCTATTCCAAGTTCATGGGCGGCCTCAAGAAGGCGAACGTGGACCTGGATCGCAAGATCCTGGCGGATCTCGCGGTGCGCAATCCCGAGGCGTTTACCAAGCTCGTGGCCACGGCCAAGGGCTGATCGAAACCCACTCGATGAAGACCCGGAAGGCCGCGCGAGCGGCCTTTCCTTGTTTGACGGGACCCCTGTGACCCAACTTGACGCCAATGCCCTCAGCCTTCTTCCCGCGGATATGGCCGAAGCGTGCGAGCGCTTTCCTTCGGCCCTTTCGGCCTGTGCGAACCTGGATGCGCTGAACCGGCTCAAGGGCGCCTACACCGGCCGTGAAGGGAGCTTCTCGGCGCGGCTGATGGAATCCCTGAAACAGGCGCCGAAGGAGCAGAAGCGGGAACTGGGCGCCGTCATCAACGGCCTCAAGAAAACCTGGGAGGAAGCCCTGAAGGCCAGGCAGGGCGAGCTGGAAACCGAAAAAAAGCAGCTTGATTCCACCAGGAACGCCTGGGATCCGACCCTGCCGCCCCCCATGCCGCCGACCGGGGCGCTGCATCCCCTGAACCGCCTCATGGACCGGCTGGTGGACGTGTTCCGCCCCCTCGGATACCACGTGGAGGAAGGCCCCGAAGTGGAGACCGAGGAACACAATTTCGACGGCCTCAATATTCCGGAGGACCACCCAGCGAGGGGCACCGCGGACACGTTCTACCTGGGGCAGCATCCGGAACTGCTGCTGCGCACCCATACGAGCCCCGTTCAGGTGCGTGTGCTCAAACGCCTGGCACCGGAGCTGGAGACGAAGGGCGGCATCCGGTTTCTCGCGCCAGGGCGGGTCTACCGCAAAGACGAGATTGACCCGACCCACTCGCCCATGTTCCATCAGGTCGAGGGGATGCTCGTGGGCAAGGGCATCGGCATGCACCACCTGAAGGGCACCCTGGCCTACGCCATGAAGGCGCTCTTCGGTCCGGAGGCCGATGTGCGGTTCAGGCCCTCCTACTTTCCCTTTGTGGAGCCCGGCTGCGAGATGGACGTGCATTGCCCGCTCTGCGGCGGCTCCGGCTGCCGCGTGTGCAAGGGCAGCGGATGGGTGGAGATCCTGGGCGCGGGCCTCATCCATCCCAATGTGCTGCGCATCGCGGGGATCGATCCGGAGATCTGGAGCGGCTTCGCGTTCGGCATGGGCGTGGAGCGGACCGCCATGATGGTGAGCCAGACACCGGATCTGCGGCTCTTCTTCGAGAACGACCAACGATTCCTCAAGGCCATGGGAGGACTGGACTGATGCTCCTCTCGGTGAACGCCCTGCAGAAAGAATTGCCAGCGGTTTCGAAGGTCCCGTTGAAGGATCTCTGCGATCTGATCGCTTCCCTCGGCTTTCCCATCGATGATGTGGCCCAGAGCGGGACTGGACCGGTGCTGGACGTGGACATCACCGCCAACCGCGGCGACGTGATGAGCCACCGCGGGCTGGCGAGGGACCTCGCCGCCAAGCTGGGCCAGGACCTTTCACCCGTGGACCTGGATCCGTTGGAGGAAGGCGAAGCGCTGGTTCCGATCCGTTTGGAGGCCGATGCCTGCCCCCTCTACTCGACGGCCGTCCTGACGCTCGGAGCGATGCAAACCACGCCGGAAGACGTCAGGCAGTTCCTGGCCAGCCTGGGTTCCAATGCCAAGGACATGGCTGCGGTGGACGCCTCCAACGAATTGCTGCATCGCTACGGGCATCCCACCCACGCGTTCGACGCAGACAAATTGCGGGGCGGTATCGTCATCCGGCATGCGGCGGCCGGCGAAAAAATCACAACGCTGGATGGCGTGGAGCGGACTCTCACCGAAAAGGACCTGGTCATCGCTGACGACCGCGGCCCCATCGCTCTGGCCGGCCTCATGGGCGGTGAAAGCACCAAGGTGGACCTGGATACGCGGCGCGTGCTGCTGGAATCCGCCTGGTTCGAACCGCGCGTGGTCCGCGCCATGGCCCGCCGCCATGGCCTCCACACGGATGCCAGCCACCGCTTTGGCCGCGGGGCGGATCCATCCATGGCCCGCATCGCGCGCGATCTGCTGGCCGCCCGGTTGAAACAGTGGGCCTGGGCGTCCCTGGATGGGGCCTGGACCGAAGGCGAGGAACCCGGACCGGCCAAACCCATCAGCCTGACGAAGGACTTGCTGCATCGCATCGCCGGGGAACCCTTGTCCATGGAGGATGCGGCGCTGAAATTGCAGCGGTTGGGATGCGAGGTGGAAGCGAACCACGTGGCGTTGAGGGCGCTGCCGCCATCCTGGCGCCATGACCTGGCCCTTCCCGAGGATCTGGCCGAAGAAGTGCTGCGCCTGCGCGGCTACGACCTGATCCCGTCCACCCTGCCGCCGGTGAAATCGGACCCGGAGCCCCTGGCCGCGGAGTACCAACAGCGGCAAGGCGTCGCCCGGCGGCTGGCCTGCTTGGGCTTCTTCCAGACCGTGACGCTCGGATTCATCAGTCCCGAGGCCGATGCGGAATTCGCCGGCACGCCAGCCGGAGGACGGACCCTGGGCAATCCGCTGGGCTACGAATACTCCATCCTCCGGGGTTCCCTGCTGTCCTCGTTGAAACACGCCGCCGAGTACAATCTGCGGCAGGGCGCGAGGGAAGTCAGGCTCTTCGAGATCGCCCCCACCTTCCATTCCGCGCCCGGCGGCCCGGAAGAACGTTCGACCCTGGGCATCGTATGGGCCGGTGAAACCGGGGGACTGGATCCCTTGACGCCCAAGGGCCCCGTCCAGCCCGCGGCCCTTCAAGGCATCCTGGCCGCCTTGGGCGTCCATGGGGCCCCCGCCCAGGTGCGCGTGCTGGAGGGAGGGCTGCTGGCGGCTGAGGTGGCCCTGGCAGACCTTCCCGCTGCTTCCGGGCGGGTCATTCCACCCTTCCAGGGCTTCAGCCGTTTTCCATCAGTGGAACGGGACCTGTCCCTGGTGGTGCCCTTCGGCCTGTCCTTTGGCCGTCTGGCCGAGACCATCCAAGGGGCGCTCATGGGGACGCCTTTGCACACCCTCACCTGCGTGGACATCTACCGGGGCAAAGGTCTGCCCGACGGCCATCAGGCCTGGCTGCTGCGCCTGATCTTCCAGGGCGACCGCACCCTCACGGGGGATGAGGTCGACGTCTGGGTGGGATCGGCCCTGGAGGCCGCCCGTTCCCTGAAGGCGGAGCTGCGCGGATAACCGTTGCGCTCTGCGCGACGCAAGGTGTCCGTTACGAAACAACCAGAAAAGCACTGGTTATTTCGTAACGGACGCTAACCTATACCTCAGGTGCTCCAATGGATCTTCTCAAACAGCTCGAAGGCAAGCTTCAATCCCTGGTCCAGCAGCGCAATGAGCTGCGCGACCAGGTTTCGGCGATGAGGGCGGAACTGGAGGAGATCAAGGAAGAAGGCCTCGAGGAGGACGAGGAGCTCCACCGCCTTCGGGCCCAGGTGGAAAGCCTCACCCACGACAAAGAGGTCTTGGTGGCCGAGCGGGAGGAGCTGAGCACCCAAGTGGCGGGGATCCTCAAGCTGGTGGAGGACCTGAAATGAAGGCTCCCGCCATCCACATCCCCGCGGGCAAGGTGGTGCCGGTCCCCCGCAAACCCAAGGCCCAGGATGTCCACTTGGAGGTGCTCGGCCGCACCCTGAAGGTCCATACCCTGGAATATGGCGACAGCCTGACCCGGGCCAAGGAAGTGCTCGAATCCGGCTTTCACGACATGGAAGAGGCCTATGAGGTAACATGGGGGAGTTCCCCCTCGGCCCTGGACTCAACCACCTGGCTGCTGATGGGGGCCCTGAACCTGGCGCATCGTGTTGCGCAATTGGAACAGGAAGCCACCCGCACCACCCAAGACCTGGAACACACTCTCTCAAAGCTCCTCGACGACGTTCCGGATGAATCCCACGACTCCCACCCCCAACCCTCGACTCCTCCGGGAGCGCAGGACGGTCTGTTCGGGAGCGAACCCTGATCCCTGCGAGGCCCGTGTTTTGGCCAAGCGCTTGTTCCGTATAACTGCCTGGGAGACCTTACCCCGCTTGTGTGCGTTCCGCGTCGCGGCGCGCCTGAAAAGCGGGTGTTCCTAAAAGGAACGGTGGTTTCCCCCCTACTACCTTAGGGAACTAGGCAAGCCCACACGACTGAGCGGGGACTTGGTTGACAACTTGGATGTGCGGGTGGCTCCAACCCTCATGGAGACACCGCGATGAATGCATTGACCCTCGTCTTTGGCGCAGCGGCAGTCCTGCTGCTGGCCGCCGCCGTCTTTTTTGCCCTCCAGGCCACCAAGGCCAAGGCCCAGGCCGCGGCGGGAACCGATGCCCGCATCCATGCGGAGGCCGAAGCCAAGGTCATCCGCGACCAGGCCACCCGGTCCGCCGAAGCTGAGATCAAGGGCGCCAAGGACCGCGCCCAGCGGGAAGCGGACGCCATCCTCAAGGAAGCCGAGCTCAAGGCCAAGGAACAGGCCCTCGCGGCCCGCCAGGAAGCCGAGAAAGCGCTTTACGAGCGCCAGGGGGCCCTGGACAAGCAGGAGCAGCGCATCCAGTCCAAGGAAGACAATCTGGACAAGAAGACCTTGGCGCTGGATGAAAAGAGCAAGGGCATCGAGCAGAAGACCAAGGAGCTGGAAACAGCCACCGAAAAACGGAAGGCGGAGCTGGAGAAACTCCAGGCCCAGCAGGCCGAGGCCAAGGCGTTGGTGGAAGCCCAGGCCAAAAAGCTGGAGGAAGTGGCGGGCCTCACCCGGGAAGATGCGAAGAAGGAAATCATCGAGTCGCTGGAATACACGGCGAAGATGGATGCGGCCAAGCTGATCCGGCGCATCGAGGACGAGGCCCAGGAAGAGGGCATGAAGAAGGCCCGCTGGACCATCGGCGCGGCCATCCAGCGCGTGGCTTCGGACGTGGTCTCCGAAGCTGCCGTGAGTTCGGTCCAGTTGCCCAGCGATGACTTGAAGGGCCGCATCATCGGCCGCGAGGGCCGCAACATCCGGGCCATCGAGAAAGCCACGGGCTGCGATCTCATCGTGGACGACACGCCCGAGACCATCGTGGTCTCCAGTTTCGATCCCATACGCCGCGAAGTGGCGCGCCAGGCCATCCTGAAGCTCCTGGCGGACGGCCGCATCCACCCCGCCCGCATCGAGGAAGTCGTCGAAAAGACCAAGCTGGACATGGACCAGCACTTGAAGGAAGTCGGCGAGGCCGCGGCCATCGAGATGGGTTTCCCCGATGTCCACCCCAAGCTCCACAAGCTCCTGGGGCGGCTCAAGTACCGCACCAGCTATGGCCAGAACGTGCTGGACCACACGAAGGAAGTCGCGCATATCGCCGAATACATGGCGGGCGAGATGGGTTGCGATGCCCGCCTGTCCAAACGGGCCGGACTCTTCCACGACATCGGCAAAGCCATCGACCGGGAAGTGGAAGGCACCCACATCGAGATCGGCATGGAGCTCCTGCGCAAATTCGGCGAGAAGGAGAACGTCATCCATGCCATGAGCTGCCACCACGGCGACTTCGAGCCGCGCACGGTAGAAGCCATGCTCATCACCGCGGCGGACGCCCTCAGCGCCGCAAGGCCCGGCGCCCGGCGCGAAATGATGGAGACCTATGTCAAGCGCCTGGAGCAGCTCGAAGGCATCGCCAACAGCTACAAGGGCGTGCAGAAGAGCTTCGCCATGCAGGCCGGCCGCGAAATCCGCATCATGGTGGACGCGGGCCAGGTGAACGACGACCAGGCCTTCTGGATCGCCAAGGACGTGAGCAAGCGCATCGAGGCGGAGATGCAATACCCCGGCCAGATCCGCGTCACGGTGATGCGCGAAACCCGCGCGACGGAATTCGCAAGGTGAGCTAGAGTTGAGCCACTCACCCCGATGACCAAAGAAACCGATCCCAACCAGGCTCCAGAAAACGCCGCCGCGTCCGCCCCGGACCGCGGGCCGGCCGGGGGCGCGGACCCCGACGTCGCCCTGGAGCAGTGCGCCGCCAAGGAGGATCTCCTGGGACTGCTGCTGGAGCGGGCGACCTCGATTTACCCTTGCGAGAACTGGCTGTTCGGTGAGATCCCCGACCCCGAAAACCCCGTGGAAGTGGAGATCCTGGCCTATTCGCCCACGCGCCTGCAGAAGGTCTACCAGGGCATGCGGATTCCCATCCTGCAGAGCGGCTTCAGCCGCCGCCTCTATCAAGAGCATTGCTTGAGCTATGTGGGCGAGGACAACGGGAGCATCACCCAGTTGAATCCCCAGTTCGTCGAGACCTTCGCGCTCTCGAGCTTCATGGGCGTGCCCCTGCTATTCGAGGACCGCATCGCCGGGATCCTGTTCGCGGCCACCTTCAAGGGCGAAAAGGCGTGCGTGCCCAGTGAATCCCAGCAGGAAGCCCTCATGCGGCTGGCCCAGGCCGGAGCGCTCGCCCTCCATCGAATCCAGGCCCAGGCGGCCAGGTAGGATCTGGGTGAACCCACCCGCGGGAGGACATCTTCCTTATGCGAGCTTGGCTTCCCATCCTGCTGCTCTTCCTCTCCAACATCGCGATGACCTTCGCCTGGTATGGGCATCTGAAAACCGAGCGCAATTCACCGCTGTTCGTGGCCATCCTGGTGAGCTGGGGCATCGCTTTCATCGAATACTGCCTGCAAGTGCCCGCGAACCGCATGGGTTATGGCCGTTACACCCTGCCCCAGCTGAAGGTGATCCAGGAAGTCCTTGCGTTGGTCGTTTTCGCGGGGTTCGCGGTCTGGTACATGCGTGAAAAACTGACCATGAACCATCTGTGGGCCGCATGCTGCCTGGTGGGCGCGGTCTTCTTCACCTTCAGGAGATGATGTGATCACCTATGAAGTCACCGTTGGCGTCGAGGCTCAGCTCTCGGAAGCCTTTGAGCAGTACATGCGGGGGAAGCACATCCCGGAAATCATGGCCACAAGCTGTTTCCTGACTGCGCGCTTCGAGAAGGTGGCACCCACACGGTTCCGGACCCGTTATGAAGCGGCGGACCGGGCGGACCTTGATTTCTATCTCGCAAAACACGCAACCCGTCTCCGGGAGGATTTCGCGGCCCATTTTCCCCATGGATGCAAAGCCAGCCGGGAAGTTTGGGACGAGGTGGAAACCTTCACAAGGGGTCGTAAATGAATTATAAGTGTATTTAATATCAGATATTATCATAGACCCTGCTCATTCCGCCCGCGGTGAAAGAAGGGCGAATTGGGGAGAGACTACTGTGCTTCGATGAGTTTCAGGATGGCCTCGTCGTTGGGCAGCTGCTTCACTTTCGCCAACCTGCGCGCTGCGGCGCGCCACCTGGGTTCGCGGCGGAAGACTTCCTTGAAGATGGGCAGTGCCTCCTGCACCCGGCCGCCGTTCACCAGGGCCACCGCATGCCAGTAGGGCAGCTCCACGATCTGCGGAGCCAGCTTGGCGGCGGCGGAATAGGCCTCCAGAGCGGGTTTCCACTGGTTCTTGGAGACGAAGGCATCACCCGCGTTCATGAGCTGGTAGGCCCGCTGGAGCTGGACCAGCCGAGATAATTCCGCGATGGGGTCCGGGCTGTCCTCCACCCGCAGATCGAACAGTTTGTCGTTCCATGGCTGGCCCGAGGGTTTCGCCTTGACGATGAGGATGGCCGCGCTCTGCATGCCGCGGAAGTCGCCGCCTTGGGCCTGGGCTGCGCGAAGGGCCGCCAGCAAGCGATCCGCCAGGTCGAGCTTGGGATCCTTTAGCCCCTCGCGGTAGGCCTTGGCCATCTCTGGCCAGACCGTGTTCTTGGCCATCATGTTGGCCTGGACCGCAAAGCCCTCGCCCACGATGCCCCCGGCCTCGGGAATGTCCATGGAACCCGTGTGGGAGGCCGCGCGCCCCTGGGCGTCCACCATCCCCACCTGCCGCACGGATTCCTCCGCGTCCACGGCCACCAGCGCCTTCAGGGCCTCTGGCGCGCTCTTGCCGGCCTTCATCAATTGCAACCCAAGGGGACCATAGGCGATGTCCGGGATGCTCTGGGTGGCCACGGCGCCGACGCCGGGCTCGGCGTGGATCACGCCGCTGCCCACGTTGAACCAGTGGCTCTGCACCGCGATGCCCAGATCCCCGGTGATTGGATCGCGCGCCACGATGGAGAAGGTGTGCACGGGGCGTTGGGCGCGGGCCGCAGGCATTTGGGCGAATAGGGAAATGCTGGCAGCGGTGATCATGAAGATACGACGCATAGGCCCTCCTGGAGACTGGTCCAAAGACTACCGCAGCTGCCCAGCCACCAGCAGCACCAGGGCCGCATCCGCCCAAAGGTGGGTGAGCAGCGCGATGCCCAGGCCGTCCGAACCGCGGACGCTTCGCGCCCATAGGGTCCCCACGGCGGCAGGCAGCAGGAACGATGGCACAGCCCACATCCATCCGAATTGGAGGAACCCCGCGACGAAGTGATGCAGCCCGAAGGCGGCTCCGTGGACGTAGGCGGGCCAAGGCTTTTCGCGGACCAGGGTGCCGCGCCAAAAGGCTTCCTCGATCGCTACATTGAAGATGAAGGAATAGATCGCCCAGCTCACCAGGCCGCCGGGCCAATGGCTCAGAAGATCCGCGACGCGATCCCTTGGGAACAAGGCCAAAGGCGGGATCAGCAGAATCAACGGAAGCAGGGCGAAGGCCGCCAGGATCGGAATCCAGGCGCGGCCAACGGCCCCCCATTTGAAGGGCCCCCGCAGCCCGGCCAGGCACACGAGATGGTAGGCCAGCACAGCGGCCCATGACTGTCGCGGCCAGAGCAGCCGCGCGGCCCCGAGGACGAGGGCCGGCAGCCACCAGGGGATGCGGAGCATGAGGCTAGAGCGCGGCCAGCGCTGCCTTCAGAGCGGTGAAGGCAGCGGGGATGCCGGCCGGGTTCGCGCCGCCGCCCTGGGCCAGATCCTTCTTTCCGCCCCCGCGGCCGTCGATGTGCGGGGCCATGAGTTTGAGCAGCGCTCCGGCATCGGCGTTGCGGCCCGCAGACACGGAAACCAGCATGGCCAGCTTGTCCTCGGCGACTTTCGAAGCCATGGCGATGACGGCATCCTGGTGGCGCGTGCGGACCTGGTCCATCAATTCGCGCAGGGCGTTGCCCTCCAGGCCATCCACGCTGGCGGTGATGACCGTGAAGCCGTTCACCTGTTCCACTTGTTCCGCGCTTCCGCCTCCGCTGGCGGCCTTCAGCTTGGCTTCCTTCAGTTCCCGTTCCAGTTGTGTGATGCGGGTGTCCTTGGCGGCGACCAGGTCCCCCAGGGACTCGCGGCTGGTATTCGCCTGCCGCGCAAGCTGGGAAAGGAGCTGCTCGTCGTGCTGGAGCAAGTCCAGCGCCGCCGCCCCGGCCACGGCTTCCAGACGCCGCACCCCGCTGGCCACGGCGCTTTCGCTGGTGACTTTCACCAGCCCGATCTCGCCGGTGTTGGCGACGTGGGTGCCGCCGCAAAGTTCGACACTGAAGCCAGGCACCGACATCACGCGCACGTAATCGCCGTACTTTTCGCCGAACAGGGCCATGGCGCCTGAAGCCAGCGCTTCGTCGATGGACATTTCAGCCAGGTGGGTCGCCTTGGCTTGCAAAGCCTGCTCGTTCACCAGCCGCTCGATCTCGGCCATCTGCTCGGGTTCGATGGGCGCGAAATGGGTGAAGTCGAAGCGCAGGCGGTCCGCGTCCACCACGGAGCCCGCCTGCTTCACGTGGGTGCCAAGGACTTCCCGCAGCGCGGCGTGGAGCAGGTGGGTGGCGGTGTGGTGGGCCCGGATGCGGGCGCGGCGGTCGGCGTCCACGACCGCATGAAGGGAAGCGCCCTCTTTCAAGTCGCCTTCCACCCGCACCTTGTGGAGGCTGCGTTTGGGTGCGGCGGCCACGCAATCCAGGACCTCCGCAGCACCGCCCTCGAAGTGCAATCGGCCGGTGTCGCCCACCTGGCCGCCGCCCATGGCATAGAAGGGCGTGCGGTCCAGCAGGACAGACCCTTCGCCGGAAAGCGAGGCGACCCGTTTGTTCGCGGCGTCGAAGAGGGCCAGCACCCTGGCATCGGCTTCCGTCGCCCCATAGCCCAGGAATTCCGTGGCCGGCAGTTCTGCCAGCATGGCGAAATCACCGGAAAGCCGCTGGTCGTGGGACTTAAGCGCTGCGCGGCCCTTGGCCTGCTGTTCGGCCAGGGCAGTCTGGAAACCCCCGAGATCGCAGGAAAGATCCCGTTCGCGGCACCAGTCCTCCACCAGATCCACGGGGAAGCCGAAGGTGTCGTAGAGCTTGAAGATGTCCGCGCCGGAAAGCCTGCCTTGGCGCACATCACAGGCTTCGAGTTGCTTCAAACCCGCGTTCAGCGTCACGGAGAACTGCTGTTCCTCGCGCTTCAGCGCCTTGGCGACGCGGGACGCCTCGGGTCTCAATTCCGGATAGGCATCCTCCATGGCCGACACCACCGAAGGCACCAGATCCGCGAAGAAAGCGCCTTCGATGCCCAGCTTCTTCCCGAAGCGCAGGGCCCGGCGCACGATCTTGCGCAGCACGTAGCCGCGGCCCTCGTTGCTGGGCACCACGCCGTCGTAGGTCATGAAGACGGCGGCGCGGATGTGGTCCGCGATGACCTGCGAGGCGGTGCGGTTGGTGTGCTCGGCGCGGTCCGCGGGCTTGACTTTCGCCACGTGCCAGATGGCCTCGAAGATGGGCTCGAACAGGTCGATCTCGTAATTGCTGTCCTTGCCTTGGAGGATCGAGGCGGTGCGCTCCAGGCCCATGCCCGTGTCGATGCTGGGCCGGGGCAGGGGCGACAGGACTCCGCCTGCATCCCGCACGTACTGCATGAAGACCAGGTTCCAGATCTCCATGACCCGGTCGCCTTCGCCGTTGGGCGTGGCGTCGCCGGGATAGCGCTCCCCGCGGTCGTAGAAGATTTCCGAGCAAGGTCCGCAGGGCCCGGTATCGCCCATCTGCCAGAAATTATCCTTCTTGCCGTAGCGCCGGATGCGCTCGGGCGGCACGCCCGCAGCCTTCCACAGCTCCTCGGCCTCAAGGTCGGCGGGTATTCCGTCGGCGCCTTCGAACACCGTGACCCACAGGCGGGAGGGATCGATGCCCAGCTTGCCTTCGTCCAGGGGGCCGGTCACCAGGTCCCAGGCGAAGCGGATGGCGTCGGCCTTGAAGTAATCGCCGAAGGAAAAATTGCCGAGCATTTCGAAAAAGGTGTGGTGCCTCGCGGTGAATCCCACCTGGTCCAGGTCATTGTGCTTGCCCCCGGCGCGCAGGCATTTCTGGGAAGAGGTGGCCCTCGTGTAATCCCGGATTTCCTTTCCCAGGAACACATCCTTGAACTGGATCATCCCCGAGTTGGTCCACATCACGGTCGGATCATCGGCGGGGCCCACGACCGAGGACGAAGCCACCTTGCGATGGCCGTTCTCCTCGAAGTAGGCGAGAAATCGTTGGCGGAGTTCAGAAGTTTTCATTTGGAACCGCAAATGGCGCGAATAAACGCGAATTAATTAGTGTGAACAAGACGGAGCCAATCGAGCTGATGGCACCAAAATTGAAAAGGAGGTTGGTACGGTATGAAGCTCCATGGTGCACCACAGGCTAAGGCCTCATCTTTATAAATTAGTTCATTCGCGGTTATTGGCGACATTTCGCGGTTCCTGGTTTCTAGTGCCTGAAATGCCGCATGCCGCTGAAGAACAGCCACACGCCGAGCCGCTGCGCGGCGGCGATGACATCGGCGTCGCGCAGGCTGCCCCCGGGCTCCACGATGGCGTGGATGCCATGGCTGGCGGCCAGTTCAAGGCCATCGGGGAAGGGGAAGAAGGCGTCGCTGCCGAGCACCGAGCCTTTGGCCCTTTCGCCGGCTTTGCGGCAGGCGATCTCCACGCTGTCCACCCTGGACATCTGACCGGCGCCGATGCCCACGGTGGCGCCGTTTTTCACGAGCACGATGGCGTTGGATTTGACCGCCTTGGCGAGTTTCTGCGCGAGCATGAGATCTTCCTGCACCGGGTTGGGGCCCCGGCCGGTGACTTTGACTTCCCATTGCTCGAATTCAGTGAACTGGCCGTCCGGGCGCTGCACCAGGAAACCGCCCCCGATGGTGCGCAGGTCCAGGTCGGAGGCCGCCATGGGCCACTGCTTGGGCATGCGCAGCAGCCGCAGCTGCTTCTTGGCGGCGAAAACCTGCAGCGCTTCCTGGGTGAAGCCGGGGGCCAGGATGACCTCCCAGAAGCTTTGGGCCATGGCCTGGGCCACTTCGATACCGATGGCCCGGTTGAAGGCCACGATGCCGCCGAAGCTGGAGAGGGGATCCGCCGCCTGGGCTTTCAGGAAGGCATCGAGGGGATGGGCGGCCACGGCGGCGCCGCAGGGGTTGTTGTGCTTGACGATGACGCAGGCCGGAGCCTTGAGCTGCCAGGCCAGGCGCGCGGCGGCGTCCGCGTCCAGCAGGTTGTTGAAGGAGAGCTCCTTGCCCTGCAATTGCTCGCAGGCCGCGATGCCTTCGGTGCCCGCGGCCCGATCGACGTAGAAAGCGGCGGGCTGATGGGGGTTCTCGCCGTAGCGCAACCCCTGGCGCTTGGAGAGCCGGAGGTCCAGCGTGTCCGGGAGTTCCTCGCCTTCCGGCGCGAACTGGTTTTCCATCCATTTCGAAATGGCGATGTCGTAGACGGCTGTCTGCTTGAAGGCCGCCAGGGCGCAGATCCTCCGGTCCGCCAGGGACCAGGTGCCCGCTTTCTGCTTCTGGATGAACCCGGCGTACTGGCCCGGGTCCGTGAGCACCGTCACGGAGCCGTGGTTCTTGGAAGCGCTCCGCAGCATGGAGGGGCCGCCGATGTCGATCTGCTCGATGCATTCCTCGAAGGAAGCGCCGGCCTTGGAAATGGTGGATTCGAAGGGGTAGAGATTGACCACCACGAGGTCGATGGGCGCGATATCCAGGCGTTCCGCGTCCGCCACGTGCTGTTCCGAATCCCGCCGGAACAGCAGCCCGCCATGGATCTTCGGATGCAGGGTCTTGACGCGGCCCTCGAAACATTCCGGGGCCCCGGTGTAATCGGCCACCTCCATCACGTCGAGGCCCGCCTCCACCAAAGCCCTGAAGGTCCCGCCGGTGGCCAGCAGATCCCAGCCCATCGCCTTCAGGCTGCGGGCGAGATCGAGCAGGCCGGTTTTGTCGTAGACCGAAAGCAAGGCGCGGGGCATGGCTCAACTCCAATTTCCCATTGTTTCACGCGGTAAGTCTTTGCGACAAAATTACCCAGCAATTTGGATTGCGGACCGACATAAGGGGCCGTAACTCAGTGACCAGGAATGAGCTGGCCACTGCGCAACGGCCCCTAAAACTAATCGGAACCTATGGTTTGTCCGAAACATGGGAGTGAAGCTGGCAAATTCGCGGCGATTCCTGGATGCTGTTGAGAGGGGTTCCTCATGAAGCTTCGTTCACATCTGCTCGTTCCGGCTCTAATGATCGCCTGCGGCGCCTCCGCGGCCCATGCCCAGGAAAGCTGGGACGCGGGGTTCAAGCTGGTGGCTGGGAACTTCAGCGGCGCCGACGGCGCCGGAATCGGCCAGTCCAAGAACTATGGCGTGGCCATGTTCGGGACCTACATCCTGAGCCGCCGCCAATCCCTGGAATTCGACGGGGGCTACCGCTACTTCCCCACCGCCACCACGGTGGACAAGGGCGTCACGCAGGATGACAAGACGGACGGCTACTACGCCTCGGCCCTCTATCGATGGGGATTCCGCCAGGACCTCTATGTGCACGCCGGGTTGAGAGCCTCCCAGTTCCGGGTCAAAAGCCAGACTTTCTACGGAGAGGGGGACTCCGCACCCGCAGTCAAGGGAGGGTTCACGACGGTGGTCAAGCCCATGGTGGGGGCGGGCGCCCGCCTGTCCGACCAATACAGCGTGGAATTGAATCTGGTGAATTTCGAGACCGCCAATATCGCAGGCGCGGCCAAATCAGGCCTCCTGGTGGAAGTGGCCCTGGCGATCCACCTTTAGCTTCCGGGTTTTTGCTCTGGAATCTTGACCCCCGGCACTCAGCTGCCAGTTGCCTCGGCCCTGGCCCATGCCTCATTCTGAAGATTCGAGGTAGGCCATGCCGAAGGTGTTGATCAACGGAGTGGAAAAGGAGTTCCCGGTGGGCACGCTGGTGCTGGATGCCTGCGAGCAGTCCGGCATCGCCATTCCGCATTACTGCTACCACCCGGCGTTGACGCCGGTGGCCACCTGCCGCATGTGCATGGTGGAGATCAAGGGGATGCCGAAACTGGCCACATCCTGCACCACGACCGTGGGACCGGCGCCCAAGGACAACCCCGAAGGCATCGCCATGGAGATCATCACCAACTCCAAGGCGGTGGCCGATGCGCGGGCGAGCGTGATGGAATTCCTGCTGCTGAACCATCCCTTGGATTGCCCCATCTGCGACCAGGCGGGCGAGTGCAAATTGCAGGATTACAGCTACGAGTATGGAAGCGGCGACAGCCGCATGGGCGAAGTGAAACGCCGCTACCGGTACGAGGATCTGGGCGGAAAAATCGTCATCGACAAGAACCGCTGCATCCACTGCACCCGCTGCATCCGCTTCACCCAGGAGATCAGCGGCACGCACGAACTCACGGTGGCGCAGCGCGGCTCCAAGCTGGAAGTCACCACCTACAGCGGGAAGACCATGGACGCCAATCCCTGGGCGGGGAACGTGGTGGACCTCTGCCCCGTGGGCGCGCTCACGAGCCGCGATTTCCGCTTCAACCGCCGGGTCTGGTATCTCAAGAACATCCCTACCATCAGCCGCCACTCCGCCTTGGCCAATCCCATCTGGGCGGACGTGGACCAGAACAAGGCCTGGCGGTTCCGGCCTCGCCCTGTGGAGGGCAAAACGGCCTCCTACTTCATCAGCGATGAAGAACGCGCCGCCTGCCACGACTACAACCTGAAGCCCGAAGCCCGGGTCATGAAACCGGAGCTGAACGGGCGGGACGGCAGCGTCGAAGCCATCCGCGAGGCGCTTCAGCAGGCGGGTCCGACGGCGGTCGTCGCCCAGGGCGTGTTCGGCTGCGATGCGGCCCAGCGGCTGGGCGATCTCGCTTCGAAACCTGAATGGCGGTTCGGCATAGGAACCAAGAGCTATGCGATCCAGCTGCCCAAGCTCCAGACCCACACCGACGGCATCTACAACCGGCGCGGATTCTCTGAGCGGGGTTTCCGCTTCTCGATGCTGGATGAGCTCGAGGAGCTGGTGAAGAAGGGTTCCGTGAAGGCCCTGGTGCTGCTCTACGACGCACCCTTTTCGGGGGCCAAGGAGACGGAGCGGCTCAAGGCCATGCTCGCCTCGGTGCCGTTCAGCCTCGTGCTGGAGTCGGTGGCTTCGGAACTCGGAGGCGCCGCGACCGCCCGCCTGCCCATCACCACCTACCTCGAAGAGAATGATTTCGTCACGGCGCACACCGGCGAGTTGCGGCGCTACCAGAAGGCCCTGGAGCCGCCCAAGGGCGTGAAGACCGTGCCCCTCTGGGTGAAGGAACTGGTGAAGGAACCGGTTCCCGCCCCCGCCGCGGTGTGAGGTGTTCCCAAAGGGCCCGCTGATCCTCGCCTACGACGCCGAGTGCAGCCTCTGCTGCCGCATGATGGACCGCCTGAGGGAACGGGACCGCAAGGGCCTGCTGGTGTTCTTTCCGATCCAGGGCAAGGATCTCGCGTTCTTCGCGCCGGAATTGGCCGGGAGGGACCTGCACGGCGAAATCCACGGGCTCGAGGAAGGAAGCCGCCGGGTTTGGAGCGGCGGCGCCCTGTTGCCGCATGTGCTCGGGCGCCTGCCGGGCTGGCGCTGGGTGGCCCCCATGCTCCACCTCCCCGGCATCAGCAACCTGACGGCTTGGCTGTACCGGAGGAGGGCGGTCCGGAGATACCAGAAGTACGGCAAGCAGCCTTTCTCGGACCGGTTCTAGGCATTAATTCTTCGCAACCGTCCGGCCCATGGCGGCATGCTAGGGTCCATGGGCATCCACGACGCCATCGCCACTTGGCTGATCCGCTACCTGACCGGCGAGTTGCCGGGATACCAGCGGCGCGTGCCCAACGACCTGCCGCGGATGCGGGAAACCATGGAACCCTGCGACATCCTGCTGGTGGAGGGCAATAGCCGCATCAGCCAGATGATCATGTACCTGACCCAAAGCTCCTGGAGCCACGCGGCCATCTACATCGGGGACGCCCTGCTGCGGTGGGGCGGCCCCCACGCCGCTGAGGCGCTGGAAAGTTTTGGCGAGGAAGCGACCTCGCTTCTGGTCGAGAGCGACATGATCAACGGTGTCACGGTCAGGCCCCTGTCGAAATACCAGGACCGCAACATCCGGGTCTGCCGTCCCCATGGATTGCTGATGGATGACCGGGACCGGGTGCTGTCGGTGGTGCTGAGCCATCTGGGCGTCCAGTACGACCGCCGCAACATCCTGGACCTGGCGCGATACCTCACCCCCTTCCACCTGCTGCCCCGGAAATTCCGGCGGCGCCCTTTCTATTTCGGCAGTTCCGGCAGCCGCGAGGTCATCTGTTCGGCGCTCATCGCCAAGGCCTTCTACAAAGCCAACTACCCCATCCAGCCCATGATCCGGGTCGCCAATCCGGCCGCGGGCGACCCTGCCCGCACCCGCATCATGGCCCGGCATCCGAGCTACATCATGCCGCGCGACTTCGATCTCTCCCCGAATTTCGAGGTGCTGAAACTGCATCTTTCCGGGCAGGTCCCTGATGAGGGCATGGCCTGGGGCTGAAGCGGATTCAGGCCTCCCGCATCGGATCGTCCCAGAAGGGATAGAAGCAGTACCACTGGTCCGGGTGCGCGCGGATGAAATCCTCGAGCATCGCGACATAGCGCCTCATGGCCGCTTCGATCTCCACCATGCGTTCCCCCCTCGGGGCGCGGATGGTGATCGGTTCGGTGAAGATCGCATGGAAGTCCTGGTCGGCATCCATGAAGAAAAGGCCGCATAGGACTGGCGCGCCGGTCATGGCCGCCAATTCCCAGGGACCCCGCGGGAAGAAGGCATCCCGGCCGAAAAAGGGGATTTTCAAGCCGTTCAGGCTGAAGTCCCGGTCGCCTTGCATGCCCACCAGCTTGCCCTCCCGGAGCAGCTTCACGAGGGGCAGCGTGGAGAAGCCGACGCCATCCACGGGGATGCCCACCACGCCCCCGGCGGCCCGCATGTCGCTGCGGAGGCGTTCGACGGCCTCAAAGCGGTCGGGCTTGTAGACGGCGTGGACGGGAAGGTTCCTCGACCGCAGCAGGATGCCGCCCAGTTCGTAGTTGCCGGCGTGGGCGGTGAGCAGGATGCCGCCTTTCCCTTCCGCGACCACCCGCTCCAGGTTGGCGAAGGAGGGGGTCGATTTCACGAGTTCCAAGGCTTCTTCCGGCGGGCGCTGGGCGAAGCGGAAAAAATCCACCCAAGAATAGGCGTGGTTGCGGACCACTCTCCGGGCGGTGGCCTCCACCAGGGGATCGGCGAGCTTCAGGCCGAGCACCTGGGCGACGTTGCCTTTCACTGCATCCAGGTATTTCGGGCGCAGATCCATGAAGGCCGTCATGATCTGGTCCGCGATTTCATGCCCCCGCTTCCGCCGCTTGAAGGTCCGCGACGCGAATTTGAACAGGGGGAAGAGCGTCCCGAAGACCGCCTTGTAGGCAAGCCCCAGGAGCCTGGAATCGCTTTGCATGCGGTCTTGCACGGGCGCTACCTATGGACGTTCTGGTTGGGGTTGCGGGTGTCCATTTCCTGCCAGAGCCGCTGGAGGCTTTGCAGGCGTTCCGGGTAGTCGAGGTCCAGGTCCTCGTCGAAGGGATCATAGGCGGTGGGATCCTCGATGATCTCGCCAGGGAATTCCGGGAAGACGCGGGCAAGGAGGCCGCGGTCGAGGCCCCGGACGCTGAGGGTGCGGATGCCCGGCGTGTCGATCAAGGTGCCGCCCTGCGGCATCGGCAGCCAGCGTGCTGCGGTGGTGGTCTGCCGGCCGGTGCCATACCGGCTGATGTCGCCGGTGGGAATGCCGGCGCCGGGCAACAGCGCGTTCACCAGCGTGCTTTTGCCCACGCCGCTATGGCCCACCAGCACGGCCGTCCGGTGCGCGAGCAGGGCCTGGATCTCATCCAGGCCGGTGCCCTGGGTGGCGCTGGTTTCAAGGATGGGCAGGCCTTGCTCCCGAAGGGGATCGAGTTCCGGCAAGGTGTCCTTGACTGAGGCGCGGTCCCGCTTGGTGACGATGATGCGGAACGCGAGGCCCGCGGCGAGGGCGAGGGCCTGGGCCCGCTCCAGGAGCCCCGGCCGCATGGGCGGATCCACCACGGCGGCGCAGGCCCAGAGTTCGTCGGCATTGGCGCAGATGAGCTGCCAGGGTTCGCGGTCATCGATGCCGCCGCGCTTGAGCAGCGTGCTCCGCGGCGACACGGCGATCACCTGGGCCTGCGGGCGCTTCTTGTCGAAGACCAGCTCCGGTTCCTCCAGCGGCACGGGGGAATACCGGACGCGGTCGCCCACCACGAGCTTCACGCCTTTCAGCTTTCCGGAAAGGGTCGCCAGCAGCAGGCTGCGGTCCGCCAATTCCAGATCCACCCATTGGCTGTGGCGCTGGATCAGGATGGCCTCGGGCAGATGCAGCCAGGGCGTGGCATCCGGCAGGCGCAGCATGGATTCGGGATCGTGGCCCTCGATGCCTGTCTGGATGCGCCCGGCGGATTGCTGGCGGCGCTTGCTGTCGGACTTCCGTTCGTGGGAATAGACCTCCCGATGGTCAAGGTCCTGGGCTTCCCGGCTCTGGCCGAGGCGGAATTTGCGGGTCATGCCCTTCCTGCGAATTCCCTGGTCTCGGTGCTGACCTTCACTTTTTCGCCTTCCTTGATGAACAGCGGCACCCGGATCTCGATGCCGGTTTCCAACTTGGCGGGCTTGGTGACGTTGCCCGAGGCCGTGTCGCCCCGCGCGCCGGGCTCGGTATAGGTGACCGCCAGTTCCACGTGCGTGGGCAGCTGGATGCCGATGGGATTGCCGTTGAATTTCTGGATCTGCACGAGCATGCCTTCGACGAGGAAGTCCAGCGCGTCGCCGAGCATGTCGGCGTTGATCTCATGGGTCTCGAAGGTCTCCTGGTCCATGAAATGGCCGCCATCCCCATCGGCATAGAGAAAACTGGCGGGTACCATGGCAAGGTCCGGTTCTTTGAATTTGTCGCCGGCCTTGAAGGTCTTGTCGAAGACGGCTCCGGTCAGGAGATTCCGCATCTTCAGCCGCACCAGGGTCTGCCCGCCCCTGGCCGTGGGTGTCGAAATCTCGGCATCCAGGCAGTGAAACGGGGTGTCCTCCAGCTCGAAGTACATCTTGCGTTTGATGCCGATGGCTTCGATGAGGGCTGCCATAGAGACTCCAAAAGGTACATTTTATCGAAGGATTCGGTTATTTCAGACATCAATTAACAAGACTTCACCACCGGACAGCGCCCAGGCTGGCTATATTCAACATTCTTGACGGATCTCAACAGGCTCTATGGCGGACCCCCAACGCGTAGGCAGGTACCTGATCAAACGCCCCCTCGGCAAAGGCGGCATGGGGACGGTGTACCTGGCTGAAGATCCCATGCTCAAGCGTTGGGTGGCCATCAAGGTGGTGACCACCTACGAGGAAGCCCGCGAACACGCCATGGCCCGGTTCCGCCGCGAAGCGGAGATCAGCGCCCAGTTGAACCACCCCAACGTGGTGACCGTGTTCGATGTGGGACTGGAGCCCGACGTCGGCCCCTTCCTGGCCATGGAATACGTGGAGGGCAAGAGCCTGGCCAAGCACATCAAGGACAAGGATCTCGACCTCGAGACCTCGGTCCGGGTGCTCATCCAGGCCATGCGGGCGCTCCGCGCGGCC
Organism: Holophagaceae bacterium; assembly: GCA_016720465.1. NCBI lineage: Bacteria > Pseudomonadati > Acidobacteriota > Holophagae > Holophagales > Holophagaceae > Holophagaceae bacterium. Next base: position 67,498 of record JADKKO010000002.1, read on the forward strand.
CACCGGCTGGGCATCGTGCACCGGGACGTGAAGCCCGAAAACATCCTGATCAGCGAGAACGGCCGGGCCAAGCTCATGGACTTCGGCATCGCGCGCACCCTGGGCCAGATGAGCCTTTCCTCGGAGCGCCCGATGTTCCGGGAGCCCTCCGCCATCGACCCCGAAGACGCGGTGGTGAGCCAGGGCTACGCCCAGACCCTGGCGCTGCGCATCACCAGCACCGGGGATTTTCTAGGGTCTCCGGCCTATTCCCCGCCGGAAGTGCTCAAAGGCAGCGATGGAACTCCCAGTTCGGACCGCTATTCCTTTGCGGCTGCGACCTTCGAATTGCTCACGGGCAGGCTGCCCCATCCCGGCAGCAATCTCACGGCCATCCTCATCCACATCCTGCAGTACCCGGTGGCCATCCCTCCGGACATGCCGCCCAAGCTCGCGGCCGTGTTCAGGCGGGCGCTGGCGGCCGACGCCGATGACCGGTACGCCACGCTGCTGGATTTCATCGAAGAATTGATCGATGCCCTTCCGGGCCCCACCAACCTGCGATCCAGGCTCTTCGCCTCCCTCGCGCAGGAGGATGATGTCGGCGACATCATGTCCCAGCGGCGCAACCAGGCCCAGATGGGCCTCGAGGCTCCTCCGCCGGAGCCCGAGTACCAATCCAGCCGGAAATTGCGCCCGGGCGGCACCTCCGTCCGCATCGACTTGGACGAAGAATCCCCTTCCAGCCAGGATCCGCTCCGCACCACGCCAGGCCGCACCACCGACAAAGACCGCAACGCGCGCCGGATGTACACCCGCCAGGAGCAGGTGGAGCCCGGTTTTGACGGCTGGCGCATCGTGAAGTGGGCCGCGGGACTCATCATTTTCCTCCAGGTGTTCTGGTGGGTCTACCCGCGGATCATGGATCCGCGCCGGACGCTGAACCTGGAGTCCATGCCCACGGATGCGGAGGTCTACCTCGATGGAAACCTCGTGGGCCGAACGCCGATCCATGATCTGAAAGTCAGCGGCCGGGCGAAGAGCCTGCGGCTCGACAAGGAAGGCCACATTCCCCGGTTCGTGGCGGTCGAAGAGGGCGATGTGAAACTCCGGATCTCCCTGGATGCCAAGCGGCCAGGGTTCCTGGTGATTTCGGATCCGCCGGGCGCCGATGTGCACTTGAACAGCGTGTACGTCGGGCGCACACCCATGACCGACCTCCCCTCCATCCTGGGCGGCGTAGGTGAAATCCGCATCAGCTTGAACGGCTACAGGCCCTGGCGCAGCGTGCTGGTGCCCGGCGAAGCCATTCCCAATCCCGTGAAACTCGAAAAGATCGATTAGGGCCCGTTGCGCCTTGGCCAGCGCTTTCCTGGCCAAGGCGTTACGGGCCCTTATGTCGGCCGCAGGCCGACGCGATGGATGATACTCCGAGGGAAATCGAAGGCGTTACGGGCCCTGATGTCGGCCGCAGGCCGACGCGATGGATGATGCTCCACGCAAAATCGATGGCATTACGGTCCCTGATCTCGGTCGCAGGCAAAGGCCGACTTAGGTCAGGAAGAACCGCATGAACAGGAACACCCCTCCATTCCAAAGCCCATGCACCAGGATGGACGTGAGCAGGTTTCCCGTGCGGAGCACCGCGAGCCCCAGCACGATGCCCAGCGTGGAAAGCGTGGGCAGCGCGGTGGGCTGCAGGTGGATGAGGCCGAACAGCAGCCCCGTCGCCACCAATGCCATGAGCGTGCCTCCGCGCAAGGTCTTCCATTGATGGCTCAGCCATGGGAGCAGGAAGCCCCGGAACATGAGCTCTTCAAAAAAGGGAGCCAGCACGGCGACGGTCAGGAACAGGAGCGGAAGCGCGAAAGGGCCGCGGGTTTTCGCCACCAGATCAAGAAGCTCCTTTTGCGGCGGTTGGGCGGATTTCAGGAAGGGGCTCATCAACAGCGCCACAGCGAGCACCGAGGCCATGGCCAGGGCCAGGAAGCCGATGCCCCAGGCCAGGCTGCGGGCATGGGCGCCTGGCGCCACCCGGCGCAGGAGCTCGCGGAAGGTGATGCCTTCGGCGGAACAGAGGAAGGCCACCCCGGCGACGGCCTGGATTCCGTAGGCCAGGGGCAGGGCCACGGGTTTCAGGAAGGGCAGGGCCGCCAACAGTGGCGCCACGACGAAGCCTGAGCCCATCTGGATCGTGAGCCAGCCGAAAAAGACCAGCAGGGCGGCCCGGGGACCTATCGCGTAGACCACCGGGGAGAACCGCCGCGGGATCTTCCGCGTGATGACCAGCATGACGGCAAAGCCGAGACCTGCGAACGCCAGCAGCAGCACAGCGAATCCCGCCATGCCGAACAGCAGCACACGCCCCATGGCCAAGGCTTCGGCTTCCTTCCGCAGCCGGGCACCATCCTGCCCCTGCTTCTCGGCCCATCTGGCCTTCAGCAACCGGGCGCCATAGTCGCCGCCCAACGCCTGGGAAAGGACCGCCTGCTCGCCCTGGCCCAAGGCGGGGCCATCCGCGTAGGCCCAGGCCCAGCCCTGGCGGAAGACCGCGCCCGGGCCCGGCGGCGGGGGGCCGCCCAGCGCGAGGTCGTGCGCGGCGGCCCGGTCCTTCGCATCGCCGGATTCGGCCAGCAGCACCGAGAGCATGGCCTTGTCCCATGGATCATCCAACCGCTCCTGCAGTTTCGAGAGCCCGCCCTTGAAAACGCCGGCCCCCTTGCCGAGTTTTTGTCCAAGCGCCTGGACCTCCGCCACGCGGCCCAGCAGCCCCACCTGTTCCGGGGGCCTGACCTTCGCGATGGATCGGGCGTGGATATGGACCATCCCAAGGAGCGCGCAGATGAGGACCAGCACCGCGATGAGCGGATCCGCCCACTGACGGTCGGGGTTCCAGGGACCTTGCCGGGTTTTTGATGAAGGATCCATGGCATAAGGATGACTGAGATAGGCTCATTCGAGGAGATTCCATGGCCTACACCCATTCCATCGAGGTGCGTTTCCGGGATCTGGATGCCCTGGGGCACGTCAACAACGCCGTGCTAGTGACCCTCATCGAACAGGCGCGGTATTACTGGTGGCAGGGTTGGCTGGGGGAACGGCCCTTCGAGGCGGAAGGCTTCCTCATCGCCCGGATCGAGGTGGACTACCGGCGGCCCATCCGCCTGAGCGACGAGGTCCGCGTGCAGCTCCGGTGCATCCGCATCGGAAACACCTCTTTCGATCTTGTGTACCGCGTCTTCCGGGCCCAGGACCAGCTGCTGATGGCCGAGGCCAGGACCGTCCAAGTCATGCTCGACTTCAAGACCAACCGCCCGACTCCGATCCTGGACGCCACCCGGGCCTGGCTGGAGGGACAGGCATGATCCTCGGCACCGGCCTATTCATCGAGGGCGCCGTGGAACGCCGGGCGCTGGTGGCCCGCCTTGCGGATGGGCGGGTGGCGGACCTCAACCGCATCGAGCAGGCCCGCCTGCGGAAACTGGGGGAAGGCCAGCCCGAGGGGCTGGCGGATGCGCTCGTTCCGCCCAGCCTGCGGAGGCTGCTGGAGGGCGGCGCCCGCGCCTTCCAGCGGGCCAAGCAGACCCTGGCCTACGCCGAGAAGTGGAACCAGCGCGGAGACCTGCCCGCCTGGCTCGCACCCCCCACCGAATCCGTGGCCTTGCTACCCTGCCTGCCGCGGCCCATCCAATTGCGGAGGGCCGACGGCACCCATCGCGACCGGTTCCTGGTCAAGGGGCCTGGAGCCAGGATTTCCTCCCAACCGCAAATCATGCTCGGCGTGGTGGGCGGATTCGGCGAAGCCCGGGGATATTGTCTCGCGGCGGAGGATGGGGAGTCCACCCTGCTCGGCGCGTGGATGGCGTTGGAGCTGCCGGCCGGCCACCTGGAATTGCGCGCGGACGGCCATCGCCGCAGCGTCGGGCTGGATGCCTGGGAGCACCTGGAACTGCCGCCGCTCCGGTCCGGAGAGGTGATGCTGCTGCCGCCCCCGCGGCTCAAATCCTTCCCGGCCCTGGAGCCCGGCGCGCGCCTCCAGTTGTCCTGGCCGCTGGAAGAGATGACGCTCATCCTCGGCGAGAACCTGCCCCACCCGACCTTGCAGTGAGCCGTTGCGAACAGCCGGGCCCAGGGGCCGTCAGGATTCCTGATTTCACCCCCATCCCAGCTCGGAGAGACGGTCTTCCCCGATGCCGAAATGATGGGCCACCTCGTGCAGGACGGTGGTGACCACCTGGTCGCGCAGCTCTTCCAGATTTTCGCACTCCTCCAGAAGGGCTCCCCGGTAGAGCGTGATGCGGTCCGGAAATGCGGCGGGGTCATGGGTGCGCTCCGTCAGCGGAACGCCGGTGTACAGCCCGAAGAGGACGTGGCCGTGCCGTAGGCGCAGGTCGCGCACGACCTCGCGGCGCGGCCGCTCCTCGATGACCACCTCCACATTGTCCAGGTACTCGCGGAAATCCGCTGGAATCAGGCCCAGCGCTTCGGCCACGAATTCCTTGAAGACCTCATCCGGCACATCCATCCACAAGCTCCGATGCGATTTCCATTCTGCTCCTATGCGAAGCAGACCAGGCAGACGGGAATCGAACCGGCCCGCTCAATCAAGAAAAGGCGCCGGCAGGGCCGGCGCCTTTTATCTTCTGGATGGCCTCGATGCCTTGATGGGTCAGTGGGCGAGGCGCGAGGTCATGGCGTAGATGATGAGCAGGAGCAGCACGACGCCCAGGCCGAAGAAGATGTACCCGAAGCTGCGGGCGATGCCCTTCCAGGCCTCCCATTCATCCTTGACCCGGAAGCTGTCCAGGCGGCCTTCGGCGAGCAGGCGGTCATACCAGCGCTTGCGCTCGTGGAGCAGTTCGCTCTTGGAGACCCTGCCCGAGAAGATGACCGTGTCCATGGGGAACTTCTCCAGCCGGAAGTGCGTGTTGAAGAAGTGGACGGTGAAGATGAAGCCCGCCGCCAGCAGGGCTTCGTCGGAATGCACGATCAACGAGACATTGATCATCCATCCGGGCATGAAGCGGCTGAAGAACTCGGGGAACCACATGATCATGCCCGATACGCCGATGGCGAAGACGCCCCAGAACACGGCGAGGTAATCGAACTTCTCGAAGTAGGTCCACCGGTCGAACTGCGGCTTCGGTCCCTTGCCGAAGAACCACTTGTTGTGGTCGACGAGGTCCTTCAGGTCCTGCTTGGTGGGGATCATGGAATCCGGATGGCTCATGGCCTTCCACAGCCGGCTCAGGGCGATCTTCCCGGTCTCGGGGTCGCGCATGTAGCCGCGGTTCTTCCAGAAATGGACGAGGGTGTCGCTGATGTGGAGCGCGAAATAAAGGAAGGTGATGACCGCGCCGAAGTGGTGCAGGGTGCGGGCGACCTGCGGACCGCCCAGGATCCCGAACATGGTCTTCGCCCAGTCCGTGTAGTAGAACTTCAGCGGCATGCCCGTGAGCACCAGGAGCAGGAAGCTCGTGACCACCAGCAGGTGCAGGAACCGCTCGAAGGGCTGGAAGCGGGTGAACTGCTCGTCGTCCTTGGCGATATTGATCTTCGCTTCGCGGAACTGCTTCGAATCGTGGCGGTACAGCCAGATCGACCGGAAGAGCCAAAGCAGCGTGTGCGCGCCGAAAACGGTGAAGGTTCCGACGAGGAGCGTCGTCATCACCAGGAAGACCCAGTAGAGCTGGGGATAGTTCTTCCGGTCCAGCGGGTTGGCGTGGGGCGCGTACCTCGTGAAGCTGGCATTCGCCTTGGGGTGGCATTGCTTGCAGGTCTGGACGATGTTGGCCGCGGAGAGCCTGGAATTCGGGTCCGAGGCGCGCATCACATCGTGGTGCCCGTGGCAGTCGTAGCAGGCGGCCACATCCCTCGCGGCGTTGGTCCTTCCCAGGGCCATGGCCTTGCCGTGGTAGGTGTCGCGGTAGTGCTCCAGGCGGTCCGCATGGCACTTGCCGCAAGTCTGGTCCGCCAGCGATTTGAAATGCCCGCTGGTGGGTGTCTCGATCTGGTGGGCCGAATGGCACTGGATGCAGACCGGACCCCGGGGATCGCCCTTGGCCAGCAGCTGGCCGTGGATGCTCTTGTTGTAGATCTCCTCCACCTTGACGTGGCATTTGCCGCAGGTCTTGGCCACATTGGCGTGGTTGATGGGCGAGCTGCGGTCCACGGTGCGCTTGATGTCGTGGACCCCGTGGCAGTCGTTGCAGCTAGGCGCCACGATGAGGCCCTTCTTCAGCAGGGCCTGCCCGTGGATGCTCTCCTGGTATTGGGAGCCCACCATCGGGTACTTCATCTTGTATTCCTCGGTGAGGTTCTTGTTGGCGTGGCATTTGGCGCAGGTCGTGGGAAGGTTCATCTTGTAGACCGGCGAATCGGTCTGCTTCACGGGGCTGATGTAGTGGTTCCCGTGGCAATCCGCGCAATTCGCGGCGGCTGACGAGCCCATGGCCTTGCTCATGCCGTGGATGCTCGCCCCGTAAATCTTGGCTTCCTCGGTGTGGCAGCTTCCGCAATCCACCTTCGGCGGCGGGTTGCCATCGCCCGGATGGTCCTTGTTCATGCCCCCATGGCAGCTCTTGCACGTCAGCGAGGCGTGCACGGCCTTGCCGAAACGGTCCGCGTCCACGAACAGGGATAGGGTGGTCCCGTTCGGCCCTTCCTTGGTGAAATCCTTTTCGCCATGGCAATCGAGGCAGCTTTCCTTCGCTTCCTTCGCCAAGGGAGCGCCCTGGAGCGGCGCCAGTCCCAGCATGCAGCTTGCGAGCAGGGCGAGCGCGAGGCTCCCCCTGCGCCGCCTTATATCGGGGCGGCCTTGGAGGTCTGGACTGGTTCGGGTCATGGCATGGTCCTGTGGAATGGTGGGAATTCAGTAAGGTGGAGGTTCGCGGTGCGGTTCAGGCTTCAGGGTTGTCAGAGTCGACCTCGGGTTCGTCGCCCTGCTTTCCAAGGGTCTTGCGGTAATACTCGGGCCGGGTTTCGCGCACGTGGTCCCCAGACGTATTCCCCGTGATCCAGGCCTTGTCCATGGGATAGACATCCGGGTCGAAGATCACCAGGTACCAGTGCCAGACCAGGATGGAGAGCGTGGCGAGGATGGCCTCGTACCAGTGGGCGGCGGTGGCCGCGTCCAGCACCCATTTCGGGAGGTGGCTCAGGCTCCAGTTCTCGGCCCAGAGCAGGAAGCCCGTCACGGCCATCACCACCGTGCCCCACATGAAAGCCCAGTACTCCATCTTCTCGGGGTACCCGAACATGCCGAAGGTGGGCCGGGTCTTGGTGAGGCCCAGGTTGAAACGGAACATGTTGAAGATGTCCTTGGCGTCCTGCCAGCCGGGCAGCAGTTCAGGAAGGATCACGCGGTCGCGCTTGACCATCACGAGCTGGACCAGGTGGAACAGCGTGCCCGCGGAGATGATGATCGCGGCGATGCGGTGGAGGAGCCCCCGCAGGTCCGGGGAGAAGAAGGAGAAGAACTTGACCCAGGCGGCTTCGGGGTATTTCAGCGCGAAGCCGGTGGCCACCAGGGTGATGAAGCTCACCACCACCATGCCGTGGCCGATGCGGAATTTCAGGTTCATGCGCGGGAACTGTTCGCCGGTGCCGTTGGCATGCCTTCCGCGCCGCAGCTTGGCGAAGAAATCCAGCCCGTTGTGCAGCAGCATGAACCCGATGGTGAGCGGGATCAGCCACAGGTAGGTGAGGCGGATCCATTTCACGGAGACGTGTTCGCTCATGCTGGCGGAGCGCACATGCACCGGGCCGATGGCGAAGCGCTGGCCGACGCCGGGGTGGCAGCGCCCGCAGGTCTGGCCGAGGTTCTTGGGATTGATGGTGGAACGCGGATCCGTGGAGGCCAGGATGTTGTGGATGCCATGGCAGGAGGCGCAGTTGGCGACGGTCTGGGATCCGCCCCGGGAGGCGAGGCCGTGGAAGCTGTCCTGGAAGCTCGGCAGCTTGTCCTGGGCCATGTTGTAGCGGGCCGCCAGGCGCTCGTCCGCATGGCAGCGGCCGCAGGTCACCGTGGAGACCCGGGCGGGATTCACCAGGGAGCCGGCCTCGGCGGGGGCCAGGAGGTTGTGTTCGCCGTGGCAGCTCGTGCAGTCCGGAGCGCCCTTGGAACCGGCCTTCACCGCGACGCCGTGCACGCTCTGGGAATACACCTCGAGCACATCCGAGTGGCACTTGCCGCAGGTTTTCGACACGCGTTCATGGCCGGTTCCGGATTTCTCGTCCTTCCCCGAAGTGATGTTGTGGCCGCCGTGGCAATCGGAGCAGGAGGCGGCGTTGTTGTCCCCACGCGCCACCGCGCGTCCGTGGACGCTCAGCCGGTAGGCCTCGACAGGCTTGGCGAAGGGGATCTTGTGGCGCGCCAGGAAATCGGGGTTGGAGTGGCAGGCGCCGCAGGTGTCGGCCATGTTCTTCTTGGCGGTTTTGGATGCCGGATCGCTGCCGGGGAGGATCTCATGCGGAGCGCCGTGGCAGGAGGTGCAGCTCGCCGAATCGGCCATCCCGCTTTTCTTCGCGCTGCCGTGGATGCTCTTGGCGTACTCCTTGGCCTCGTCCGCGTGGCAGGCGCCACAGTTGACCTTCGCCGGTTTGTCCGCGTGGGGAAGGGTGGCGATACTGCTGTGGCAGTCCCGGCAGGCCAGGCTTCCGTGGATGCTCTTTTCGAATTTTGGAAGGTCGAATTCGTGGCATTCGGCGCACTCCTGGCCCTTGGGCCGCGGCGCCGCGGATACTGCCGTACACAGGATCAGCGAGAGCGTGCCAGCCAGTGCTAGGGACATACGTGCCTCGAGGTGGGCCACCATCAAATCGAATCCGCGAGGCCCTCGGATCCCATTCTGCTCGTCGCCGGATTCCTGTCCAGGAGCTAGGCCCGATGCCCATCCAGTTGTGACCAAGTACCGGCTTAGGTGTTGTGACTTGTTTTGCCGGGGCGCTGGCCGATCCAGGTGCCGTTGCAAAAACGGGGACCTTTGTGTTCCGCCCCCGTGGCATCCATCACAACTCCTCCGCGGCGCCGGGATCTTGCCGCTTGGCAGAGGCCGGATTGCCCTATGCTGATCAATGTTGAAACATGGACACAAGGAGGCTTTCTTGATGAAGAACCTGTTCGCCAAGGTCTCGCGGAACCCGATAAGTTTGGCGGGCGTGGTGATCACCACCATCAGCGCGATCATCTTCCTGACGCTGTTCGCCATCGAGCTGGTGGGCTTCAGCGGCGGCCCCTACGTCGGGATCATGGCCTTCCTGATCGTCCCTGCCTTCTTCGTCGGCGGCCTGCTTCTCATCCCCTTCGGGATCTGGCGCGCCCAGCGCAAGGCCAAGCTCGCGGCGGAAAAAGGCGAAGAGCCAGAACCCGACAACTTCCCGGTCATCGACCTGAACATGGTCCGGGTCCGCAAGACGGTCCTGATCTTCGCGGCGCTCACGGTCATCAACGTGGTCATCGTCGCCACCGCCACCTACAAGGGCGTGGAAGTGATGGGCTCCACGAAGTTCTGCGGCACCGCCTGCCACAGCGTGATGGCGCCGGAATTCACCTCCTACCAGCGCTCCCCCCACGCGCGGGTGAAGTGCGTGGAATGCCACATCGGCTCGGGCGCGAGCTGGTTCGTGAAATCGAAGCTCTCGGGCTCCTGGCAGCTCGTATCGGTGCTGTTCAAGCTCTACCAGCGGCCCATTCCGACGCCCGTGCACAACCTCCGCCCCGCGCGGGAGACCTGCGAGCAGTGCCATTGGCCGACCAAATTCGTGGGCGACCGCCTGAAGGTCATCACCAAGTTCGACGAGGACGAGAAGAGCACGGAGAAGAAGACCGCCCTCCTGCTGCACGTGGGCGGGAGCATGGGCTCCACCTCCCGCGGCATCCACTGGCACGTGGACCGCGGCGTCCGGGTGAGCTACGCCTCCGATGAGAAGCGCGAGGTCATCGGCGATGTGGAGCTGACGCTGCCCGACGGCACCCGGCGGCTTTACAAAGCTTCCACGCCGCTCGCCAACCCCGTGAAGGGCATGCGGGCCATGGAATGCGTCGATTGCCACAACCGGCCTTCGCACATCTACCGGCTGCCTGACGAAGAGGTGGACACGGCCCTCTTCGAAGGCCGGATCGACCGCACGCTGCCCTTCATCCGCAGGGAGGCCGTGAAGGCGCTCAAGGCCGACTACGCCTCGCGCGAAGAAGCCCAGGCCAAGATCCGCCAGGCTCTCCAGGGATTCTATTCGTCTTCCTACCCCGAGGTGGCGAAGCCGAAGGCCCAGGCCATCGAAGCGGCCGTGGCGAGCGTGCAGGGGATCTACAATTCCAATGTCTGGCCCAGCATGAAGATCGCCTGGGGCGCCTACCCGAGCTTCCTCGGACACACCGTGGCGACCGGCTGCTTCCGCTGCCACGACGATGAGCACAAGACCGACGATGGACGCAAGATTTCGCAGGACTGCGCGCTTTGCCATTCGGTGCTGGCGCAGGACGAGGCCGACCCGAAGATCCTCCAGGACCTGACCCACCCCTGAGCGGGGCTTCCACCGGCACCACGAAAAGCGGCGCGGAATCCATCCGCGCCGCTTTCTTCGTCAGGCTTTGTGATCCGGACTATTTCTTGAAGTCCTTGAGCCAGTTCAGGTCGATCTTGTCGGCCTTTTCTTTGGTCTTCCGGTCCATCAGGAACTTGCCCATGGCGGTGAGGTTCTTGGCGTCGTTCTTCTCGCCGGCGTGGCAGGACTTGCAGTTCTCGACGGCTTTGAATCCGAGCTTCTGGGCCTCCTTGACCCAGGGCATTTTGGCCGAGGCCGGCAGGGCGCAAGCGAATGCTGCGACGGCCAGCAGTAGGGTGGAACGGCGCATGGCGCCTCCTTGATGAGAATGGTCCCGGGGGAATCCCGGGGCCGGGGTTTTGGAACAGTGCGGAGGAGGGCGGACGCGCGGCGCGGTGGTGCCTCGACGCCAGGGACATCCGCGCGGAACGCCCTCGCCCCCATCCCAGCTTCTGGTGCACGAGCAGGGCGGAGGACGGAAGAAGCATGACCCAGTCCTCGGATCCATTCCAATGACCCTGATCACAAATCAGCGGGCCGGCAGGGAGATCCAGGTTTTTCGGTTGGCAGGTCGGGACCCCGATCCATGGGATTCCGGAATGGAAATCTTCGATGGAGTGATCAACCTCACACTTTCAGACCCAGGGGGTCCAATTGAGCGTGTTTCGGTTGACTCTGCCGGAAGGTGGGTAGAGCTTTCCATAAAACGTCCTGGTGAATCACCGGATGTTTTCTAGCAGGAGCGTCCGTGACCGTAGGACTCCTTTTTGACGCGACCCGCTGCATCGGATGCGGCGCCTGCGCTTCGGCGTGCAAGGAGCAGAACAAGCTCCCGGGCCCGGTCGAGGATGAGACCAGCGCCTACACCTGGACCACCGTCCAGCCTAAAGGGGACACCTTCGTGCGGCATCTCTGCATGCACTGCCTGGTGCCCACCTGCGCGTCCGTGTGCCCCGTGGCTGCGCTGCACAAGACGCCCGAGGGCCCCGTTGTCTATGATTCGGAAAAATGCATGGGCTGCCGCTACTGCATGATGGCCTGCCCCTTCGACGTGCCGAAGTACCAGTGGGACCGCGCGGTGCCCATCATCGGCAAGTGCATCATGTGCACCAGCCGGGTGAAGCAGGGGCAGCCCACGGCTTGCGCCGAGGCCTGTCCGGCGGGAGCGACGACCTTCGGCAGCCGGGCCGACCTCATCCGGGAAGCCAAGGACCGCATCCGGCAGAATCCCGCCGGGTACGTGGACCACATCTACGGGTTGACGGAGGCTGGCGGCACCTCGGTGATGATGCTGGCGAACCAGCCCTTCGAGAAACTGGGCCTCAAGGCCGCGCTTCCCGGCGAACCCCCGGCCATGCGCACCTGGCAGGTGCTCTCGAACATTCCGGACTTCGTCGCGGTGTGGGGTGTTTTCCTCTACGGCGTCCACTGGATCACCGCCCGCAGGGAAGCGGTCTCGGCCCACCAGCCTCCGCCCCGGAGTCCAGGAACGGCCAGCACGGACGATCCGCACACCGGGAGGCGCTCATGACCACCTCAGCCGTCCTGCCCGCCAAAAAATTCCGCCCCGGATTCTGGACCTTCTTTTTCGGGCTGGTCACCATTCCCTTCTGCATCGTCACGGTGCTGCGCTTCTACAAGGGGTTGGGTGCGGTCACCCACCTGAGCGACAAGTTCCCATGGGGGCTCTGGATCGGCTTCGACCTGCTCTGCGGCGTGGGGCTGGCCGCCGGCGCCTTCACGCTCACGGCGGCGGTCCATCTCTTCAACCTCAAGAAATTCGAGCCCATCGTGCGGCCGACGATCCTGACAGGGTTCCTGGGGTACATCTTCGTGATCACGGCCCTCATGTTCGACCTGGGCCAGCCCTGGCGCATCTGGCACGCCATCGTCTACTGGAACCCCCATTCGGTCATGTTCGAGGTGGCTTGGTGCGTGATGCTCTACACCACCGTCCTGGCCGTCGAGTTCGCGCCGGTGGTGCTGGAGCGCTTCGGATTCCACGCCCCGATGCGCATCATCCACGGCATCATCACGCCGCTGGTGATCGCCGGTGTCCTCCTCTCGACGCTGCACCAGTCCTCGCTGGGATCCCTCTACCTCATCGTGCCGTCTAAACTCCACCCGCTCTGGTACTCGCAGCTATTGCCGCTCTTCTTCTTCATCTCGGCCATCGGCGCGGGCATCGGCATGGTGATCCTGGAATCCTACATGAGCAAGCGGGCCTTCGGCCGCCACCTGGAGATGGACCTGCTGGAGCCCCTGGCCCGCGCCATGGTCGTGGCGCTGGGCATCTACGGAATGATGCGGCTGCAGGCCATCGCCCGGAACGGCGCGTTCAGCGCGATCACCGACTTCACCTACGAAGGCCGAATGTTCCTGGTGGAATTCGTGCTCGGCGTGCTGCTGCCTGTCGCGCTGCTTTCATTCCGGCGCCTGCGCACGGACCCCACATGGCTGGTGGCCGGGTCCTTCCTTGCGGTGCTTGGCTTCGTGGTCAACCGCTTGAACGTGAGCATCACCGGAATGGAAGGGGCCGCGGGCGTCCGCTACGTGCCTTCCTTCCCGGAAATCATCATTTCCGTCGGACTCGTGGGAATCGGGATGGCGGCGTTCGCGCTGGCGGTGAGGTACCTGAACATCTTCCCCGAGCAGGCGGTCCATGCCGAAGGGCGGCCAGAAGGGGGTTGAACGGATGCGCACGCGCATCGGGACGCGGATGATCCTTGGCGCCGGGCTGGTGACGGCGGCGGTGATCGGCCTCATGACCGCGTCCATCGTGCGCACCCACACGGCCCAGCTCGTTTCGGAACGGACCCGCAGCGCGAACCAGCTCAGCGAGTCCATCAAGAGCAGCACCCACTTCGACATGCTCGAGAACCGCCGGGACAACCTCCACCGGCAGATCCGGGCCATCGGAGAGCTCCAGGGCGAAGGAATCCGGAAGGTCCGCCTCTTCAACAAGGAGGGGCAGATCATGTTCTCCTCGGACAAGGCGGAGATCGGGACAGCCCTGGATATCCGCGGCGAGGCTTGCTACGCCTGCCACGCCGAAGGCCGCCCGCTGGAGAAGCTCGACATCCAGGCGCGGGCCCGCATCTTCCCGGCGGGGGACGGCACCCGGGTGCTGGGCATCATCAACCCCATCCCGAACGAGGCCTCCTGCTCTACCGCTTCCTGCCATGCCCACGATCCATCGAAGCGCGTCCTGGGCGTGCTGGACGTGAACGTCTCGATGGCCGAGGCCGATGCGGAAATCGCCCGCAGCCGGGCGATGATGGGAGCGCTCGGCGTGATGGCCTTCCTCGCCAGCAGCCTGATCCTCTGGTGGCTCAACCGCCGGCTGGTGCTGAAGCCCGTCACCGCGCTGCTGGAGGGAACGCGGCGCGTGGCGGACGGGGACCTGGCCACCACGATTCCCGTCATGGCGCACGATGAGCTGGGCGACCTGGCCACGGCCTTCAACCAGATGACCCATCGCCTGGCCGACACGCAGCTCCAGCTCACCCAGGCCGACAAGCTCGCCTCTGTCGGGCGCCTGGCCGCGGGCATCGCGCACGAGATCAACAATCCCCTGACGGGCGTCCTCAGCTACGCCTCGCTGCTGAAGAAACGCTTCGAATCCGACGTTCCAGCGGCTGAGGATCTGGACGTGATCATCCGCGAGACCATCCGGTGCCGCGGCATCATCCGCGGATTGCTGGATTTCGCGCGGCCGACGCCGCCTTCGCGGAAATCCACGGACCTGAACGAGGTGGTGCGCCACGCGGTCGCGGTGGTGATGAAGCAGCTCCAGATGAGCCACGTGAGCCTCGCACTGGACCTGGCGGAGGATCTGCCCGCCGCCTACGCGGACGCCAACCAGATCCAGCAGGTGATGGTGAACCTGCTGCTGAACGCCGCGGATGCCCTTGGTTCCGATGGCGGCGAGATCCGGCTTGCTTCCCGTGCCCACGGGGAGCGGCTCGATCTGATCATCGAGGACAATGGCCATGGCATCCCGGCCGAGAACATACCCCATCTGTTCGAGCCTTTCTTCTCCACCAAGGGCCACCGCGGCACCGGCCTCGGACTCGCCGTGACCTGGGGAATCATCGAGGGCCATGGCGGCACCATCGAGGTGCAGAGCGAGCCGGAGCGCGGTTCCCGCTTCACAGTCAGCCTTCCCCAAATGCCTCCGCCCGCCGCGGCGAAGTCCTCATCCGAAACCCTTCCCGCCTAGGAGGTTCCCATGACCGCCCTTCTGATCCTTCTGATGTTCGTCGCCTTCGCAGGCATCGATTTCCTGGTGCGCGAGAGCGCGCGGCGGCACCGCGCCAAGCGGGAACGGCAGGCCCGCGAGGCGGTGCTCAACCTGGCGCTGCGGCTGGATTTCACCCACGAGGCCAAGTCCCTCAAGCGGGTCGAGGTGGCCCATCCCAAGGCGAGGATCCTCGCCGTGGACGATGAACCGGTGGTCCTGGATTCCTTCCGGCGCATCCTGGTGCTGGAGGGCTACAACGTCGATACCGTGGAATCGGGGCCCGAAGCGCTGGGGCTGGTGCAGCGGAACGACTACGATTTCGTCTTCACGGACATGAAGATGCCTGAGATGAGTGGAGTCGAGGTGGTGAAGGCGGTGAAACACCTGCGCCCCGATGTGGACGTGGTGGTCATCACCGGATACGGGACCATCGAGACCGCGGTGGAGACGCTGCAATTCGGCGCTTCCGAGTACGTGCAGAAGCCCTTCACCGCCGATGAGCTGGCGGAGTTCGCGCGCAAGCTGCTGTTCAAGCGCGAGGCGAGGCTCGAAGGCCAGCGGCAGCCGACAGTGCGGGTCGTCAGCCCATCCATGGCCGAATCCATCCCCGCCAATGAATTCTGCGTACCGGGAGGCGCCTTCATCGCGCCGGGCCACACCTGGGCGCGCATCGAACCCAGCGGCCAGGTCCGCATCGGCATCGACGATTTCGCCCGCAAGGCCCTGGGGCCCATCAACGAAGTGGTCGCCCCCAGCCATGGCCAGACCGTCCGGCGGGGCGAGACGCTCTTCACCCTGAAGCACGGCGCCGAGGTGGCCCATTTCGCCTCGCCCCTCAGCGGCCGCGTGACCCTGGAGAACAACGGCCTGCAATCCGATGCGGCCCCGGTGATGGCGAGCCCCTACGACCGGGGATGGATCTGCATGCTCCAGCCCAGCGACCTGATCCAGGAATTGCCCGGCCTCCGGATCGGAAAGCCTGTGGTGGACTGGTACCAGGATGAGATCAGGCGGCTGCGGGAGAGCCGTGCCACCCAGACCTCCCAGGCGCCTGAGGCCGGCCACCTCGACATGGCCGCCTTCGAGCAGCAGTTCCTGGAACCCGCCGCCAAAGCCTGATCCTGGTTGGTATCACTGCCTCAACATCCCCGCGATGAGGAAGGCCATTTCCAGGCTTTGCGCCCCGTTGAGCCTGGGATCGCAGCCGGTCTCGTAGGCGCGCGGAAGGTCGGATTCCGAGACCCCCACGTTGCCCCCCATGCATTCGGTGACGGATTCGCCGGTGAGTTCGAAGTGGACTCCGCCCAATTGGCTGCCCTCCGCTGTGTGGATCTCGAAGGCCTGCCGCAATTCCGAAAGCACCGCTTCGAAATGCCGGGTCTTGAGGCCTCCGGCTGTTTTCACCGTGTTGCCGTGCATGGGGTCGCAGCTCCACAGGACGGTGTGCCCGGCGCGTTTCACCGCATGGATGAGGGGCGGCAGCAGCTCGCGGATCGAGCCCGCGCCGAAGCGGGTGATGAGGGTGACGCGCCCCGGTGTGTGGGTGGGGTCGATGAGCTGCAGCAGTTCCTTTAGCGCCGCCGGGGCGGAGGTGGGCCCCAGTTTCACGCCGATGGGGTTCTTGATGCCGCGGAGGTATTCCAGGTGCGCGCCATCGAGGCTGCGGGTGCGTTCCCCCACCCAGAGCATGTGGGCGCCAAGGTTGTAATAGCCTCCGCTCCGGGCCAGGGAGGAGAGGCCCTGGCGCGGGCTGCTTCCATTCGGCCCATCGCCTTCGTCGTTGGGGATCCAGCGGGTGAGCGCTTCTTCAAACGGCAGAAGCAGGGCTTCATGGCTGGTGAAGAAATCGATGCGTTCCAGTGCGCCCCGCTCCACGCCGCCCAGGGCCTCCAGGAACTCCAGCGACTCGCGCACTTCCTCCAGCACGCCCTGGTAGGCATCCGTGCTCGCCTGGTGCAGTTCCCAGCGCTCGGGATGATGAAGGTCCGCGAAGCCCCCTTCGATCAGCGCCCGGATGTGGTTCAGCGTGGCCGATGCGTGGAAGTAGGCTTGGATCATGCGTTCAGGGTCGGCCTTGCGGCCCTTCGGGCTGGGCTCCAGGGAATTCACCAGGTCGCCGCGGTAGACCGGCACCTCCACCTCCCGGCCGCCCACCCGCAAGCGTTCGGTGGCGCCGCTGCGCGGTTTCGCATACTGCCCGGCGATGCGGCCCACCCGCACCACGGGCCGCCGCCCGCTGTGGGTCAGCACCACGGACATCTGGAGCAGGACCCGGAGCTTGTCCGCGATGGCCTCGGCGTTGCAGTCCTTGAATTGTTCCGCGCAATCGCCGCCCTGCAGCAGGAAGCGCTTTCCCGCGGCGGCCTCGCAGAGCAGGGTGCGGAGCCGGTTGACTTCCTCGGGTACGACCAGCGGCGGCAGGCGGCGCAATTGCCCCAGCACCCGTTCCAGTTCCGAGGGGTTCGGATATTCGGGCTGCTGCGCGGCGGGCCGGGCTTGCCAGGAGTGGGGGTTCCAGATTGCCATGGTGGTGATTAGGCTAGCAGAGCAGCAGCCTAGGACTCCGGTTCCACGGGGGCGGTCCAGCGGTAGCCTTCCCCGCCCACGGTCGCGATCCAGGGCCGGCCCTCGTCCTCGCCGAGTTTCTTGCGCAGGTTGGCGATATGGACATCCACGGTCCGGGGCGTGGGCCTGGCATCCGCATCCCAGGCGAGGTGCAGCAGTTCGTGGCGGCTATGGGTGCGGCCGGGATGGGTGATGAGGATCTCCACCAGGCGGAATTCACGCGGCGTCAGGTCCAGGGTCTTCTCGTCCCGGACGACTTCGAGGGCCGGCAGGTCGAAGCGGAACGGCCCGCTCTTGAGGACTTGGGGGCGGTCCAGGGGCCTCGTGCGGCGCAGGATGGCCTTGATGCGGGCCAGCAGTTCCAGGACGGAGAATGGCTTCACCAGATAGTCGTCCGCGCCCAGGGAGAGGCCCTGGATCCGGTCCGCCTCGGCGCCCCGGGCGGTGAGCATGAGGACCGGCACCGGATCCTGGTGCTCCCGGAGCTGCTTCAGCACCTGGTAGCCATCCATCGTGGGCAACATGAGGTCCAGCACGATGAGGTCCGCGCGCTTGGCGCTGTGGGCAGAGATCGCTGCGCCGCCATCATCGACGGCGGTCACGCTATAGCCCTCGAAAGTCAGGTTGTTGGTGAGCAGTTGGCGGAGACTTGGCTCGTCTTCTACCACGAGAACGTGAGTCATCTGGGAAGCCTGATCAATGGATCAATGAACTTTGGATTGGATGGTTCAACGATACAGTCTCATGGACCGGGAATCCATGAGGAGGCTTCCAACCGAGCGGCGCGGCGGGGGGGGGGGGGGGGGGGGGGGGGGCCCCGGGGGGGGGGGGGGGGGGGGGGGGGGGCGCCCGGGGGGGGGCCCGGGGGGGGGGGGGGGGGGGGCGGGAGGACAGGACTAGATGTCCTGTCCGATCGGGGGGTAGTCCCCGAAGCGTAGGTCTCAGCGGCCAGAGGTCCTGGCGTTCAAGCGATGGGGATTTCCAGAGTGGCCTGGAAGCCCATGCCGGGGGCCGAGGCGAAGCTGAGACCCCAGCCTTCCTTCTCCGCGACTTGGCAAAGCAGGCTCAAGCCGAGCCCTTGGCCCTCCCGCTGGAATCCTTCCTTGCCTTGCTGCCGCAGCCGTAAAAACGGCTTGCCGATGGCTTTCAGCTGGTGGGATTCCAAGCCCTCGCCCTGGTCGGTGACACGCAATTGCAGGCGGTTCCGAAGGGGCGCGCTTTCGAGCAGGACCGTGCCCCTTCCATGGAAGAGCGCATTTTCGAGAAGGGTGAAGAGCGCGGAGCGGAGGGAGGGAAGGGGGGCGCGCCCCCTGGTTTCGTCCAGGCTCAGTTCCAGCCTCCGGCCCTCCGCCTCGAAGGCCGGCTGCAGGTCTTCCACCACATCCCGCAGCCAGTCCGGGTCCACTTCCACGACCGGCAGCATGTCGTTGCTGCCGCGGATCACGCGCAGCCCGTTCTCGATCATCTGCGTCAGGTTGTCCACCTCGCTGCCGAGCTTGAGCAGCTCCTCATCCGCCTGGTCCTGCGTCAAGCGGCCCAGGCGCAGGGTGTCGCAGCGGAATTTGAGGATCGCCAGGGGCGTCTTCAGGCTGTGGGTCATGCTCGCCATCCGGTCCGCATCCAGCAGGGCCCGTTTCTGGGAGCGGTGCCTCAGCCAGAATCCGAGGGCCACGAACAGGGCGATGGCAAAGCCCACGGCCCAGGCTGACCGGCGCATCCTCGCATACTGCGCCTTGAATTTGGCCGATTCGGCGGCGAAAGGAACGCCCACAAGATCCCAGCCCTCGCCCAGGTAGTCGCTGCCGGTGAGGATGGTGACCAGGGTTTCGTTGATCCGCGCCGGATCCACTTGCAGGCTGGGGTCGCTGCCCCAGGGCTGTTTGGGCAGGTTCCGGCGATCGGCGTCGGACGCGCGGCGGATCCCGACGCGCAAGGGCGCCTCGCTGCCGAAGACCTCCCTCAGGGCCTCCGTCACCTGCGGAGTGCCCGGGCGCCATCGCTTGATGACCATGTACTGGTCTCCGCGCACCACGCTGCTGGGAACGCGGGTGTGGTCGGGATCCTGGGAACTGGAGGGGGTCCATTGGGCGCGCGGATAGGTTTCGGCTTGGGCGATCCAGGCGCGGTACATCTGGGCGGTGGCGTTGTCCGGGGCCTTCACCAGGCGCCCCCCTTCGCGGATCCAGAGGGTGCGATTTCCCCAGCGGTCCAACACCGCCTCCACCAGCGGCTGCTTCTGGAGATAATCCAGCACCACAGGCTCATCTCCCCGCTCGAATTCCTGGAGCACGGGCACATCCATCCAGTGCTGCTCCACCCGGGCCATTTCGGGCAGATGCTGGTCCGCGTAGGCCTGGATGACTTCGAGCATCCGGTTGATGGCGAATTGCCTCGGCGCCCAGAAGAGGCCGTAGGCCAGGGCCGCGCCGGACAGGACGAGGAAGGCGACGCCGCCCCAATTCAGGATCCGCTGCGAGATGCTGGGCCCCTGCCTTCGGCTGCGGTACGGTTTGAACCGGGCGATCCGGCGGGTCCGCATCTGGTCTCAGCCCAAGGCCAACATGCGTTCCACGGGCATCAAGGCCCGCAGGCGGACGTCCTCGTCGAGCAGGATTTCGGGTTTCAGGTCCCGCAGGGCCAGATAGAGTTTTTCAAGGCTGTTGAGCTTCATGTAGGGGCACAGGGAGCAGTTGCAGCCGCTGTCCGCCGGGGCGGGAATCAACTCCGCGCCGGGCCGCCGCTGCCGCATCTGGTGGAGGATGCCGGCCTCGGTGGCCACGATGAAGGCCGGGGCGGAATCCTTCGCGACAAAGTTGAGCAGCGCCGCCGTGCTGCCCACGAAATCCGCCATTTGGGAGACCGTGGCGTCGCATTCCGGGTGGGCGATGAGCTTGGCCTCGGGGTGTTTCGCTTTCAGGGCCGCGATGCGTTTGGCGGTGAACTGCTCATGGACGATGCAGAATCCCGGCCACAGCACCATGTCCCGCCCTGTCTGCTTCATGACCCATTTGCCGAGGTGGCGGTCCGGCGCGAACACGAGCCGCTTTTCCTGGGGGATGCTTTCCACCACGCGCACCGCATTGGAACTGGTGCAGATGACCGTGCTCAGGGCTTTCACGCCCGCGCTGCAATTGATGTAACTCACCACTTCGTGATCCGGGTACTGCTTCAGCCACTCAGCGAACTGGTCCGCGGGGCAGCGATCCGCCAGGCTGCACCCGGCATCCATGTCAGGAATGACCACTTTCTTGCCGGGACTCAGGATCTTGGCGGTCTCCGCCATGAAATGCACGCCGCAAAAGGCGATGACTTCCGCATCGGTCCGGGCGGCCTGCTGGCTCAATTGCAGGCTGTCCCCGACGAAATCCGCCAGGTCCTGGATCTCCGGTTCCTGGTAGTAGTGGGCCAGGATCACGGCCTTGCGGGCAACCCGCAGGCGTTGGATCTCCGCTGCCAGATCAAGGCCGGGATCGATGCTCTCCAGGTCCGGGACATGGGAGGCATTCGTGGGGATGGAGGCGTAGGGCGCGCTGGTGTCCATGAATTAAAGTCTACTTCCCCTTCGAAAGAAAGGCCCGGACCCTCCGGCGAGGCTCATCATCCTGGAACGCCATGGCGAAGAGCACGCGCTCCCAAGCCAGCGCCGGTCCGCGGGGAAGCCGTTTTTGGAAGCTCCGCAATTCCATTAATAGCGCAAGGGCCCTGGGATCGGCCCTTTTCACCGGTTTGTCTGGTTTCTCAAGGCTTTCCAATCTATCCTGGACGTGGCGCTCTGCCGCACACGGGGCGTGTTCCACCGGGCTTTTTCGCTTGGCTTGGGACACGTATTTTTCAACCTTCATTAGGGCAAGGGGAATGCAATGGCCAAGGTTCAGGCTAACAGCGACTTCGATATCGTTCGTTTGGATCAGGTGAAGATCAGCCAGTACTTCGGTTGCAATACCTTTGGCGAGCGCACCATGAAGGAGCGGTTGTCCAAGGACAGCTACAAGGCCTTCAAGTCCGCGCTGAAAAAGGGCGAACGGCTCTCCTCGGAAGTCGCCCATGCGGTCGCCACGGCGATGAAGGATTGGGCCATGGAGCATGGAGCCA
This sequence comes from Holophagaceae bacterium, assembly GCA_016720465.1. Lineage (NCBI taxonomy): Bacteria > Pseudomonadati > Acidobacteriota > Holophagae > Holophagales > Holophagaceae > Holophagaceae bacterium. Next base: position 88,922 of record JADKKO010000002.1, read on the forward strand.
CGCACTTCACCCATTGGTTCCTGCCCATGACCGGCGCCACCGCCGAGAAACACGATGCTTTCATCAGCTGGGACGAGCCCGGCCAGGTCGTGGAGCGCTTCAGCGGCAGCATGCTCATCCAGGGAGAGCCCGATGCGAGCTCCTTCCCCAGTGGCGGCCTGCGCGCCACTTTCGAAGCCCGCGGCTACACCGCCTGGGACCCCACCAGCCCCGCCTTCCTGATGGAGGGGCCGCTCGGCATCACCCTGTGCATTCCCACGGCCTTCATCGGCTACCACGGCGAGGCCCTGGACCAGAAAGTCCCGCTCATGCGCTCCATGGACGTGGTGAGCAAGGCCGCGGTGACGGCCTTGTCCCTGCTCGGCACCAAGGCCACCACCGTGGTCGCCCAGTGCGGTCCGGAACAGGAATATTTCCTGGTGGATGCCGATCTGGCCAAGCAGCGTCCGGACCTGCAGTTCGCGAACCGCACCCTGCAAGGCGCCCGGCCGCCGAAGGGCCAGGAGCTTGAGGACCATTATTTCGGTTCCATCCAGGCCCGGGTATTGGGCTTCATGCAGGAATCCGAACTGGAGTGCTTCAAACTCGGCATCCCGGCCAAGACGCGGCACAACGAAGTGGCTCCCAACCAGTTCGAGATCGCGCCCATCTACGAGGCCGCGAACATCGCTTCGGACCACAACCAGCTGCTCATGGAAATCCTGAAATCCGTGGGCGAACGCCACGGCCTGGCGGTGCTGCTGCACGAGAAGCCCTTCGCGGGCGTGAACGGCAGCGGGAAGCATGTGAACTGGAGCCTGGCAACGGACGAGGGCCACAACCTGCTGGAGCCCGGGCACACGCCTGAGGAAAATGTGCAGTTCCTTTATTTCCTGGCGGCGACCCTGAAGGGCATCCACCGCCATGGGGATCTCATGCGCGCGACCATCGCGTTCGCGGGCAACGACCACCGCCTGGGGGCCAACGAGGCGCCTCCGGCCATCATGTCGGTCTTCCTGGGCCAGCAGGTGAGCCGCGTGCTGGACGCCATCGAGGCCGGCGAGGACTTTGTCTCCCGCGGCAAGGAAAGTCTTGGGATCGCCAATTTCATGACCATCGAGAAGGACGCCACGGACCGCAACCGGACCTCCCCCTTCGCCTTCACCGGCAACAAATTCGAATTCCGGGCCGTAGGCTCCAGCCAGGCCATCGCCATGCCCCTGACGGTCATCAACGCCGTGGTGGCCGAGGCCCTGAACGAGCTGAACGAGCAGCTTGAAGCCGAGCTGAAGTCAGGCAAGGAGTTGAAAGTCGCCGTGCAGGCCGTGGTGCGCGGCGCCGTGCTGGAGACCAAGGCCATCCGGTTCGAGGGCAATGGCTACTCGGAGGAATGGAAGCGGGAAGCAGGCAAGCGCGGATTGCCCCATGCCGAGGATACGGTGGGCGCCCTCCTGGTCTGGGAGCAGGAAAAGACCCAGGCGGTCTTCACCAAATCCGGCATCCTGACCGCGGAAGAGCTCGAAGCGCGCACCCACATCCGGCACGAGCAGTACCAGAAGGCCCTCGGCATCGAGGCCCAGGTGCTCCGTGAATTGGCCGAAACCCAACTGCTGCCCTCCATCACCGCGGATCTGGGCGCAAGGGCCGGGGCCTTGGCCAAAATGGCCTCCGTGGGCCTGGAGGTGCCCGAATCGCTGAAGGCCGCCTTGCAGGTCCAGGCCCATCTTGCGGGTGTCGCCCAGGACCGCATCGAGGAGCTCCGCAAGCAGTTGGCCATCGCGGAATCCGTGGAATCCCTCCATGCGCGCACCGCGGTGTTCGGGCATCAGGTCCGCCACGCCCAGGATGAATTGCGGGATGTGCTGGACAGCCTGGAGGAGAGCTGTGACGCGGATCTCTGGCCGGTTCCGAAGTACCGCGAGATGCTGGCTCCGCTTTCTTGAGGTGGCGGGGCGCCATCAAGGACCCTTCATTGGTTCCTGAGGGTCGCTTGGTGTTTCGGAGGGAAGCGGCGATCCTTGAAGGGCAGTGCCGCGATCCGGAGGTCCGGATCGTTTCACCGCAACGGTTTATAGATTGAATTGAACCGGAGGGAAGAACGCGGCACTGGAGGCCGGGTAGGAATCCCACTGGAACCGGAGGCACTGGTATGGCGCGACGCATCAACTTGAGCAGGGGCTTGGCCGCAACAGCCGCACCGGTGTTGCTGGGCCTCCTGTCGCCCGCCCTGGCCGCCCAGACCATCGCCCTGCCTGCGTCGGACCCCGTGGGCATCTCCCGCAGCGGCGCTGGCGTGGCCTATGGCCGGAGCCTTGAGGCGGCGGCCCTGAACCCCGCCCTGCTGCCGACCTTGGAGGGCCGCTTCCAGTTCTTCCTGGCCGCCGGCGAGGAACTGGAATCCTCGCAGGTTTCTCTGCGGAGCAGCCAGCGGACTGTGTACAGCACGGACCGCAACCGGGTCCTGCCGGCGCTGGGACTGGCCTGGAAATTGGGGAAATCGGCGGGCATTGGCCTCAAGGTGGATTCGCCCTTCCTGCGCCACAGCCGGCTCAGCGGGGATACCCCCGTGCGCTTCCTCGGGGATGAGCTGGACCTCAAGGCCCAGCGGGTTGAACTGCAGTTCGGCATCGCCCTGCGCAGCAATTTTTCCATCGGCCTGGGCGCGGGCTTCGTGAAGATCGATTCAGCCTCGGGCGCCTCCCTTCGCGGGCTCATCCCCCAGGATCCGGCGATCGGGGTTTCGGGAGCCAATCCTGCGCAAGGACTCTTCGAGCAACGGGTCATTCAAAAAGGCAGCGCCACCGCGCCTTCCTTCTCCGCCGGATTCCGATGGGCCATCGGTCCGCGCTGGACCCTCGCCGGGGCCTACCAAAGCACGATTCGCGGCACTGCCACGCAGACGGCCCGTTTCGCCGATGATCCGTACCATGTCTATGCGAATGATGGTTTCTCCACGCCGCCCCTGGGCATCGAGGCCAAAGGCGGAACCGTGCTGGGCCTCAGCCGCGCCTTGCCCGGCACCGATCGAATCGCCTTGCCATCTCGAGCGGCCGTGGGCCTGCGCCAACGTGTGAACCAGCTTTTCACGTGGGAATTGGATGTGCGCTACACCCAGGGGACGCAATTCGAGTTTCCCTCCATGCCCTCCATGGCCACGCCCAGCGGCGTGGTGAGCGTGGCCTATCCGGCCGGCCCGTTCATCAATTCCGTGGGTGTCAGCTTCATGGGCGAGCTGAAGCTCACGAAAGCCTGGACCGTGCGGGGGGGGTTCTCCCTGGATCAGTCCTCCCGCAAGGATGAGGATGTGGAACCGCTCCTCGGCGGCCAGCGAAGTTCTGGTTTTTCGGTCGGGTTCGGCTGGCAGGTGGCGGGCGGCGAACTGAATTTCGGATACCAACTCCGCCAAGCCCAGGACCAGGATCCTATCAATCTCGATGGCACATGGCGCGACACGGGCTACCGGAGGACCGGGACCACCACGCGGGTGGAAGGGATGGGACACGTCTTCGCCATCGGCTTCAAAAAGATCTTCTGATGCGTTTCCTGGGGCCCCATGCCTGCGAGGAAGCCTTGGTCCGCGGCGAACTTCATGTGCTCAGGGTGGCGCCACCGGTCTGGGGGCGCTTCGCGAAGCTCAGGGAATCCGCCCGGGACGCGGGGGTGGTGGTCCACCAGGAACCCATGGAAAGCTTGGACCGCCGTGCCGAAGGTGCCCGGCACCAGGGTGTGCTGGGGGAAGGCGCGGCCCTGCGGCTGCAGGAATTGGATACGCTGCTGGAACGCGTCCGGGAGCGGGGGAAGGCCGCCCTCGTCCTGGTCCTGGATGGCATCACCGATCCCCATAATCTCGGCGCGATCCTGCGTTCCGCCGCGGGCGCGGCCGTGGACGGGGTCATCTTCCCGGAGCGCCGCTCGGCCCAGGTCAACGATACGGTGGTGCGGGCCAGCGCCGGAACCGCCGGGCGCGTGCCGCTGGTGCGGGTGGTGAACCTCGGCCGGGCCCTCGACGAACTGAAAGCAGCCGGAGTGTGGATCTACGGCCTGGCGGCGGGGCCGAAGAGCCGGGACTACCGGCGAGAGGCCTTCGATGGCCCCACGGCCCTGGTGCTGGGTTCCGAAGGGGAGGGGCTGCACCAGAAAATTTCCGAGCGTTGCGACCAGCTGCTGGAAATCCCCATGCCCGGGGGCATCGAGAGCCTGAATGTTTCAGCCAGCGCGGCCATCTGCCTTTTCAGGGTGCTCGCGATGCGGGACCAGGCCGGTGCGGTCGGGCCTTGACCGGCGAAGCGGGTCCCAGTGGAATTTTTTATTGGAGTGATCGCATTTCCCGTGATACATTCGGGGTTCCCTATTCAGGAAAGCCCTGCCTTGCAGAGCACGTTTTTGAAGGCTTGAATGGGGCCTGCTGGATCCTCCGTCAGGAGGTCCGGGCGCTTGAGTTTGACAACGGAATGCCGAGATGGCCGAGTGGTTAATGGCAGCAGACTGTAAATCTGCCACGCAACGCGTTACGAAGGTTCGAATCCTTCTCTCGGCACCAGCACTGTTTCTAGGGTGCTGATTCCGTACCAGACAAGGCGGGAATAGCTCAGTTGGTAGAGCGTCAGCCTTCCAAGCTGAATGTCGCGGGTTCGAGCCCCGTTTCCCGCTCCAATTCATGGCGCCACGCTCAAAAAGTTCGGCCCACATAGCTCAGTGGTAGAGCACTTCCTTGGTAAGGAAGAGGTCACCGGTTCAAGCCCGGTTGTGGGCTCCACCTTCGCATCCACCCCTTTTTTTCACTCCAACCTATCCTTCCAGGAGGCACCCGTGGCCAAAGAGAAATTTGATCGCTCGAAGCCCCACGTCAACATCGGCACCATTGGTCACGTGGACCACGGCAAAACCACTTTGACCGCGGCCATCGCGACGATCCTGTCCAAGAAGAGCGGCGGCACGGCCAAGAGCTACGACCAGATCGACTCCGCCCCCGAAGAGAAGGCCCGCGGGATCACGATCAACACGGCCCACGTCGAGTACTCGACGGCCACGCGCCATTACGCGCATGTGGACTGCCCCGGCCACGCCGACTACGTGAAGAACATGATCACCGGCGCGGCCCAGATGGACGGCGCCATCCTGGTGGTCGCCGCCACGGACGGTCCCATGCCCCAGACCCGCGAGCACATCCTGCTGGCCCGCCAGGTCGGCGTGCCCTACATCGTCGTCTTCATGAACAAGATCGACATCGCCGATCCCGAACTCGCCGAACTGGTCGAGATGGAGATCCGCGAGCTGCTGAGCTCCTACAAATTCCCGGGCGACGAGATTCCCATCATCAAGGGCAGCGCCAAACTGGCGCTCGACCACGCCGACGACCCCAACCACCCGGATTGCAAGTGCGTCCTGGACCTGATGGACGCCGTCGATTCCTACATTCCGGACCCCGTCCGCGCCGTCGACAAGCCCTTCCTGATGCCCGTCGAAGACGTGTTCACCATCACGGGCCGCGGCACCGTGGTCACGGGCCGCATCGAAGCTGGCGTCGTGAATGTGCAGGACGAGATCGAGATCGTCGGCATCAAGGACACCGTCAAGAAGGTCGTCACGGGCGTCGAGATGTTCCGGAAATCCCTCGACCGCGGCCAGGCGGGCGACAACGCGGGCATCCTGCTCCGCGGCGTCGAGCGCAAGGATGTGGAGCGCGGCCAGGTGCTGTGCAAGCCCGGCAGCATCACCCCCCACACCAAGTTCACGGCCCAGGTCTACGTCCTTTCCAAGGATGAGGGCGGCCGCCACACGCCTTTCTTCAACAAGTACCGTCCCCAGTTCTACTTCCGCACCACGGACGTGACCGGCTCCATCACCCTTGAAGAGGGCCGCGAGATGGTCATGCCCGGTGACAACGTCACCCTGACGGTGGAACTGATCCAGCCCATCGCCATGGACAAGGGCCTGAAGTTCGCCATCCGCGAAGGTGGCCGCACGGTGGGCGCCGGCAACGTGGACACCATCATCGCCTAAAGGCTGGCAAATTCGCGGGCCCTGCCCGCGTCTCAAAAGGAGGTCAACATGCGCGAAATCGTCCACCTGCAATGCACCGAGTGCAAGCGCAAGAACTACAGCACCACCAAGAACAAGCGCACCACCACGGGCAAGCTGGAGTTCCAGAAGTTCTGCCGTTTCGACGGCAAGCGCACCCTCCACCGCGAAGCCAAGTAGGCAATCATTTTTCGCCGGGCGGCCCTCAAGAGCGGCCCGGTTCTTCGCTAGGGGAGTAGCTCAGCTGGTAGAGTTGCGGACTCCAAATCCGTCGGTCGCAGGTTCGATCCCTGTCTCCCCTGCCACTCTGGTCTGGCCCCAGCAACCCGCTGGGGCCACGTTTTTCTTGCGATGGCACTTCATTCCTGGAGCATCCCTTGATTTCCAACCTCAAGACTCAGGTCCAAGAGCTCTTCGCGGAGCTGAACCGCGTGGATTGGCCCAAAAAGGACAAGGTGGTTCGCTACACCTGGTCCGTGACCATCCTCTCGGTCCTTGTGGGCCTGTTCCTCTGGGGTTCCGATCTCGGCATCGCCAGGCTGCTCAAGTTCATCATCCCCACCCATTAGGGGCGGGGCCGGGGGTCGGGGGCGGGGGGGGGGGGGGGGGGGGGGGGGCCGGGACGACTTGATGGAGGCCTAGGATGACCGAGATGGCAGACATGTCCGCGCTACCCGCGATCCAGGCCGCCGGGAGCCCCGTGGGCGCCGAGCCGGGCAATGCCGAGCGCCGGCTCGCCTGGTTCATCATCCACACCTATTCGGGCTATGAGGCCAAGGTGATGACCCACCTGCGCCAGCGGGTCAAGATGGAGGAGCGGGACGAGCACTTCGGCGATATCCAGATCCCCGAGGAGACCTACGAGGAAATGAAGGTGGACGCCAAGTCCGGCCGCAAGGAGCGCGTCGTCAAGAAGCGCAAGTCCTTCCCCGGCTACCTGCTGGTGCAGATCGCGGTGTCCAAAAAAGGCAACAGTTTCGAGATGGAAGACGCCGACTGGCATCTGGTCCGCAACACGCCGAAGGTGACGAGCTTCGTGGGCGCCAACAAGAAACGGCCCACGCCGCTCACCGATGAAGAAGTGCGGCAGATCATGAACCACCAGGAAGAGACCCAGGAGAAGCCCAAGCCGAAATACCACTTTGAAAAGGGCGAAAAGGTACGTATCATAGACGGCCCCTTCGCGAACTTTGAAGGGGATGTCGACGAGGTCCACGAAGAGCGCTCCACCATCAAAGTGCTGGTGACGGTGTTCGGCCGCAGTACCCCCGTGGAACTCGATTTCATCCAGGTCGAGAAACGCTAGTTTCGAGCCCATAGACCAGATCCGGTGGAAAGCGCCAATCCAGGCGCCCCACACTTAAAGGCGGCAGTCGCCGGCATGCGCCGGAATCAGCCGCGGAAAAGGAAAAAACCAGATGGCAAAGAAAATCACCGGCTACATCAAGCTGCAACTCCCTGCGGGCGAAGCCACTCCGGCTCCCCCCGTCGGCCCGGCCCTCGGCCAGCATGGCGTGAACATCATGGAATTCGTGAAGCAGTTCAATGCGAAATCCGTGACCTCGGTTGAAAAGGGCACGACCCTCCCCGTGGTCATCACTGTCTATGCCGACAGGTCCTTCAGCTTCATCCTGAAGACGCCTCCCGCCGCAGTGCTGATCATGAAAAAGCTCGGCCTCGATAAGGGCAGCCCCACCCCCAACAAGCAAAAAGTCGGGAAGATCACCAGCAAGCAGATCGAAGAGATCGCCAAGGTGAAGATGCCCGACCTGAACGCCGGCAGCCTGGAGGCCGCCATGCGCTCCATCGCCGGCTCCGCCCGCTCCATGGGCGTCGAGGTCATCGACTAGTTTTTCCAATGGTGATGAGGCATCGTGCCGAATCCCCGGCCACCGCGACCGTTCTCGCGGCAGATCAAAGATAGGAGCCAACATGGCAAAAACCGGAAAGAAATACCGGGCTGCCGCGGCCAAGATCGAAGATCGCCCCTACGAGCTGAAGGAAGCTCTCACCGTCATCAAGGACGCGGCTTTCGCCAAGTTCGATGAGACGGTCGAGGTCCACATGCGGCTCGGCGTCGACCCCCGGCACGCGGACCAGATGGTCCGCGGAACCATTGTCCTCCCCCACGGTACGGGCCGGACGATGCGGGTGGCGGTCATCGCCCAGGGCGAAAAGATCAAGGACGCGGAAGCAGCGGGCGCTGAAGTGGTCGGCGGCGACGATCTCGTCGAAAAGATCGCCGGCGGATACCTCGAGTTCGACGCGCTGGTTGCGACGCCGGACATGATGAAGGGCGTCGGACGCCTGGGCAAGGTGCTGGGGCCCCGCGGCCTCATGCCGAACCCCAAGACCGGCACCGTCACCTTCGACGTGGCCAAGGCCATCAAAGAGATCAAGGCCGGCAAGGTGGAATACCGCGTGGACAAAACCGGCATCATCCACGCAGGCGTCGGGAAACTTTCCTTCGGCGTCGAAAAGCTGCAAGAGAATGCCCAGGCCCTCATGGACGCCGTCGTGAAGGCCAAGCCTTCCGCCGCCAAGGGGAAGTACGTCAAAGCCATCCATCTGGCTTCGACCATGGGTCCCTCCGTCACCGTCACAGCCGCCTTGGCTGAGAAGTAAAGGAGGCAGACATGGAAAAGACCAAGAAAATCTCCGAGGTCGCATCGCTCAAGGGCACCTTCTCTTCCGCCACCACCGCGGTGGTCGTGGAGTTCAAGGGGCTGACCGTGGACAAGGACACTGCGTTCCGGAAGTCGATCCGCGACAGCAAGAGCCAGTACCGGGTGTCCAAGAACACCCTGCTCCGCCTGGCGGTGAAAGACACGGCCTTCGAAAGCTTCGCCGAGAAATTCCAAGGCGCTTCGGCCGTCGCCAGCACGAATCAGGATGCGATCGCCTTGGCCAAGGCCGTGCAGGGTTTCCTCAAGGACAACCCGGCCGTCACCTTCAAGGCCGCCATCATGGATGGCAAGTCCATCAGCGCCGGGGAGCTGCAAGCCCTGGCCGAGCTTCCCAGCCGCGAAGTCCTCATCAGCAAACTGCTGTATCTCATGCAGTACCCGATTTCCGGCCTGGCCATCGCGCTGGACGGCATCCGCAAGCAAAAGGAAGGCGCGGCCTGAGCGCCCCGTCCCCATCCCCTAAACCGAACCCAAAATTTGAATCATAGGAGAATTTCATGGCTCTCACCGCTGATCAACTGATCCAGGAAATTGAAGGAATGACCGTTCTCGACCTGGCCAACCTCGTGAAGGCCCTCGAGGAGCGCTTCGGCGTCTCCGCCGCCGCCATGGCCGCCCCCGCCGCCGGTGGCGCCGCCGCCGGCCCCGCGGCCGAAGAGCAGACCGAGTTCAACGTGGAGCTCACGGATTGTGGCGCCAACAAGTTGAACGTCATCAAGGCGATCCGCGAGATCGTGGCAGGCCTGGGCCTCAAGGAAGCCAAGGACCTGGTGGATGCCGCCCCCAAGGTGGTCAAGGAAGGCGCCTCCAAGGAAGAAGCCACCAAGATCAAGGAAAAGCTCGAAGCTGCTGGCGCCAAAGTTACAATCAAGTAACCAGTCCGTCTGGAGTACTTACAAGCGTGAGGGGTCGGCAGGACCCTTCACGCTTTGCGTCTTTCGATTGAAGTGGTATGCTTATTCCTTACGCCCGAACTCGGTCCCCCTGTTCGAGCTACTCGGGCGCTCCGGCGTCCGACCCACTAAAGTAACTCCGAAAAGGCCCCGGTTGCGACGATCGAAGCACACCCGAACCATCCCTTTCGAGCCGGTCCCCGACACAGCGCCGCTGTAGGCCTGGGACTGGCCTTCGGCGTATCTGCGAACACCAGACAGCTTCCATCCGTCCAGCAAGACATTTGATATTGGCACCTCGATTACTGCAGCTCCCCTGGAGTGACCCATGAGCGTTCAACAGAACATCTACCGCCAGCGACACAATTTCTCGAAGATTCGCTCCCTGGTTCCCATCCCGAATCTCATCGACATCCAGAAGCGGAGCTACGACGAATTCCTCCAGATGAACCTGCTCCATGGCGAGCGCGAAATCCGCGGCCTCAAGTCGGTTTTCGAGTCCATGTTCCCGGTGCAGAACGGGAAAAACGCAGACGGGTCCGATGCCTCCCTGGAAATCGAGTTCCTGGACTACACCGTGGGCCATTGGGCCTGCAAGTGCCAGAAGTTCGTGGGATTGGAGCATCTGCGCACGGTCTGCAAGAACTGCAGCCATAGCATCGTGACGGACCATCCGAAGGATCCTTCGGTGGACTGCCCCAAATGCGGAACGCGCAACAAGAATGCGGCGACCATCTGCGACGTGTGCAGCGAGCCGGTGAGCCTGCACTCGAAGATGAGCATGGAAGAGTGTGTCGAGCGCGGCGCCACCATGGCGAGCCCCCTCAAGATCCGCGTGCGCCTGAACCAGTTCGAGAAGGACGACAAGGGCAACCGCAGGTACAAGCAGAGCCAGGAATCCGAGGTCTATTTCGGCGACGTTCCGACCATGACGGACCGCGGCACCTTCATCATCAACGGCACCGAGCGCGTGATCGTGAGCCAGCTGCACCGCAGCCCGGGCGTCTTCTTCTCCATTAGCCCCGACAAGACCCAGTACAGCGCCCAGATCATCCCCTACCGCGGCTCCTGGATCGAATTCGAGCTGGACGCCAAGGGCCTGCTCTACGCGCGCATCGACCGCAAGCGCAAATTCCTGGGCTCGACCTTCCTGCGCGCCCTGGGGCTCTTCGACGAGACCATGGCGGACAACCAGGGGTTGCTGCGCCGCTTCTACACGCCCGCGCGCTTCGTCCTGAAGGGCTCGAAGATCAGCATGGTCCCCGGCGAACTGATGCTGGGCCACCATTCCACCGAGGACGTCAAGGATCCCAAGTCCAAGACGGTGATCGCCGCCGCGGGCAAAAAGATCAGCCGCCGCCTTCTGGAGCACATGCTCAAATCCGGCGTGAAGCAGGTGGCCGTGGAGCGCGATGTCCTCGACGGCGCCGTGCTGCTGAACGACGTCGTGAACATGAACACCGGCGAAGTGCTGCTGGAGGCCAACGAGCCGTTCCTCCAGACCCACCTCGAAATGTTCCAGGCCGGCAATGTCACGGAATTCGAAGTCTGCTTCCCGGAAATGGACGCCACCGGCAAGGTCTTCAGCGAAACGCTGACCAAGGACCACACCGAGGACGCCGAGGAAGCCGCCAAGGAGCTCTTCAAGAAGATCCGGCCAGGCGAGCCCGCCACCATGGAAAGCAGCAAGAAGCTGCTCTACGGCATGTTCTTCGATCCCCAGAAGTACGACCTCAGCAAGGTGGGCCGGCACAAGCTCAACGCCAAGCTGTCGCTGGAGACCGAGATGGATGCCCGCGCGCTGCGCGCGGATGACTTCGTCCATACGGTCAACTACCTGCTGCGCCTGAAGAAGTACGACACAACGCGGCAGGAGATGGGCGACATCGCGCCGGTCCGCGCGGACGACATCGACCACCTGGGCAACCGCCGCGTGCGGTCCGTCGGCGAATTGCTGGAAAACTGCTTCCGCGTGGGCCTCGTCCGCGTGCAGCGGGCCATCAAGGAGAAGTTCTCCATGGCCCAGGATCCCAACTCGCCGCTCCAGGCCCACGACCTCATCAACAGCAAGCCCGTCATCGCGGCCATGAAGGAATTCTTCGGGTCCTCGCAGCTTTCGCAGTTCATGGACCAGACCAATCCGCTGTCCGAAATCACCCACAAGCGCCGCTTGTCGGCCCTCGGACCGGGCGGCCTCAGCCGCGATCGCGCGGGCTTCGAAGTGCGCGACGTGCACACGTCCCACTACGGCCGCATCTGCCCCATCGAAACGCCGGAAGGCCCGAACATCGGCTTGATCTCCTCCCTCTCGTGCTACGCCCGCATCAACGAATACGGCTTCATCGAGTCCCCCTACCTCAAGGTGGAGGACGGCAAGATCGTGAACTTCGCGAAGGTCACGAGCGTCGGCGATTCCAAGTTCGGCTACATGCAGGTGGTGCGCCTGGACGAACTGGAGAAGGAAAACAAGAAGCTCGAAAAAGAGGGCAAGCGCCCCGCCAAGTTCGAGATGCACGCCTTCTACCTGAGCGCCTGGGAAGAGGACGAGCACATCATCGCGCAGGCCAACGCCACCGTGGACGACAAGGGCAACATCCTGGATGAATACGTCACCTCGCGGCAGGCTGGCGAGACGAAGATCGTCGAGCGCGCCAAGGTGACGCTCATGGACGTCTCCCCCAAGCAGGTGGTGTCCGTCGCCGCTTCGCTTATCCCCTTCCTCGAGAACGACGACGCAAACCGGGCCCTCATGGGCGCGAACATGCAGCGCCAGGCCGTGCCCCTCATCCGCACCGAAGCCCCCATCGTGGGCACGGGCATGGAATACGTGGCCGCCAAGGACTCCGGCGCCTGCGTGATCTGCCGCCGTTCGGGCATCGTCGAGACCGTGGATGCCAACCGCATCGTGGTCCGGGTCGAGGACGACCCGGATACCGAGGGCCTGGAAAGCGGCGTGGACATCTACACGCTCACCAAGTTCGCGCGCTCCAACCAGAACACCTGCCTGAACCAGCGCCCCCTCGTGAAGAAGGGCGAATACGTCACGGCCAACCAGATCCTGGCGGACGGCCCCTGCACCGACCATGGCGAACTGGCCCTGGGCCGCAACCTGGTCGTGGCCTACATGCCCTGGCGCGGCTACAACTTCGAGGACGCCATCCTGATCTCCGAGCGCGTCGTCAAGGAAGACCTCTACACGACGATCCACATCGAGGAATTCGAAGTCCACGCCCGCGACACCAAGCTGGGCCCCGAGGAAATCACCCGCGACATCCCGCAGATCCGCGAGGAGATGCTCAAGAACCTCGACGAATCCGGCATCATCCGCATCGGCGCCACGGTGCGCCATGGCGACATCCTCGTGGGCAAGGTCACGCCCAAGGGCGAGACCGTGCTTTCTCCCGAGGAAAAGCTCCTGCGCGCCATCTTCGGCGAGAAAGCCAGCGACGTGAAGGACGCCAGCCTGACCGTGCCCCCCGGTATCGAAGGCACCGTGGTGGACGTCAAGGTCTTCACCCGCAAGGGCCAGGAGAAGGATCTCCGCACCCAGGCCATCGAGCACGACCAGGTGGTCAAGTGGGAGAAGGATCTCGAAGACGAGGAGCGGATCATCCGCGCCGAGGCCAAGAAGAAGATCGTGGTCCTGCTGAAGGGCAAGGAACTGAGCGAAATGCTCAAGGATGACAAGGGCAAGGAACTACTTCCCCCCAAGAAGAAGCTCACGCAGAACATGCTGGAAGCCGTGCCCTACCACCGCTTCCGCCAGATCAGCGTGGCCGCGGGCAAGGAGCGCCTCGAAGCCCAGGTCCTGGACATCCTCGACAAGACCGAGAGCCAGCTCAAAGTGCTGCGGGACATCCTCGCCGAGCGCGAAGACCGCCTGAAGAAGGGCGACGAGCTCATGCCCGGCGTGCTGAAGACCGTCAAGTGCTATGTGGCCGTCAAGAGGAAGCTCCAGGTCGGCGACAAGATGGCCGGCCGCCACGGCAACAAGGGCGTGGTGAGCCGCATCCTGCCCGTGGAGGACATGCCCTACCTGCCGAACGGCCAGCAGGTGGACATCGTGCTGAACCCCTTGGGCGTTCCTTCCCGAATGAACATCGGGCAGGTGCTCGAATGCCACTTGGGCTGGGCCGGACGGACCCTCGGCGTCCACTTCTCCACGCCCGTGTTCGATGGCGCCCGGGAAGGCGACATCAAGGAATTCCTGAAAAAAGCCTGGGAGAAGAACGGCAAGATCGGTCCGGATGTCACCGGCAAGACGCTGCTCTTCGACGGAATGACCGGCGAAGCCTTCGAACAGCCCGTGAACGTCGGCTGCGTCTACATGCTCAAGCTGCACCACCTCGTCGACAACAAGATCCACGCCCGGAGCATCGGACCCTACTCGCTCATCACGCAGCAGCCCCTGGGCGGCAAGGCCCAGTTCGGCGGCCAGCGCTTCGGCGAAATGGAAGTCTGGGCCCTGGAAGCCTACGGCGCGGCCCACGTGCTGCAGGAGCTCCTGACCTACAAGTCCGACGACATGCACGGCCGCACGCAGATCTACCAGGCCATCATCAAGGGCGAAACCATCAAGGATCCGGGCCTCCCGGAGAGCTTCAACGTCGTGAAGAAAGAGCTCAATGCGCTCTGCATCGATGTGGAAATGCTCACCCGCGAGGAACTGGCCCCGAGCTTCGAAGGCGAGGATTCCGCCTTTTCCATCGACGCATAGGCGCTAGGGCGAACCCTCGCCCGAGCCCCAAGGCCGTACCGATCCCGATTCCGTTCCAGAGGTCCCCATGTTCCCAGAACCGCAAAACATCAACGCCTACGAGTGCATCCGGGTCAGCCTGGCGTCGCCCGACAAGATCCGCTCCTGGTCCAGGGGCGAGGTCACCAAGCCCGAGACCATCAATTACCGGAGCCTCAAGCCCGAGCGGGACGGCCTCTTCTGCGCCCGCATCTTCGGCCCCGTGAACGACTGGGAATGCCTGTGCGGCAAGTACAAGCGCCAGAAGTTCAAGGGCGTCGTCTGCGACAAGTGCGGCGTTGAAGTCACGAAAAAGGCCGTGCGGCGCGAGCGCATGGGGCACATCCAGCTCGCCTCGCCCGTCAGCCATGTGTGGTTCTTCAAGGGCGTCCCCAGCCGCATCGGCTACCTGCTCGACATCCCCCTCAAGGACCTCGAGCGCGTGCTCTATTTCGAGGCCTACGCCGTCACCGAAGCGGGCACCACGCCCCTGAAGGAAGGCGAGATCCTGGGCGAGGACAAATACCGCGACTACAAGCACCAGTTCGGCGAGGGGTTCAAGGCCCAGATGGGCGCCGAGGGCATCAAGGAGCTGCTGAAGCACGTGGACATCGAGGCCCTGGCCATCGAGCTGCGCGCCATCATGAAGACCGAGACCTCGGCCCAGAAGCGCTCGAAAATCGCCAAGCGCCTGAAGGTCACCGAGGCCTTCAAGCGCAGCCACAACAAGCCCGAGTGGATGATCCTGGACGTGATCCCGGTGCTGCCGCCGGAACTGCGCCCCCTGGTGCCCTTGGATGGCGGCCGCTTCGCGACCTCCGACCTCAACGACCTGTACCGCCGCGTCATCAACCGCAACAATCGATTGAAGAAGCTGCTGGAACTGCGCGCGCCGGACGTCATCGTCCGCAATGAGAAGCGCATGCTCCAGGAAGCCGCCGACGCGCTGTTCGAGAACGGCAAGCGCGGCCGCCTTCTGCGCGGCGTCTCCAACCGCCCGCTCAAGTCCCTGTCCGACGCCCTCAAGGGCAAGCAGGGGCGGTTCCGCCAGAACCTGCTGGGCAAGCGCGTGGACTACTCCGGCCGTTCCGTCATCGTGGTGGGACCGGACCTCAAGCTGCACCAGTGCGGCTTGCCCAAGAAGATGGCGCTGGAGCTGTTCAAGCCCTTCATCTTCAACCGGCTCGAGCACAAGGGCTTCGCGGCCACCATCCGCCAGGCCAAGGAAATGGTGGAGGAAGGCCGTCCCGAAGTCTGGGACGTGCTGGAAGAAGTGATCCAGAACCATCCCGTGATGCTGAACCGCGCCCCGACGCTGCACCGCCTCGGTATCCAGGCCTTCCAGCCGGTGCTGGTGGAAGGCAAGGCCATCAAGCTGCATCCCCTGGTCTGCACCGCCTTCAACGCGGACTTCGACGGCGACCAGATGGCCGTCCACGTGCCCTTGAGCCCCATGGCCCAGATCGAGGCCCACGTGCTCATGATGTCCACCCAGAACATCCTCAATCCCGCCAACGGCAAACCCAACGTGGTGCCCAGCCAGGACATCGTGCTCGGCGGGTACTACCTCACGAAGAAGCGCTTCGACCGCAAGGGCGAGGGCATGATCTTCGGGAACATGAACGAGGTCGTGGCCGCCCACGGCTACGGCATCCTGGACACCCACGCGCTGATCCAGCTCCGGTACACCGGCGAACTGGTGGACACGGAAGCCTGGCACGCCGCGGATCCGAAGAAGAACAGCGAGCAGGAAGTCTTCGAGTGCCCCGCCCAGAAGGTGGAAAACGCGCTGATCACGACGACCGTCGGCCGCGTGATCTTCAATCTGGCCCTGCCCGAAGAAGTGCCCTACATCAACGGCCTGCTCAAGAAGGAAGGCCTGCTGTCCCTGGTGAACCGCTGCTACAAGCTCAACGGGCCCGAAGTCACGATCCGCATGCTGGACGCCATGAAGGACATCGGGTTCATGTGGGCCATGAAGGCCGGCGTCTCCGTGGGCATCGACGATCTCATCGTGCCCGCCACCAAGCCCAAGCTCATCAAGGAAGCCACCGAAGAAGTCCGCGCCATTGAAAAGGAGGCCTTCGAAGGCCGCCTGGACAGCGCCACGCGGTACAACCGCATCCTGGAAGTCTGGTCGAAGACCGCCGACCAGGTGGCCAACGACATGATGAAGAACATGGAGAAGAAGAACAACGAGGAGAAGTACCTCAACTCCGTCTACATCATGGCCGACTCCGGCGCCCGCGGCTCGAAGACCCAGATCCGCCAGGTGGCGGGAATGCGCGGCCTCATGGCCAAGCCCTCCGGCGACATCATCGAGACGCCCATCACCGCCAACTTCAAGGAAGGCCTGAGCGTCCTCCAGTACTTCATCTCCACCCATGGCGCCCGCAAGGGCCTGGCCGACACGGCGCTCAAGACCGCGGATTCCGGCTACCTCACCCGCAAGCTGGTGGACGTGGCCCAGGACGTGATCATCAACGAGAACGACTGCGGCACGCTGGACGGCATCGAAGTCGCCGCCATCGTCAACAGCGACGGCACCATCCGCGCCCGGCTGCGGGACCGCATCATGGGCCGAGTGACCCTGGAAGATGTCTTCGATCCCTACTCCAAGAAGAACATCGCCCCCGCCGGCACCCTGCTCAGCGAGGACCTGGCCTTCAAGATCGAGACCTCCGGGATTCCCAGCGTCCGGATCCGCTCGGTCCTCACCTGCGAAGCCAGGCGGGGCGTCTGCGCCCAGTGCTACGGCCTGAACCTGTCCACGGGCAAGCTCGTGGACCAGGGCGAGGCCGTGGGCGTCATCGCCGCGCAGTCCATCGGCGAGCCCGGAACGCAGCTCACCATGCGCACCTTCCACGTGGGCGGCGCCGCCAGCCGCGCCTCCGAGAAGAGCACCCACGAGGCCCAGACCAAGGGCTTCGTGAAGCTGGACGGCATGAAGACCGTCAAGAACCGCAAGGGCGAACTGCTGGCCCTCAGCCGCTCGGGCTACATCCTGGTGGTCGATGGCGACGGCAACGAGCGGGAACGCTACAAGGTCGCGCCCGGCGCCATGATCCGCGTGAAGAACGGGGAGGAAGTGGAACCCAAAACGGTGCTCGCCGAGTGGGATCCCTACAATGACTACGTCATCACCGAAAAAGCGGGCATCGTGGACTTCAAGGAATTCGAGCCCAACGTTTCCTACGTGGAAGAGCGCGACCCCATCGCCGGCCGGTTCCGCCGCAAGGTCATCGACCCCACCGACGACAAGCTGCACCCGCACATCAACGTCAAGGGCGAGAACCACAAGGTGCTCGTGCGCTACAACATCCCCACCTCCGCCTACATCGAAGTGGAGGAGGGCCAGGAGCTCAGCCCCGGCGACGTGCTGGCCAAGACGCCCCGCCAGCAGGCCAAGACCTCTGACATCACCGGCGGCCTGCCGCGGGTGACGGAGCTGTTCGAAGGCCGCAAGCCGAAGGATCCGGCCATCATTTCCGAAATCACCGGCCTCGTGAAATACGGCAACCGCGTGCGCGGCAACCAGAAGGTCATCGTCGAGAGCGAGACCGGGGAAAAGGGCGAATACCTGATCCCGCGCGGCAAGCACATCCAGGTCCAGGACGGCGACGAGATCCACTCCGGCGAGAAACTCACCGAAGGCGCCGTCTCACCCCACGACCTCCTGAAGGTCGAGGGCGACAAGGCCCTCCAGGCCTTCCTCGTGAACGAAGTGCAGGAGGTCTACCGCGCCCAGGGCGTGACCATCAACGACAAGCACATCGAGACCATCATCCGCCAGATGATGCGCTGGGTCATGATCACCGAAGTGGGCGACACCCCGCTCATCGTCGAAGAGAAGGTGGACAAGAACCGCTTCAAGGACATCAACGAGCAGGCCATGAAGGACGGCGGCCTCCCCGCCACCTGCGAGTCGCTGCTGCTGGGCATCACCAAGGCGGCCCTCACCTCCGAGAGCTTCATCTCCGCGGCCTCCTTCCAGGAGACCACCCGGGTGCTCACCGAAGCAGCTCTTGAAGGCCGCGTGGACTACCTCCGCGGCTTGAAGGAGAACGTCATCCTGGGCCGCCTGATCCCTGCGGGCACCGGCATCCCCGCCTACCGGAACCTGGAGATCGAGGAAGGCCAGTACCCCGAGATCACCTATACGGAAAACGTGCTGGGCGACGATTTCGACGACGAGTACAGCCGCATGGCTGCCCACGTCGAGGAACTGCAAGGCCTTACGGAATTCGACGGGGAAGATTGATCTATCCTCCAGAGCCCCAAGAAAAAGAGCCGCGTGAGCGGCTCTTTTTCTTGGGGCGCCGCCCCTGGCAGGACGGGCCGCGGGTCATGTCAATTCGATCAATCGCGGGACCTAAGCGCTGATAGACTATTAATTGCCGAACCATCAACTGTCCGCCCTGCGGCAGCGACCTCTGCATGAAATCCACAGTTCGGTCTTGTGGCTTTCCTGGAGCGATCGCAAAAGGGCGGGCCAGCCAAGTCCCCGATCGGGGCAGGAGATTCCATGAACGAACTGCAATTCAGCCCGACCACCGTAAGCCTGGATCTGGGCGGCACGCCCATCACCATCGAGACGGGCCGCATCGCCAAGCAGGCGGCGGGCGCGGTCATCGTGCGCCAGGGCGACACCATGGTCCTGGTGGCCGTGTGCCGCGCCGCGCCGCGGGAAGGCATCGACTTCTTCCCGCTCACCGTGGACTACCGCGAAGCCGCCTTTTCCGCCGGCAAGATCCCGGGCGGCTTCTTCAAGCGCGAGGGCCGCGCCACCACCAAGGAAACGCTCATCTGCCGCCTCATCGACCGTCCCTTGAGGCCGCTCTTCGAAGAGGGCTACAACGACGACACCATGATCACGGCCCAGGTCATCAGCTTCGATGGCCAGCACCAGCCGGACACCCTGGCGATCGTGGGCGCATCGGCCGCATTGATCATTTCCGAAATCCCTTTCGTGGCGCCCGTGGGTGGCATCCGCGTGGGACGGATCGACGGGAAGTTCGTCGCCAATCCCCTGGTGGGCCAGCGCACCGACAGCGACCTGGACCTCATCCTCGCGGGCACCGAGGAAGCCATTGTCATGGTGGAATGCGGCGCCAAGGAAGTGCTCGAAGCCGACATGGTGGACGCGCTGAATTTCGGCCACGAGCAGATCAAGAAGCTCGTCAAGCTCCAGAAGGAGCTGCAGGCCAAGGTCGGCAAGCCGAAGCTCGCCGCGGCGAAGAGCGAACTCGACCAGGACATCTACGCCAAGGTGTCCAAGCACGCCGAGAAGCTGATGGCTGCCCTCACCATGAAGGTGAAGCTGGACAGCTACAAGGCCATCGACACGCTGAAGAAGGAGGTCGTTTCCGAGCTGACGGCCGACGCTCCGGAAACCAAGAAGGACGTCGTCGCCTGTTTCGACCTGCTGAAGGAAACCCTGTTCCGCAACACGATCCTGAAGCAGAACATCCGCCTCGACGGCCGGGCCTTCGACCAGATCCGGCCCCTCAACATCGAAGTCGGCGTGCTTCCCTCCACGCACGGTTCCTGCCTCTTCACCCGCGGGGAGACCCAGGCCCTGGTGACCGCCACCCTGGGCACCCAGGATGACGTGCAGTACATCGACGGCATCGAGGAGGAGTACGAGAAGAAGTTCTACCTGCACTACAATTTCCCGGGCTACAGCGTGGGCGAGTGCAAGCCCAACCGCGGGCCGGGACGGCGCGAGATCGGCCACGGCATGCTGGCCGAGCGCAGCATCATGGCGGTGCTGCCCAGCCAGGAAGAAAATCCCTACACGGTGCGCGTGGTGTCCGACATCACCGAGAGCAACGGTTCGTCCTCGATGGCCACCATCTGCGGCGGAACGCTCGCGCTCATGGACGCGGGCATCAAGCTGAAGGCGCCGGTCGCGGGCGTGGCCATGGGCCTCGTGAGCGATGGCGAGAAGTTCGTGGTGCTCACGGACATCGCCGGCCAGGAAGACCACTATGGCGACATGGATTTCAAGGTCGCCGGCACCACCAAGGGCATCACAGCGCTCCAGATGGACATCAAGATCGGCGGCATCACCACCGACATTTTGACCAAGGCGCTGGCCCAGGCCAAGCAGGGGCGGCTCCAGCTGCTCGCGTCCATGGGCGAGATCCTGGCCGCGCCGCGCGGGGAGTTCGCTTCGAATGCGCCGCAGATGAAGAGCATCCAGCTTCCCAAAGAAAAAATCCGCGATGTCATCGGCAAGGGCGGCGCCACCATCCGCAACATCATCGACGTCTCCGGCTGCTCCGTGAACATCGACGACGACGGCATCTGCCAGGTGGCCGGCCCGACCCAAGAGAAGCTCGCCATCGCGCTGAAGATGATCGCGGACCTCACGCAGACCGCGGAAGTCGGCAAGACCTACATGGGCCGCGTGGCGAAGGTCGTGGAGTTCGGCGCCTTCGTGACCATCCTGCCGGGCCTCGACGGCCTGCTGCACGTCTCCGAGATGGCGCCCCACCGCGTCAAGAGCCCCGCCGATGAAGTGAGCGAAGGCCAGGAGATCATGGTCAAGGTCATCGGCATCGACGAGAAGAGCGGCAAGATCAAGCTCAGCCGCAAGGCGCTCATGGCCGCCGAAGCGCCCGCCGAAGCCTGATCCCCGCACTCGAAGTTTCCAGGAAAACGCGGTCTTTCGGGACCGCGTTTTTCATTCCGGAAGCGTGACGCCGCGGCCGCTCCGGATGCGTTCTTCGATCCGCGAGGTGCTGTGGCCTGGAATCAGGGGAATGATGACCACGCGCCCCCCATGCGCCTCCACCGCGTCGCGTCCGACCACCGTATCCGGCGTGTAGTCGCCGCCCTTGACCAGGATGTCGGGCCGCAAGGCTTGGATGAGTTCCAGGGGCGTGTCCTCGTCGAACTGCACCACCGCGTCGACGCTGCGCAGCCCCAGTAGGATGGAGGCGCGCGCGGCTTCGTCCTGCAGGGGCCTTCCGGCGCCCTTCAGCCGCGCGACGGATGCATCGCTGTTGAGTCCCACCACCAGGAAATCCCCCAGGGCGCGGGCGTCTTCCAGGTACCGGACGTGGCCAGGGTGCAAGAGGTCGAAGCAGCCGTTCGTGAAGCAAAGCCGCGCGGGCCGCTGCGGGAGGGCCGCGAGGAAGGCCTTGGCATCAGGAAAGAGTCGAGGGGGAGTGTCCATGGCGCGTCCGAGTTAAACTAGCAGTTTGCGGCGCAGGCCGCTTGCTTGAAAGGATGCCATGCCACTCTACGAGTACCGCTGTGAAGCCTGCGGCGCGAAAGAAGAAAAACTCCAGGGCTTTTCCGCGCCCACGGCCCACGATTGCCCCGCATGCGGCGGAGGCGGGGCCATGCGCCGCGAGATCTCGAGGACCGCGTTCGTGCTGGCCGGCAGCGGCTGGTATGCCGGCGGCTACGCCGGAGGCGGGAAGGACCCTGCCGGGGACGGCAAGGCGGGAAAAAGCGCTGCGGGGGCCCAGGAGGGCGGGACCGCGGCCGGAGCCGCTCCGGCGGCAGGGGCGGCCGCCGGAGCCGCGTCCGGATCGAACGCGGGATGCGCTTCGGGGTGCGCCTGCCACTCCCCGAAAATCGAAGCGGCCACGAAGCCGGAGTGACCGGCGCCGAGGATCCCGGATTGACTTCCCGCGCCGGTGCGATAGGCTTATAAGTTCCCTGCCCATCCGGGCCGGCCGATTTTCTTTCCGTCCAATGTTGCCTGTCCTCTGCAAGGGGCCTCCGCAACCTCTCGGGCCTAGCTCTCCGGGATCATCTGGACGAGCCAACTATGGAGGATGGTGTGCCAACCATCAATCAATTGATCCGCCAAGGGCGGAAGACGTTCATCAACAAGACCAAGAGCCCTGCGCTCGACGCCTGCCCGCAGAAGCGCGGCGTGTGCACCCGCGTGTTCACCACCACGCCGAAGAAGCCGAACTCGGCCCTCCGCAAGGTCGCCCGCGTGCGCCTGACCAACGGCATCGAGTGCACCACCTACATCCCGGGCGTGGGCCACAACCTGCAGGAGCACTCCATCGTGCTGATCCGCGGCGGCCGTGTGAAAGACCTGCCCGGCGTGCGCTACCACGTGGTCCGCGGAACGCTCGACGCCACGGGCGTCGCCGGCCGCAACCAGTCCCGCTCCAAGTACGGCGCGAAACGGCCGAAGGCCGGCGCAGCCGCTGCGAAGAAAAAGTGAGGTAGATGAAAAATGGCTCGTCGTTCCGCACCCCCCAAGCGTGAGATCCTCCCGGATCCCATCTACAACTCGCTCGTCGTCTCCAAATTCGTGAACATCCTCATGGAGCGCGGCAAGAAGGCCACCGCCGAACGCATCGTGTACGGCGCGCTCGAGATCGTCGCCAAGAAGAGCGGCGAAGAGGCCCTCGAAGCCTTCACGAAGGCGCTGACCAACATCAAGCCCGCGGTGGAAGTGAAGTCCCGCCGCGTCGGCGGCGCCACCTACCAGGTGCCCGTCGAAGTGCCGCAGAACCGCCGCACCTCGCTGGCCATGCGCTGGCTGAAGACCTACTCCGCATCCCGCGGCGAGCGCACCATGCGCGACAAACTGGCCGGCGAGATCCTCGACGCCATGAACTTCCGCGGCGCCGCCATCAAGAAGAAGGACGACGTCCACAAGATGGCCGAAGCCAACAAGGCGTTCGCCCACTTCCGCTGGTAGAAGGCTGTTTCGCGCTGCGGGGCCGCTGCACTGGCGGCCCCATGCTTTGAATCACCGGCCTTGGCTTTCCGAATTGAATGCCCGCGTGCCATGCGCACCGGACCCTGATCCTGTTCCTTGACTCAATTTTTCCTAAGGAGTCTCTCGTGGCTCGCCATACGCCCCTCGAGCGCTACCGCAACATCGGCATCATGGCCCATATCGATGCCGGCAAGACGACCACCACGGAGCGCATCCTTTTCTACACCGGCAAGATCCACAAGATCGGCGAAGTCCATGACGGCGCAGCCACCACCGACTGGATGGTGCAGGAGCAGGAGCGCGGCATCACCATCACGTCCGCGGCCATCACCGCCAGCTGGATCCCGCTGACGGGCAAGGACACGGGCGTCGAACACCGCATCAACATCATCGACACGCCCGGCCACGTGGATTTCACCGCCGAGGTGGAGCGCAGCCTGCGCGTGCTGGACGGAGCCTGCGCGGTGTTCTGCGCCGTGGGCGGCGTCGAGCCCCAGTCCGAGACGGTCTGGCGCCAGGCCGACAAGTACCACGTGCCGCGCATGGCCTTCGTGAACAAGATGGACCGTCCCGGCGCGGATTTCTTCCGCGTGGTGGACATGATGAAGACCCGCCTGAAGGCGCGCCCCATGCCCATCCAGATCCCCATCGGCGCCGAGGAGCATTTCCGCGGCGTCGTGGACCTGGTCACCATGAAGGCGCTCACCTTCGACGACGGCGACAAGGGCTACAAGGTCATCGAGGGCGAGATCCCCGCGGACCTCTTGGAGACCGCCGCCGAATGGCGCGAAAAAATGGTCGAGATGGTGGCCGAGGCCGATGAAGTGCTCATGGAGAAGTACCTGAGCGGCGAGGACCTCACCGAAGCCGAACTCCGCGACGGCATCCGCAAGGGCTGCATCTCGATCATCTTCACGCCGATGATGTGCGGCAGCGCCTTCAAGAACAAAGGCGTGCAGCCCATGCTCGACGCGGTGGTGAACTACATGCCGAGCCCCTTGGACGTCCCGCCCATCCAGGGCGTGGACATGGACGGCAACGCCATCGAGCGCCTCGCCGACGACAAGGAGCCGTTCAGCGCCCTGATCTTCAAGATCATGGCGGATCCGTTCGTCGGCAGCCTCTCGTTCATCCGCGTCTACTCCGGCGTGCTCGAAGCGGGATCCAGCGTCTACAACTCCAACAAGGACCGCCGTGAGCGCATCGGCCGCCTGCTCCAGATGCACGCCAACAAGCGCGAGGACATCACCGAAGTCCGCACCGGCGACATCGGCGCGGCGGTGGGCCTCAAGGACGTGTTCACGGGCCAGACCATCTGCGACGAGGGCCACCCGGTGGTGCTCGAGAGCATGGACTTCCCGGATCCGGTGATCCAGGTGGCCATCGAGCCCAAGACCAAGGCCGACCAGGAGAAGATGGGCATCGCGCTGGGCCGGCTGGCCCAGGAGGATCCCACCTTCAAGGTGAAGACCGATCCCGAGACGAACCAGACCATCATCGCCGGCATGGGTGAGCTCCACCTGGAGATCATCGTGGACCGCATGATGCGCGAATTCAAAGTGGAAGCCAACGTGGGCAAGCCCATGGTGGCCTACCGCGAGACCATCCGCCGCCGCGTGGAGTCCGAAGGCAAGTTCGTCCGCCAGTCCGGCGGCCGCGGCCAGTACGGCCACGTCAAGCTCATCGTCGAGCCCAACGAGCCGGGCAAGGGCTACGAATTCATCAACGAGACCAAGGGCGGCTCGGTGCCCAAGGAATACATCAAGCCCACGGACCAGGGCATCCAGGAAGCCATGGAATCCGGCGTGCTCGCCGGGTACCCGGTGGTGGACGTCAAGGTCACCATCTACGACGGCAGCTTCCACGATGTGGACTCCAATGAAATGGCGTTCAAGATCGCCGGCTCCATGGGCTTCAAGGCGGGCTGCGAAAAGGCCCACCCGGTGATCCTCGAACCCATCATGGGCGTCGAGGTGGTGGTGCCCGAGGAATACATGGGCGACGTCATCGGCAACCTGAACAGCCGCCGCGGCCGCATCGAGAACATGGAAGAGCGCGCCGGTTCCAAGGTCGTTTCTGCCAAGGTCCCGCTTGCGGAAATGTTCGCCTACTCCACCAGCCTCCGCGGCATGACCCAGGGCCGCGGCAACTACACCATGCAGTTCTCGCACTACGACGAAGCCCCCAAGAACGTGGCGGAAGAGATCATCGCCAAGGTCAAGGGGTCCAAGTAGGTCCCAAGTCCCAAGTCCCAAGTCTCAAGCCTTCTACCTTCATAGCCCCTCACGGGGTGAAGCCGTTCAAGTTCTCCGGATCTTGGCTTCTTGATAAGCCCGCTCCCCTTTGTAAAAGGGGAAGCAAAACCGGCCGCCGAGGCTCGAAAAATTTCGTTTGTGTTTTCGGCGGCTTTTGTTATTCTGGTTAGCCTTGTCCTCGTCTGAGAGGACATCAACTCAGGTTGGGCGGCCAGCGCCCCACGTCTATGGACGGCACATCCGTCCCGATGGAGTGAACATGAAAGACAACATTCGCATCCGTTTGCGCGCCTTCGACCACCGCCTGCTCGACCAGAGCACCCGCGAAATCGTGGACACCGCGAAGCGCAGCGGCGCCCAGGTCGCTGGGCCGATCCCGCTTCCCACCCGGACGAGCAAGTACACGGTGAACCGCTCGCCCCACGTGGACAAGAAGAGCCGCGACCAGTTCGAGATCCGCACCCACAAGCGGCTGCTCGACATCCTCAACCCCACCCAGACCACGGTGGACACCCTGATGCGCCTCGACCTCCCCGCGGGCGTCGATGTCGAAATCAAGGTGTTCAGCCGTCAGGGCAACCGGTAAAGGAAGGGGAGCAGAACCATGATCAAAGGAATCATCGGCAGGAAACTGGGCATGACCCAGATCTTCAATGAAAAAGGGCAGGTCGTCCCCGTGACCGTGATCCAGGCGGGCCCCTGTGTGGTGGTGCAGCGCAAAACCGCCGCCAAAGAGGGCTATGACGCCATCCAGATCGGCTTCGTGGATCCCAGCGGCGGCAAGCGCGCCAGCAAGCCCGAGAGGGGCCACGCGGAGAAGCACGGCGTCGCTCCGGTCCGCGTGCTGCGCGAGTTCAAAGTCGATTCGTCCGATCCCGCGAAGGAAGGCGATAGCGTCCTCGTGGGCCAGTTCGAAGCCAAAGTCAAAGTCAATGTCGTCGGCACCAGCAAGGGCAAGGGCTTCGCGGGCGTCATGAAGCGCCACCACTTCAAGGGTGGCCGCGCGACCCACGGCTCCATGCACCACCGCGCTCCTGGTTCCATCGGCGGCTCTTCCGATCCCAGCCGTGTTTTTCCCGGCATGCGCATGGGCGGCCACATGGGCGCCGAACAGGTGACCGTGAGGAACCTGGAAATCGCCTCGGTGGATTCCGAAAACAACCTTCTGCTCATCAAGGGCGCCGTTCCCGGCCCCAAGGGTGGGTACGTCGTGATCAAGCAGGAGGCCTGAGATGGCGACCTTCCAGCACCCTGTCGTGAACCTCGACGGCAAGCAGGCCGGCACTGTGGACCTGCTGCCCGAAGTCTTCAAGCTTGAAGACATCAATACCCATCTGATCTGGGAAGCGGTCCGCCACTTCCTGGCCAAGCGCCGCGCCGGCACCGCCAAGACCAAGGACAAGTCCGAAGTCTCCGGTTCGGGCAAGAAGCTCTGGAAGCAGAAGGGCACCGGCCGCGCCCGCATCGGCTCGATCCGTTCGATGATCTGGAAGGGCGGCGGCACGGCCCATGGCCCGAATCCGCGCTCCTACGATTACGCTTTCCCCAAGAAGGCCCGCCGATCGGCCCTCCGCAACGCGCTTTCCGTCAAGTTCTCCAAGGGCCAGTTGATGGTCGTCGAGAACTGGGAGCTCGCCACCCACAAGACCAAGGCCCTTTCGGGGACCATGGCCAAGCTGGGCGTGGGCGACCGCGCCCTGCTGGTGGGGTCCGAGGCCTCCCGCAATCTGTCCCTGGCTGCCGGGAACCACCCCAGGTTCATGACGGTCACGAGCCTGGGCGTGAATGTCTATGAGCTGCTCAAGTACGACCAGGTTGTCTTTTCCAAGGATGCGATTCTGGCGCTGCAGGAAGTGGTGAAACCATGACTAAGATTTTCGAAGTGATCCGCAAGCCGCTGCTGACCGAAAAAGGCCAGATCCTGCGGGAGAGCAATGTCCAGGTGTTCGAAGTGGCTCCCTGGGCCAACAAGCACCAAATCAAAGAGGCCGCCGAGCTCCTGCTCCAGGCCAAGGTGAAGTCCATCCGCACCGTCAAGGTGCACGCCAAGGCCAAGCGCCTGGGCCGCTGGGTGGGCCAGACCGCCGCATCGAAAAAGGCCTACGTCGAACTGGCGGAAGGCTCCCTTCCCGCCGCCGAGGCCTGAGAGGCCCGGAAATTGATTTCAAACCCCGTGGACGGACAAGCACTGCCACTATCGCCCACACTTTTCTAAAGGCAAAACCATGAGCGTAAAGATGCTCAAGCCGACCACGCCAGGTCAGCGCGGCATGTCGAAGCAAGGTTTCGAGGAAATCACGAGCGACTCCCCCGAGCGTTCCCTGATTGCCAAGAAGACCCGCACCGGCGGCCGTTCCAACACCGGGCGGATCACCACGCGGCACATCGGCGGCGGCCACAAGCAGCGCTACCGCCTGATCGACTTCAAGCGCAACAAGTTCGATGTGCCCGCCAAGGTCGCGACGATCGAATACGACCCCAACCGCACCGCCCGCATCGCCCTGCTGGTCTATGCCGACGGCGAGAAGCGCTACATCCTGGCGCCCGACGGCCTGGAAGTGGGCCGCACCGTGGTGTCCGGAAAGAACGCGGACATCCTGGTGGGCAACACCCTGCCGCTCCGGAACATCCCGGTGGGCACCGAAATCCACAACATCGAGATGAAGCCCGGCAAGGGCGGCCAGATCGCCCGCGCCGCCGGCGCTTTCGCGCAGCTCGTGGCGAGGGACGGCGAATACGCCCAGCTCCGCCTGAAATCCGGCGAGATCCGCAAGATCCACCTGGAATGCATGGCGACCATCGGCAAGGTCGGCAACCTGCAGCACGAGAACATCGCGCTGGGCAAGGCCGGCCGCAGGATCTGGCTGGGCGTCCGCCCGACCGTCCGAGGCGTGGTCATGAACCCGGTGGACCACCCGCACGGCGGCGGCGAAGGCCGCACCTCCGGCGGCCGCCACCCGGTCACCCCCTGGGGCCAGCCGACGCGCGGATACAAGACGCGGCATAACAACCGCACCACCAAATTCATCGTCAAGCGGATCAACTAGGAGAATTCACGATGGCCCGTTCTCTGAAAAAAGGCCCGTTCATCGATGGGCACCTCTCCAAGAAAGTGGACACTGCGGTTTCCACGGATGACCGCAAGATCATCAAGACCTGGTCGCGCCGCTCCACGGTGATGCCGAAGATGATCGGCCTGACCTTCGCCGTCCACAATGGCAACAAGTTCATCCCTGTCTACGTCACGGACAACATGGTTGGCCACAAGCTGGGCGAGTTCGCTCCGACCCGGACCTTCAGGGGCCACGCCGGCAAGTCCGACGCCAAAGCGAAGGGGAAATAAGCCATGACCATGAATTCCAAATCTCCCGCGCAGGCCGACATCGCGGCCAGCGCCACGATCCGCCACCTCCGCGGCTCGGCCCAGAAGGCCCGGCTCGTGGTGGACCTCATCCGCGGCAAGCAGATCGGCGAAGCCCAGTGGGTCCTCGCCAGCACCAAGAAATACGCCTCGGAGCCCATCCGCAAACTGCTCGATTCCGCCGTGGCCAACGCCCTGGACAAGAATCCTTCCGTGAACCCCGACGAACTGATGGTCAAGTCGGTGTTCGTGGACGAGGGCTTCCGCATGAAGCGCGTCCGCCCTGCGCCCATGGGCCGCGCCTACCGCGTGCAGAAGCGCACCTGCCACATCACCATTCAGCTCGCCGCCGTAACCGGCGAGGAGGCGTAGTCATGGGTCAAAAAGTCCACCCTTTCGGGTTCCGCATCATCTATTCCAAGAACTGGCACAGCAAGTGGTACTCCAAGCGGGACTACGCCACCATGCTGCACGAGGACCTGAAGCTCCGCAAAGAGCTCAAGGCCCAGCTGCACGCGCTCAACGCCATGATCAGCAAGATCGACATCGAGCGCGCCGCGGACAAGGTCACAGTGCGCATCTTCACCGCGCGCCCCGGCATCGTCATCGGCCGCAAGGGCTCCGAGATCGACAAGCTCCGTGAAGACCTCCAAGCGAAGCTCAAGCGCCCCGTCGCCGTCGACATCCAGGAAATCAAGAAGCCGGAAATCGACGCGCAGCTCGTGGCTGAGGGCGTGGCCCAGCAGCTCGAGCGCCGCATCGCCTTCCGCCGCGCCATGCGCAAGGCCGAAGAAGCCGCCATCCGCTTCGGCGCCAAGGGCTTCAAGATCAAGGTCTCCGGCCGCCTGAACGGCGCCGAGATCGCCCGGACCGAAGACTACCTCTCCGGCCAGATGCCCCTCCAGACCATCAAGGCCAACGTGGACTACGGCTTCGCCGAAGCCAAGACCACCTACGGCATCATCGGTGTGAAGGTGTGGGTGAACCTGCCGGATTCGGCTGTCGAAACCGTGAAGCGCTGAGGTGACCTAACCATGTTGATGCCCAAGAAAGTCAAAAACCGCAAGGTTCAAAAAGGCCGGGTCAAAGGCCAGGCCACCCGTGGCGCCGAGCTCGCATTCGGCGATTTCGGCCTCAAAGCGCTCGACCACTGCTGGCTCACCAACCGCCAGATCGAGGCCGCCCGTATCGCCATGACCCGCCACGTCAAGCGCGGCGGCAAGATCTGGATCCGGGTCTTCCCGGACCGGCCCACCACGTCGAAACCTGCCGAGACCCGCATGGGCAGCGGCAAGGGCGCGCCGGACGGCTGGGTCTGCGTGATCCGCCCGGGACGCATCCTCTTCGAGATGGAAGGCATCACCGAGGACCTGGCCCGCGAAGCCCTGGCCTTGGCGCAGCAGAAACTGCCTTTCGCGTCTGAGTTCATCACCCGCACGCCGCCTGAAGAATAGAGGAACCCATGAGCAAAAAGAACCCCTTCAGCGCATTCACAGACAAGAACACCGAAGAGCTGGCGCAGCTTGAGGCCGAATTGGCCGCCAAGCGGTTCACCCTGCGTTTCCAGCATGCCGTGGGCCAAGTGGAGAATTCCGCCGAGATCCGCAAGACCCGCCGCGAGTTGGCCCGCGTCAAGACCGCGCTGGCCTCCAAAATGGCCGCAGAGTAGGAGACTGGGATGAGCCTCGAAACTAAAATGATCCGCAGCGGCATCGTGGTGTCCAGCAAGGCCGACAAGACCGTGGTCGTGAAGGTGGAACGCAAGTTCCAGCACCCGCTGTACCACCGCACTGTGAAGCAGTCGAAGAAATTCATGGCCCACGATGAAACCAACGCCTGCGGCATCGGCGACCTGGTGAAGATCGTGGAGTCCCGTCCCTTGTCCAAACGCAAGCGCTGGGCGGTCCTCGAGATCGTCCAAAAAGCTGGCGAGTAAGGAGATCCGATGATTCAAATGGGATCCATGCTCACGGTCGCCGATAATTCCGGCGCGAAAAAGATCTGCTGCATCCTGCCGCTCGGCGGGGGCGTCGGCCGGATCGCCCAGCTGGGCGATGTCATCACCGCCTCCGTCAAGGAAGCCATTCCGGGCGGCACCGTGAAGAAGAAAGCCGTCGTCCAGGCCGTCATCGTGCGGCAGCGCAAGGCTTTCCGCCGGAAGGACGGAAGCTACATCCGCTTCGACGAGAACGCCGCCGTCCTCATCAAGAAGGATGGCGAACCCGTGGGGACCCGCGTGTTCGGGCCCGTGGCGCGCGAGCTTCGCGAGCGCAAATACATGAAGATCGTGTCTCTCGCTCCTGAGGTGATCTAATGCCGGCCATGAAGATGAAGCTGAAAAAAGGCGACCAGGTCGTCGTGATCGCAGGCAAGGACAAGGGCAAAGTCGGACTAGTCTCCAAGGTCAACCCCTCCACGAACCGTGTGCTCGTCGCGGGCGTCAACATGATCAAGAAGGCCACCAAGGCCAATCCTCAGACCGGCGAAGAAGGCGGGATGATCCCAAAGGAAGCCACGATCCACGCTTCCAACGTGATGATGCTGGACCCCGCCACCAATAAGCCGACGCGCAAACGCCCGGCTTGAGCCATCCCCAAGATCTTTCGGCTTCCTTATCCGTTCTGGCCGTGAGATGATCGTCCTTCCGCCCTCTCCAGGGCGGACTCGTTTGAAAACCTGAGGTTGAGGGGAAACGGGAAGCGGCCGCGCCAATTGGTGCCCGGCGTGCGACCCAAGCCTCCTCGCTCTCCCGAACCCCGGGGCCCCTGCGCCCTCGGAAATGGAGGAAGCAATGTCCAAAGCACAAGAGCATCCTGTGCCCCGCCTGAAAGCCCATTATTCCAGCAAGGTGGTTCCGGCCCTCCAGTCGGAATTCGCTTTCGGCTCCATCATGCAGGTGCCGAAGCTCGAAAAGATCGTCCTGAACATGGGCGTCGGCGAAGCCATCCAGAACATCAAGATCCTGGATGTGGCCGTCGAGGAGCTCACCACCATCGCCGGGCAGAAGGCCATCGTCCGCAAGTCCAAGAAGAGCGTGGCCCAGTTCAAGCTGCGCGAGGGCATGCCCATCGCCTGCATGGTCACCCTGCGCGGGCCCCGCATGTGGGAATTCATGGACCGCCTCATCGCGCTGTCCCTGCCCCGCGTGCGCGACTTCCGCGGCGTCCCCACCCGCTCCTTCGACGGACGCGGGAACTACACCCTGGGCATCAAGGACCAGTTGATCTTCCAGGAAATCGACTTCGCGAAGGTGGACAAGCTCAAGGGCATGAACATCACTTTCGTGACCACTGCCAAGAACGACGCCGAAGCGCGCGCCCTGCTGACCCAGCTCGGCATGCCTTTCCGTAAGTAGCAGGAGATTAGACATGGCCCGCATCGCGAAGATGTACAAAGACAGCCAGCCACCGAAATTCTCGACCCAGCACCGGAACCGCTGCCTGAGCTGCGGCCGTTCCAGGGGCTACATCGGCAAGTTCAAGCTGTGCCGCATCTGCTTCCGTAAACATGCGCTGGCCGGCGAACTGCCCGGCGTGCAGAAGTCCAGCTGGTAAGGGGCAACCATGTACACAGATCCTATTGCCGATTACCTGACCCGCATCCGCAACGGCATCATGGCCGGCCACACGGCCGTCGTGGTGCCCGCCAGCAAGATGAAGGAGAACCTCTCCGCCATCCTGAAGCAGGAGGGGTACATCCACTCCTACAAGGCCGTCGAGCACGAAGGCCGGAACTACCTCGTCCTCAACCTCAAGTACCTGAAGGACAAGGCCAACGTGATCCACGGCATCAAGCGGATCTCCCGTCCGGGCCTGCGCATCTTCGCCGGGGTGCATGAGATCGCCGAAGTGCATGGCGGCCTCGGCATCTCCATCCTCACCACGCCCAAGGGCGTGATGACCGGCAAGGATGCCCAGAAGCAGAACGTCGGCGGCGAGATCATCGCCTATGTCTGGTAGCCGCCCTTCAACCCTTTTTCCTGAAATGGGCGACAGGCCCTGACCTGAGCCCTCATCTAAGGATTCCAACATGTCTCGAATCGGAAAAATGCCCGTGACTCTGCCCAAGGGCGTGACCGTCACAGTCAACGGGGCTGAGGCCGTGGTCGCAGGCGCCAAGGGCAAGATCAACTGCCCGATCCCCAAGGGGATCAGCCTCGACATCAAGGCCGACTCCATCACCTTCCTGCGGGCCGACGAGCAGGCCCAGACCCGCGCCTTCCACGGCCTCGCCCGCGCGCTTGTGAACAACGCCGTCCAGGGCGTCACCGAGGGCTGGAAGAAGGAGCTGGACATGGTCGGCGTCGGCTACAAGGCCGCCATGGACGGCGCGAAACTGCGCCTCGACCTGGGCTACAGCCATCCCATTTTCTACGAAGCCCCCGCGGGCATCGCCCTGCAGGTCGAAAAGGCCACCCATATCGTGGTGACCGGCAGCGACCGGCAGCTGGTGGGCCAGGTGGCTGCCGACATCCGCAAGTTCCGCAAACCCGAGCCGTACAAGGGCAAGGGCGTCATGTACACCGGCGAAGTCATCCGCCGCAAGGCCGGCAAGACCGGAAAGTAGGGGGGAGCCATGGCCACATCAACCGAACTCAGAAACCTCGCCTCGCGGCGCGAAAAGACCAAGGCCCGGATCCGCGGGCGGCTCTCGGGCACCGCGGAACGTCCCCGCCTCACGATCTACAAGAGCCTCAAGCGCATCTACGTGCAGGCCGTGGACGACTCCAAGGGCGTCACCGTGGCTTCCGCCTCCAGCCTGGAGAAGGATCTGCGCGCCAAGCTCTCCAACGGTGCGAACATCGACGCCGCCAAGGCGGTGGGAGCGAGCATCGCCGCCCGTCTGCAGGAAAAGGGCATCAAGGCGGTGGTCTTCGACCGCAATGGTTATCTCTATCACGGCCGCGTGAAAGCGCTCGCCGACAGCGCCCGCGAAGCCGGGCTGCAGTTTTGAGGAGCTAAGGGAATGGCGAACGAGCGCAGCGACAGACACAGCAGCCAGGGCGCTGCTGAACAGCAGAGCGAATTCAAGGACCAGGTCATCTACGTGGGCCGCGTCACCAAGGTCGTCAAGGGAGGCAAGAACTTCTCCTTCTCGGCGCTGGTGGTGGTGGGCGACGGCAATGGCCGGGTCGGTTTCGGCCTGGGCAAGGCCCTCGAGGTCCCTTCGGCCATCAAGAAGGGGATCGAGAGCGCCAAGCGCAACATGATCAAGGTCCCGGTGACCCCCAACGGCAGCCTGCCGCATCCGATCCAGGGCCATTTCGGCGCGGGCTCGGTGCTCATGAAGCCCGCGCCCCAGGGCACGGGCATCATCGCCGGCGCCGCGGTGCGAGCCGTCATGGAGGCAGCGGGGATCCACAACGTCCTGACCAAGAGCCTCGGTTCCAGCAATCCTCACAACGTGGTTCGCGCCACATTCCAGGGTCTTGCGGCTCTCATGGACCCCTACACGGTCATGACCAACCGCGGTCTGGACCAGGCGGAGGCCTAAGATGCCAAACCAGCCCAAGCAGAACCCGCCCAGCAAGGCCCTGATCGGCAAGAACGTGGTCATCACGCTCCGCCGCTCGATCATCTGCACCGTGCCCAAGCACAAGGCTTTTGCCCAGACCCTTTGCCTGAAGCGCCCCGGCGACACCCGCGAGTGTGTGTACACCGCCAATGTCCACGGGATGCTCAAGCTGATGCCCCACCTTATTGACATTACGGTCAAGGGTTAGAGGAGAACGTCATGAAACTCAACGAACTCCGCCCGGCCCCAGGCGCCACCCAGTCCCGCAAGCGCGTGGGCCGGGGCAAGGGCTCCGGCATGGGCAAGACCGCGACCCGCGGCGAGAAAGGCCAGAAATCCCGCCGTGGCTACAGCCACAAGCGCGGTTTCGAGGGCGGGCAGATGCCGCTCCACCGCCGCCTCCCCAAGCGCGGTTTCACCAATATCTTCGCGATTCCCACCCAGGAAGTGACCCTGGCCTTCATCTCGACCTATTTCAAGGACGGCGAGAAGGTGTCCATCGAGGCGCTCCGCGACAAGAAACTGCTCAAATCGCGCATCCAGAAGATCGTCGTGCTGGCCAAGGGCGAACTCACCTGCAAGGTGACCGTGGTGGCCGACCGCGTCACCAAGGGGGCCCGCGAGGCCATCCTGGCCAAGGGCGGCACCATCGAAGAAATCCAAGAGCCCTGCGCCCCGGCGCAGGCCTAAAAAGGCCACGACCGGATGAACCGATTCCGCCAGCTCTGGGAAAACCCCGAACTCCGCAAGCGCATCTTGTTTACCTTCGCGTTGCTGGCCCTGTACCGCTTCGGGGTCCATGTCTCCGTGCCGGGCGTCAACGCGGAAAACCTCGTGAAGAACCTCGGCAAGGCCGGGGACCTGTTCAACGTGGTGGACCTATTCTCGGGCGGCGCCTTCAAGAAATTCTCGATCTTCGCGCTGGGCATCACGCCCTACATCACCGCCAGCATCGTGCTGCAGCTCATGGGGGCCGTGGTTCCCCAGCTGGAGCAGCTCCAGAAGAAGGAAGGCGAGGCGGGCCGCGAGAAGATCAACCAATGGACCCGGTACATCACGGTCGGCCTGGCCTTCGTACAGGGCCTCGGCGTGGCGTCCCTGGCCCAGGGCCTGGGCACCGACGTGGTCGCCAATCCCGGCACCAGCTTCCGGATCATGGCCGCCTTCACGCTCGCAGTGGGTTCCATCTTCGTGATGTGGATCGGCGAGCAGATCACCCAGCGCGGCCTGGGAAACGGCATTTCGCTCCTGATCTTCGCAGGCATCGTGGCCGGGCTTCCGGCGGGCCTGACGACCCTTGGCAAGCTGTTCAAGGACTCGCTGGCGAACACCGGGACAGTACCCCCGCCCGGCATCTTCCTGCTCCTGTTCGCGGCCATGTTCGCGGTGCTCATCGCCGTGGTGATGATCGAGAGCGCCTACCGCAACATCCCCATCCACTACGCGAGGCGCGCCGATGCCAGTCGCATGGCGAGCCAGCGCAGCTCCTACATGCCCCTGAAGGTGAACACCGCCGGCGTGATGCCGGTGATCTTCGCGGGCTCCATCATTTTCTTCCCGGCCACCATCGCCCAGTTCTTCAAGTGGGAATTCCTCGCGAAAGCCTCCGACTGGGTGAATCCGCGGAGCCACTTCTGGGTCTACACGCTCATCTTCATCGGCGTGACCATGTTCTTCGCGTTCTTCTACACCTCCATCGTGTTCAATCCGGACGAGACCGCCGACAACATGAAGAAGTCCGGCGGGTACATCCCCGGCATCCGGCCAGGCAAGGAAACCGCGGCCTACCTCGACGGCATCCTGTCGAAGCTGACTTTCGTCGGCGCCATCTACCTCGGCATCGTTTCCATCGTCCCGCTGATCCTGACCAACAGCATCTCGGGCATCAATTTCTACTACGGCGGTACTTCGCTGCTGATCGTGGTGGGCGTCGCGCTGGATACCGTGGCCCAGATCGAGAGCTACCAGATCATGCGCAAATATGACGGCTTCCTGGAAAAGGGGCGCGTGCGGACCCGTTCCGGGGTCGCTCCATCGGCAGGCCCGGGTTCCCGGCTCAGCACCCGGTCGGAGAACGCCTGATGAGAGTGCACATCCTGCTCGGGCCTCCGGGCTCCGGAAAAGGGACCCAGGCGAAACGCCTGGTGGAAAAGTTCAAATTGAACCACCTATCAACTGGTGATATTCTAAGAGACGCTGTTTCGAAAGGAACAGAGATTGGCCTGAGAGCGAAAGCGATCATGGCCAGTGGCAAATTGGTGGACGATGACACCGTCAACGGGCTCGTGTTTGCGCGGCTGCGACAGGGGTTCGAAGGCGATGTCTTGTTCGACGGTTATCCACGGACCCTTCAACAGGCCGAGGCACTGGGGGAATTCCTCTCCACCCAGATGATCGGACTTGGGCACGTGCTGAGCGTCGCAGTCCCCGATGGAGCGCTAGAGGCCCGTGTGGTGGGCCGCCGCGTATGCAGCAACAACGACTGCGGCGCCATCTACCACGTGGAAACCAAGCGCCCCAAGCAAGACGGCATCTGCGACCTCTGCGGCAGCCCGCTGAAGCACCGGTCCGACGATACCGCGGAAGCCTTCCGCAGCAGGATGGCGGAATTCAACGCCACCTTCCAGCCGCTTCTGGGCTTCTACGAGCGCAAACCGAACTTCCGTTCCGTGGACGGCAATCTCGCCCCGGAACAGGTGTTTGAATCCCTGGTTCAGCTGTTCGCGGAGTCCGCTTGAGCAAAGAAGAAGCCATTGAGCTCGAAGCCACAGTGGTCGAATCCCTGCCCAACGCGGTGTTCCGCGTCGAACTGGAGAACAAGCATCAGGTGCTCGCCCACATCAGCGGCAAGATGCGCAAGAACTTCATCCGCATCCTTCCGGGCGATCGGGTCCTCGTCGAGGTCACCCCGTACGATCTCTCCCGCGGCCGCATCATCTACCGCTTCAAGTGAGCCGTTTTTCAACAATTAACCTTTAATCGAGAGGTCACCCATGAA
Organism: Holophagaceae bacterium; assembly: GCA_016720465.1. NCBI lineage: Bacteria > Pseudomonadati > Acidobacteriota > Holophagae > Holophagales > Holophagaceae > Holophagaceae bacterium. The sequence goes on from JADKKO010000002.1 coordinate 126,066, forward strand.
AGTTCGGCCCTCTGTCAAGAAGCTGTGCGAACACTGCAAAGTGGTCCGCCGTGAAGGCATCATCCGGATCATCTGCAAGAAGAACCCCAAGCACAAGCAGCGTCAGGGATAAGGAGCATCAATGGCACGCATCGCAGGCATTGACCTTCCCGTCGGTAAGCGCATCGAGATCGCGCTGACCTACATCTACGGGATCGGCCGCGCCAAGGCCCACACCATTCTCACCAAGGCCAAGGTGGAGTTCGGCACGAAGGTGCGGGATCTCACCGAGGACGAGGTGGGTCGCATCCGCAAGGTGATCACCACCGACGAGACCGTCGAAGGCGATCTCCGCAAGAACATCAACCTGGACATCAAGAGGCTGATGGATATCGGAAGCTACCGTGGCCTGCGCCACCGCAAGGGCCTTCCGGTCCGCGGACAGCGCACCCACACCAACGCGCGGACCCGCAAGGGCAAGCGCAAGACCGTCGCCGGCAAGAAGAAGTAGAGCTTAAGGATCCGACATGGCTAAGACACAGACCCGGACCGCCGGCAAGAAGGTGGTCAAGAAGAAGGAAAAGAAGAACGTGCCCCACGGCGTGGTGCATGTCCAGGCCTCCTTCAACAACACGATCATTTCGATTTCCGACCCCATGGGGAACATGCTCGCCTGGGCGTCCAGCGGGAACCAGAATTTCCGAGGCACCCGCAAGGGCACGCCCTTTGCCGCCCAGGTGGCCGCAGGCGTGGCCGCCGAGGCCGCCAAGGAACATGGCATCCGCAGCGCCGACGTACGGGTCAAGGGACCGGGAGCAGGCCGCGAGAGCGCCATCCGCGCCATCAACGCCGCCGGCATCTCCGTGACCAGCATCCGCGACGTCACCCCCATCCCCCACAACGGCTGCCGCCCGCCCAAGCGGCGCCGCGTCTAAACTAGAGGAGACATTCCATGGCTCGTTACAATGACGCCGTTTGCCGCCTCTGCCGCCGCGAAGGCATGAAACTCTACCTGAAGGGCGAACGCTGCTTCAAGGAGAAGTGCTCCTTCGAGACCCGCAAGGGCAAACTGCCCGGCCAGCATGGTGCGGGCAAATTGAAGAAGCCCACCGGCTATGCCCTCCAGCTCCGCGAAAAGCAGAAGGTGAAGCGCATCTACGGCGTGCTCGAAAAGCAGTTCCGCCTCTACTTCGAAAAGTCCGACGCGAAAAAAGGCGTCACGGGACACAACCTGCTGGGCTTCCTCGAAAGCCGGCTGGATAACGTCATCTTCCGCCTGGGGCTCGCCCCCAGCCGGGCCGCCGCCCGCCAGATGGTCATGCACGGACACGTCAAGGTGAATGGCAAGCGGGTGGACATCCCCTCTTTCCAGACCAAGACCGGCCACAGCATCGAACTCGGCGAGCGCGCGAAAGCCAACGAAGGCGTCAAGACCTCCGTGGAGACCGCGGCAGGCCGCGGCATCCCCAAGTGGCTAACTCTCGACGGTGGCGCATTCAGCGGCCAAGTCATCGCGTCTCCCACCCGGGAAGACATCACGCTTGACATCAACGAACAGTTGATCGTCGAGCTCTACAGCAAGTAAGGGAGGGGAGACCATGCTGAACCTCAGCGATTTCCAGCGCCCGCGCTTCGCCGAAGTCAACCAGGCCAGCCTGAGCGACACCTACGGCGAATTCGTGGCCTTTCCCTTCGAGCGCGGGTTCGCCACCACCGTCGGCCACGCCATGCGCCGGGTGCTGCTCAGCAGCATCCAGGGCGGCGCGGTCACGCACCTGCGCATCAAAGGCGTACAGCACGAGTTCACGACCCTGCCGGGCGTGTGGGAAGACATCACCCACATCCTGCTCAACCTGAAGGAAGTGCCCTTCAAGGTCCACAGCAGCGAGCGGCAGATCCTCACCCTGTCGTCCAAGGGCGAAGGCATCGTCAAATCCGGCGCGATCCGCACCAACCAGAACGTGGACGTCGTCAATCCCGACATCCACATCGCCACCCTCGGCGAGGAAGGCGACCTGGAACTGGAGATCGTCGTGTCCATGAACCGCGGGTTCGTCACCGCGGACCGCAACCACGACGAGACCTTGGGCCTGGGCTTCATCCCCATGGATTCGAACCACAGCCCGGTGATCCGCGTGAACTACATCGTCGAGCCGGCCCGCGTGGGCCAGAGCACCGACTATGAAAAGCTTACGCTTCAGGTGTGGACCAACGGCACTGTGTCCCCCAAGGACGCTGTGTCGGATGCGGCCCTTGTCCTGCGTGAACACTTCCTGGTGTTCGCAAGGCAGGATGAAGACTTCGCCGACATCGACATGTCCGCTCCGGTCATGTCCGGCGAGCAGGTCAACGCCTGGCTCGGCAAATCGGTGGAAGAGCTGGAACTGTCGGTCCGCGCCAACAACTGCCTACGCAACGCTTCCATCACAACCATCGGTGAATTGGTGCAGCGCACCGAAGCCGAACTGATGAAGACCAAGAACTTCGGCAAAAAGTCGCTGCAGGAAATCAAGGACGAACTGGCCCGCATCGGCCTGTCCTTGGGCATGCGCCTTGAGCAAGAAGTCTAAGGAGCCACACCATGCGTCATAACGTCGCCGGCAAGCGCCTGGGCCGTCCCAGCAACCAGCGCAAGGCCCTCATGAAGAACCTCGCGATCGCCCTCATCACCCATGAGCGCATCGAGACCACCATCGTGAAGGCCAAGGAGCTCCGCAAATTCGCAGAGCCCTTCATCACCCTTGGCAAGACCGATTCCGTGGCCAACCGCCGTCTGGCGATGTCCCGGCTCGGCAACAAGACCGCCGTGCAGAAGCTGTTCAGCTCCGAGTTCAAGGCCCGGTTCGACGCCCGTCCGGGCGGCTACACGCGCATCCTGAAGATGGACACGCGCCTGGGTGATGGCGCCGAAATGGCCCTCATCGAGCTGGTGGACTACACCCTGCCCGAACCCGCCGAGCCTGAAGGCGAATAGGCCGACAAGCAAGATCCGTAACACGCCCTCTCGCGAGGGCGTTTTTTTTGTGCAGGATTCCCTTTCGCACCTACCTACTGACTTCGCCTTGCTGCCGTCCGCCTGGCGCTCCCGTATGATGGGAGCTCACCCAGATGCCCACTTCGACCTGGAAGGAGCCAACGCATGTCCGAGGCCATGTATCCCGTCAAGGACGACATCCGCAACCGCGCCCACCTCCAGACCATGGAGGAATACCAGCGCCTGTACCGGCTTTCCATGGACAACCCGGAATGGTTTTGGGGCGAACAGGCGAAAACCCTCACCTGGTTCCATCCTTGGACTTCGGTGCTGGACGCGGACTACGCGGAAGCCGATTTCGCATGGTTCTCCGGCGGACGCCTCAATGCCTGCTTCAATTGCGTGGACAGGCACCTGCCGGCCTTGGCCGAACGGACGGCCATCATCTGGGCGCAGGATGAGCCCGGCGTCTACACCCATATCAGCTACCGGGAACTGAAGCACAACGTCTGCCGCGTCGCCAACGTCCTGCTGCACCATGGCGTCAAGAAGGGCGACCGCGTCTGCCTGTACATGACGATGATCCCCGAGCTGATCTACACGATGCTTGCCTGCGCGCGCATCGGCGCGGTGCATTCCGTCGTGTTCGGCGGGTTCTCGGCGGAGTCCCTGCGGGACCGCATCGTCGATGCCCATTGCAAGGTGGTGGTGACGGCCAACGAGGGCCTTCGCGGCGGCCGCAAGGTGCCCCTTAAAAAGACGGTGGACCGCGCCGTGGAGGGCATGTCCTTCGTGGAGACCGTGCTGGTGGCCCGCCGCACGGAATGCGACGTGGACATGGAACCTGGCCGGGACCATTGGCTTGATGATGAGTGTTCACGGCAGCGCAGCACTTGCACGCACGAATGGATGGGATCGGAGGATCCGCTGTTCGTCCTCTATACCTCCGGGAGCACAGGCAAACCCAAAGGCCTCATGCACACCACCGGCGGTTTCATGACCTACGCCGCCTACACGCACAAACTGGTATTCGACTACCATCCCGGCGACATCTATTTCTGCGCGGCCGACATCGGCTGGGTGACGGGCCACAGCTACATCGTGTACGGGCCCCTGGCGAACGGGGCCACGAGCGTGGTCTTCGAGTCCACGCCGCTCTATCCGGACGCAGGCCGCTACTGGCGGATCGTGGATGATCTCGGCGTGAACATCCTGTACACCGCCCCCACCGCGCTCCGGGCCCTCGCCCAGGCGGGAGATGAATGGGTCCAGCGGTACAGCCGGAAATCCCTGCGCATCCTGGGAACCGTCGGAGAGCCGATCAACCCGGAAGTCTGGCGCTGGTACCACGACATCATCGGAGAGGGCCGTTGCGCAGTGGTCGACACCTGGTGGCAGACCGAGACCGGAGGCATCCTCATCACGCCGCTCCCGGGCGTGACGCCCTCGAAGCCGGGTTCCGCCACGCTCCCTTTCTTCGGCGTGAAGCCGGTCATCGTGGACCCGGCGACGGGAGCGGTCCTGGAAGGCAACGGAGTCACCGGCGCGCTGTGCCTGGGAACGCCCTGGCCCGGCCAGGCGCGCACCGTGTTCGGCGACCACAAGCGGTTCCGCGAGACCTATTTCACGCAATACCCCGGCTACTACTTCACCGGCGATGGGGCCCGGCGCGACGAGGACGGCTACTACTGGATCACGGGCCGCATCGACGACGTCATCAATGTTTCCGGGCATCGGCTGGGCACCGCCGAGGTGGAAAGCGCGCTGGTGGCGCACGAAGCCGTGGCCGAGGCCGCGGTGGTCGGGTACCCCCACGCGCTCAAGGGCCAGGGCATCTACTGCTATGTGCTGCTCAATTCGGGATTCGGCAAAGAGGATCCCGAGCAGCTCATCGGCATGCTCAAGGAACAGGTGCGGCAGGCCATCGGCGCCTTCGCCGCGCCGGATATCATCCACATCGCCGCCGGGCTCCCCAAGACCCGCAGCGGCAAGATCATGCGGCGCATCCTGCGCAAGATCGCCGCCAGCGAATATGAGGGATTGGGCGACGTTTCCACCCTGGCCGAGCCCGATGTGGTCAAGTCCCTCATCGAGGAACACCGCGTCGCTCAAGGGTGAGGGCGTGCGAAAGGCCTGCCAGCAAAAAAGTGCGGCCCCGAAGGGCCGCGCTTTTTTATGAAAACCTGAGCAGAGCAATGGCTCAGAAGGCCACCTGGAAGGCCACGACCAGGGTGTCTCCGCCATGTTCGCCCGTCTGGCCTGTGCTGGCGCGGGGAAGCAGGAAATTCTTGCTGCGGGTGACGTAGTTGACCTTGATGTTGGCGGCCTTGAGCTTTTCGGGCTTGAACGCATAGAGGTACCCGGCGCTGATCTCCGTGTACTTCGGCGTGAAATCCGAGCCCAGCGAAACTCCAGGCGCGCTCTCCTTGTAGGGGTTGTAGGCGGTGTACCAGTTGTCGCCGGAGTTGTAGTTGGCGGTGTCATAGCGCAGCAGGAAGGTGTGGTTGCCGGTGGTGTAGCCCCCCGTCAGCCAGTAGCCCATGTACTTCTGGTCCAGGTGCTGGCGCGCGGCGGCCCCGGTGGCGCCCACGGAGGCGAAGCGGCGGCCCAGCAAGCCTGTCATCAGCTCTGCGGACACCAGCCAGGTGGTGTCCTGGTAGACGTAGAAGGCGCCCATATTGGTGGTCTTGTCCTTGTTGTCGAGGATCTGGACGGCCGTGGGCAGCGCAGCAGCGGCGCCGGCGAAGGTCTTGCCCGCGAGCCCCCCCTTGTCGGCCTGGTCGGTGGAGCCCTGCAAGGTGTAGAGGCCGAACTTCATGGTCCTGCCGTAATTCAGGTCCAGGCGCGCGACGAGATCCTTCTGGCCGTTGGTGTCATTCCCCTTGCCGGAGACCGAGTCGTTCATGCCATTCAGGAAGGCCAGGGTGGCCTTGCCGCCGAATTCCTTCGGGTCGCCGAAACCATAGCTGAGAGCCAGGCCGCGGTCGCGTTTGTCGCCGAACTGGCGCGCGAGCTGAGCCCGCTCCGCGAACATGATTTCGCTGGAGGAGGTGACTCCTTCATAGGTCTGCAGATTCTTGAACTGGCCGAGCTTCGCCTCGAATCCGCCGCCCATCTTATAGACGATGGCCGCATCCTGGAGGATGGAGGGATTGCTCGTGCCCGTGTTGATGGAGGGGTCCACCATCACTTCGTAATCCACATCCCCCGTGATGGAACCCGAAAGCTTGATTTCCGACCGGCGGATGGAGAACGTGTTCTCGGTGAACTCGCCACGGAGATTGTAATATTTGGCGTAGGGCGTGTTCAGCCGAAGGTTGTTGTCGAGCATCTGGGAATACCAGACCTGCACCAGCCCGCTGATCTTGGGCGCCTGGGCCCTGGCGGGGGTGGATCCACCTGCGAGCGCTAGCGCGGCGAGGCCGAACATCATTGTCGAACGCTTCATCTCTTCTCCGATCACCGATCCATTCGGTCACGGAATCCAGGTTCCCAGTCCTGCGTAACGTTGTTGTGAAGGTCCTTTGATTTTCTGGCGCCGGACCCGGCGCCCGGTTGCGAATCGCACCGGCCGCGCCGGGGGCCATTCCCTTTTGCGCCCGATGTGGTGGAATGCTGTCGGGGTCCATTTCCAAATGAAAGCCAGGCCAGCGGGGAAAATGCATCGGAGAGGCCTTTGGATCGCCTTGCTGGCCCTGCCTGCCGCCTATGGTTTGTTCCGGCTGGCGGGCTTGAATCCTGGCTGGGTGGAGCGGGTTTACGCGGAGCGGATATTCCCTCCGCTCGCACGTTGGATTTCCTGGCCCGCGCGGCTGCTGCCGTGGTCCCTGGGAGAGACGATCCTGATTTTCATTCTGGTGGGAGCGCTCCTGTCGTTGGCGGGGTTCATCCGCGCGCTGGCGGTGGGGACACCAGGGCTCATGCCCTCGCTGCTGCGGCGCCTGGGCGGGCTTCTCGCCCTGGCCGGACTTCTTTATGCCAGCTTCGTGGCGCTCTGGGGTTTGAACTACCAGCGCCCTCCCATCGCCCGCACGCTGTCTTGGCCGTCGGCGCCACCCACGGCCGAGGAGTTGCAGGGCCTCTGCGAGGAGCTGGCGCTGGAGGCCAATCAGGTGCGCCAGGATCTCCCTTCGGATGAACGGGGCGTGCTGCGGGTGGACCGCCAAGCGGTGCTGGACCGGCGGAACGAAGGCTATGAGCGGCTCCAGGGGACGCTGGCACCTGCGCTGCCAACAGTCTTGCCGCTCCCGAGCCGGCCCAAGCCTGCCCTCTTCGGCTTTCTCATGTCCCGCTCCCTCACCTATGGCATGTACCTTCCCTGGACCGGCGAAGCCTTGATCAACGGAAGCACCCCAGCGCCTGCGTTGGCTTTCACCGTCTGCCACGAGATGGCCCACCAGCATGGCATCGCGCGGGAGGACGAAGCGAATTTCATCGGCTACCTCGCCTGCCGTCGGCATCCGGATCCCCTGTTCCGCTACTCGGGCGCCCGCGCGGCCCTGGGCGAGGCCATGGCCCAGCTTTGGATCGCGCGCCCCGAGGCCTGGAAGGCCATTCGCGGAGCACTGAGCCCTGGCGTTCTCGCAGACGAGGCTGCGGAAGCCGCCTGGCACCGCGAACACAGGGGCCGGTTCAGCCGGGTGCAGGGCAAGGTCTACGACGGATACCTGAAGTCCCAGGGCCAGCTGGACGGGGCCCGCAGTTATGGGCGCGTGGTGGATCTGCTCATCGCCGAGCGACGCCTGGCCACGAAGACTCAAAGGGACACAAAGAAGGATTTATAGGCTTCGTGTCTTTGTGCCTTCGTGGTTCAAAGCAGAAAAGCATCCAGCAGGAACACCACGATCAGGAACAGACCCAGGAATCCTTTGCCGAGGCTTCCCACCAGCAGGCCCAGAGCCGCGCCAGCGCCGGATTTCAGGGCCTGCTTGAAGGGCCGTTTGGAGATCAGCCACTCCCCGAGCAGGGCACCGATGAACGGACCCAGGATCAGTCCGGGCAGGGCGAAAAAGAGGCCGATGATTCCGCCCAGCAGAGCTCCGGAAATGCCCGCCTTGCCGGCTCCGGCCCATTTCGCCGTGAAGGCGGTGGCGGCGAAATCCAGGGCATAGGCGAGGAGGGCCGTGGCGATGAACAGGGCCACCGTCCACCAGCTCAGCACCTCCGGCAGCAGGAGTTTGTGGATCCCGACCCCGAGCGCCATGAGCGGCAGGCCCGGGATGACGGGCAGGAAGGCGCCGAGAAACCCCACCACCAGGAGCAGGGCGCAGGCGGGCCAGGCGACCCATGGGGTCCACGCCATCAGAGCGCGAGGTCCTTGACGAATTTCCGCACCAGGGCCTCGAAGCCCTTGGCGGCGGCAGCTCCCGCGGCCAGGACGTCCTCGTGGGTCAAGGTCACCGGCAGGATGCCTGCGCCCATGTTGCACAGGCCGCTGATCCCCGCCACCCGCATGCCTTCGTGGCGCGCCACGAGGACTTCGGGCACGGTGCTCATGCCCACGGCGTCGGCGCCCAGGATCCGGAAGGCGCGGATTTCCGCCGGGCTCTCATAGTTCGGTCCGGTCACGGCCAGGTAGGTGCCCTCCTGCAGTTTCATGTTGATGGATCGGGCGGCGGCATGGAGCTGCTCGCGGAGCTTCTTGTCGTAGGCTTCGGTCATGTCGTGGAAACGCGGTCCCGGCGGCACGTTGGGGCCGATCAGCGGATTCGTTCCCATGAAATTGATGTGGTCGGAGATGGCCATCAGCTCGCCCACGTGGAAGCCGGGATTGATGGCGCCGGCTGCGTTGGTGAGCAGCACCGACTTGACGCCCAGGCGGCCGTAGAGCCGCATGGGGGCCGTGACCACGTCCATGGGATGGCCTTCGTAGTAGTGGAACCGCCCCGCCTGCAGGACGACCTTCCGGCCCTCCAGTTCGCAGAACATCAGCTTCCCGCTGTGGCCGGCGACGCTCTGCTCGGGGAACCCCGGCAGCTCCGTGAAGGCGATGATGGCGCCCGCCTTGGCTTCGGCGCTTTCGGCCAGGCCGCCGAGCCCCGAGCCCAGCACGATGGCCAGCTCCGGGATGAATGGCGCGCGGGATTTCAGGATGTGAAGGGCCGGTTGCAATTGCATGGAGGCTCCATGGGATTCTTTCAAGGCTACCAGCCTTGGCGTGCCAGGAATCCTTGCGCGGCTGCTCCTGGAGCGGCGGAGCGCCGGTCCCTACAGAACGCCGCGCCGCTTCTGGTCCAGCTCGATGGAATCGAACAGGGCCTGGAAATTGCCTTCGCCGAAGCCGCGGTTGCCGCGCCGCTGGATGACTTCGTAGAAGAGCGGACCGATCTGGTCCTCGGTGAAGATCTGCAGCAGGTAGCCGGTGGCGTCCCCATCGATCTGGATGCCCAGCTCTTTTACGCGCTCCAGGCTTTCCGTGACGGTGTAGCCGCTCCTGGCGATCCGGCCCGGCAGCAGCTCGTAATAGGTGTCCGGGGTGCGGAGGAAATTGAAGCCCTGGCTTTGGAGTTTGGGCAGCGTGTCCAAGATGTCGGCGGTGCCCATGGCGATGTGCTGCACGCCGGGACCGCGATGCCGGTTCACGTATTCCTGGATCTGGCTCTTGTCATCGGTGGGTTCGTTGATGGGGATGATGATGCGGTTGTTGGAACTCTGGACCACCTTGGAATTCAGTCCCGTCCCCAGGCTGCCGCGGATCTTGAATTCCCGCGTGACCACGAAGCCGTAGATGTTCTCGTAGAACTGCACCCAGCGGTCCATTTCGCCCACACCCACGTTGTTGGTCAGGTGGTCCACCCGCAGCAGGCCGGGGCTGGCCAGGGCCGGCAGCTCATCCTTGGCGGTGCGCATGATGAAGCAGTCCTGCTGGCCCCGGCGCTCCACCAGGTAGTTCCATACATCGCCGAAACCCTGGATGGCCGCCACCTTGAGATGGCCTTCCTGGAACTCTTGGGTCCTGGGTTCGAGCCGGACCGTGGCGCCGCGTTTGGCGGCTTCCTGCAGGGCGGCCTCGCAGTCGTCCACTTCGAAGGCCAGCGCGTTGACGCCTTCCCCATGCTGCTGGAAATAGGTCCCGGACTGCGTGCTGCCGTCGCTCTCGGCGATGGCGATATCCATCTTGTTCTGCCGCATGTGGACCACGCGGCCCCAGCCGCCCTGGTCCGAAGCCACCCGGGCGAAGCCCATGCGGCGATAGAGGGGTTCCAGTTTTTCGATGGAGCCGGTCACCTGGATGTGGTCCAGGCGGATGATGCCAAGTGGATTCGTGGCTGCCTTGGCCTCGACGGTCGTGACGGCAAAGGTCGGAGCGGACATGGAACCTCCTGAATCGGTAATCAAATAGCATCCCAGTTGATACTTGTGACGCGGATCACAGGATTTGACAGATGTCCTGACATAAAAACTACGCCGGCCGCAGTTAATGGGCCGGCGTATTCAAGTGAATGGCCATCGGTCAGGACAGGCTGGTCGCGACAACCCTTTCATTGGTGTAGAACTCGATCACATCGCCTTCCTTCAGGCCATCGAAGCCTTCCAGGGCGATGCCGCAATCGAGGCCGTTCTTCACTTCGTGCACATCGTCCTTGAACCGCTTGAGGCTCTTGAGGCCGCCTTCGAAAACCACCTCTTCGCCACGCTTGACCCGGGCCTTGTAGGCTTTCTGGACCTTGCCCTCCGTGACGAAGGACCCGGCGATGACGGTCTTGTTGACCTTGAAGATCTGGCGGACCTCCGCCTGGCCCTGGATCGTTTCCTTCTGGGTGGCGTCCAGCAGGCCGACCATGGCGGCTTCGATCTCTTCGGTGATCTTGTAGATGACATCGTGGAAGCGGATGTCGACGCCTTCCTCATGGGCCAGTTCCTCGGCCTTCTTCTCGGACTTGGTGTTGAAGGCGATGACGATGGCCTTCGAGGCTTCGGCCAACAGCACGTCGTTCTCGTTCACGGTGCCGGCGGCGGCGTGGATGATGCGCACGCGCACCTTCTCCGTGCTCAGCTTCTCCAGCTGGCCCACCAGGGATTCCACGGACCCCTGGGCATCGGCCTTGATGATGAGGGGCAGTTCCTTGATCAGGCCCTCTTTCAGGGTGCTGAAGATGTTCTCCAGGGTGACCCGGTGCTTCTGCAGCGCGGCGGCCTTGGCCTTTTCCTGGCGGAAGCCCACGATGGTGCGGGCCTTGCTCTCGTTTTCCACGATCTGGAAATTGTCGCCGGAGGAAGGCACTTCCTCGAAGCCGAGGATCTGTACGGCATTGGAAGGCCCCGCTTCGGTGATGCGTAGGCCCAGGTCGTTGAACATGGCCCGGACGCGGCCCATGGTGGCGCCAGCGACGAAAATATCCCCCTGGCGCAGCGTGCCTTGCTGCACCAGCACCGTGGCCACGGCGCCGCGGCCCTTGTCCAGCCTCGCCTCGACGATGGAACCCGCCGCGGGGCAATCGTAGACCGCCGTGAGCTCCTTCATGTCCGCCACCAGCAGCAGCGTCTCGAGCAGCTCATCCAGGCCCTGCTTGGTCTTGGCGCTGACCGCCACCGCCGGCACGTCGCCGCCATAGGCTTCGGTCTGCACATTGTGTTGCAACAGGCCCTGCTGGACCTTGTCGGCATTGGCGCCGGGCTTGTCGATCTTGTTGATGGCCACCACGAGCGGCACGTCCGCGGCTTTGGCATGGTTGATGGACTCGATGGTCTGGGGCATCACGCCGTCGTCCGCCGCCACCACCAGGATGGCGATGTCGGTGACCTTGGCGCCCCGGGCGCGCATCTTGGTGAACGCTTCGTGGCCGGGCGTATCCAGGAACACCACCTGGCGCATGAGGCCGGTGTTCTTGTCCTTCACGTCCACGTGGTAGGCGCCGATGTGCTGGGTGATGCCGCCGGCTTCGCCTGCGGCCACCTTGGTTTTGCGGATGGCGTCCAGCAGTGAGGTCTTGCCGTGGTCCACGTGGCCCATGATGGTGATGACGGGCGGGCGGGGCAGCTTCTCCCCCTGCACTTCGCTGTTTTCCTCGGCGCTGATCTGCACGTCCTCTTCGAAGGAGACGATGTCGGCCAGGTAGCCGAATTCGCGCGCGATCTCCTTGGCCAATTCCGTGTCGAGGGGCTGGTTGATGGTCGCGAAAATGCCCCGGTGGAGCAGCTTGGCCACCACATCCTTGGCGGGGCGGTTGCACTTCTCGGCGAGTTCCTTCACGGACACGCCTTCGGAGAGCATCACGATGCCGACTTCCTCTTCCACATACTCGGTGGCGATCATCTGGGCGCGGGAGCGCGGCTGGCGCAGCTTGAGATCCATCTCCTGCTGCACTTTGGTGTAGCCCTTCTTTTTCTTGCCGCCGACGTGGGCGCCACGGCCGGGGCCCTTCTGGCTATTGGGATCGATGGGACCCGCGGCTGGCAATCCAGGACCACGGCTGGCGCCGCCAGGACCGCCGGGGCGGTAGCCGCCGGGACGGGGACCGCCAGGCCCACGGCTGGGACCGCCCGGTCCGCCCGGACGGGGACCGCCGGGTCCGCGGTTCGGTCCGCCGGGACCGCTGCTGGGACCGCGGCTGGGGCCGCTGGAGCTGCCGGCGGGACCCCGGCCGGGCCCGCCTGAGGGACGGGCCTGGGGCAACTGGATGTAGCGGGCTGGCGATTGCGGGCGGGGCGCCGGGGCCGGGGTGTCCGAAAGGGTGATCTTGGAGAAGCCCTGGTCCGGAGTGAGCTCCGAAATGGAAGGGGGCAGGAAGGTGCGTTTGACCGGAAGCTGGGGGAGGTCATGGCGGACTTCGCCCTTGCTGGTGTTGCTCGCCATGGGCAGGACGGCCCGCTCTGCGTGGGGCATGCCCGAGCGCGCCACCGAGGCCTGGGCTGGACGCTGGAGAACCGCGCGGGCTCCGGGTTCCGGACGCGGCCCGGTGGAGGATTTCTGAGGAGCCTGGGGCAGTTGGATGTACCGGGCCGGCTCCTGGGGTTTCGGAGCGGGCGCCGGGGCGGAAGACACCCGGATGTGGGAGAAGCCTGGAGAAGCCGCCTCTGGTTCGTCGCTGGAGGCGGCAGCTGGCGCGGGTTCAGGGGTTGCGGCCGGGGCGGCCACGGCCGCCGGCTCGGGTTCGGACGGCTCGGGTGAAGGTTTTGCCGCTTTCTGGGGCGGAGCTGGAAGCTCGGCCGGAGGCGTTTTCGGCTTGGCGGGCGGTTCCGCGGGCGCGGCCGGGGGTTCGGCCTTGGCCTCGGCCTTCTTGATCAGCACCGGGGCTGGAGCCGGGGCCGGGATCGGGGCTGGCGCTGGGGCCGCGGGAGCCTGCGCTTTCACGATCTTCACGGCGGCAGTGGGGCGGTGCATCGCCAGCGGCGTGCGCTCTTCACCGGCTTCCGGGCTGGCTGCGCCGGATTTCGCGCCTTTCGCGGTTTTCGCGCCCTTCGATTCGATGGCGCGGCGCAATTGGCTAGCCTGGTCCTCGGTGAGGTTCGAGCTGTGGCTCTTGCCCTTGAGGCCCAGTTGCTTCTCGGCGGCATCCAGTACGTCGTGGTTGCTCACGCCGAGTTCCTTGGCGAGTTGATTGATGCGAAGCATGAAAGGGTGTCCCGGAGAAGGTGGAGCGGTGGAGCGGAATGGGCCTGTGCGGTCGTGGAGGATGCTGGTCGCGGAATCGGGGGGATCAATTGCCAAAACGCTCGTGCACAGCATCGAGGATTCGGAATGCGGTGTCCTGGGTCATGCCATCCACGGCGAGCAGTTGTTCCGCGGTGACGCTGTAGAGGGATTTGGCATCGGGGAAGCCCGCGGCGGCCAAGTTGCCGGCCAAGGTTTCGTCGAGGCCCTCGATGCCTGATAGCTCCTCCATCATACGGGAGGCCGGCGCGGATGCGGGGGCATCGCTCTCTGCCGCTCCGTCCTGGGCCTCCGGCAGGGCCTGGTCCATGGCGGCGCCCATGGCCACCTCGGCTTCCTTCCGCTTCTCGCCTTCGCTGCGCACATCGATGTTCCAGCCCGTGAGCTTGGCCGCGAGGCGCACGTTCTGCCCGCGGCGGCCGATGGCGATGCTGAGCTGCTCGTCGTCCACCACCACTTCCACCCTGCGGCCTTCGAGGTCGATGATGCCGACGCGGATGGCCTTGGCCGGGTTCAACGCATTGGCGATGAACATGAGCGGGTCCTCGTCGAAGCGGACGATGTCGATCTTCTCGTTCTTCAGCTCGCGGATGATGGCCTGCACGCGCGAACCCTTGAGTCCCACGCAGGCGCCCACGGGATCCACATCGGGATCGAGGCTCTGCACCGCCACCTTGGCGCGGTCGCCGGCTTCCCGGACGCAGGAGCGGATCACCACGGTGCCATCGTGGATTTCGGGCACTTCGCTTTCGAACAGCTTGATGAGCAGCCGCGGATCCGTGCGGCTCACCTGCACCTGGGCATCCTTGCTGGCGCGGTCGACATTGGCGATGACCACCTTGATGCGCTGGCCCTTGTCGAAGCGGTCGCCGCGCAGGGCTTCGCTGCGGCGCAGCATGGCCTCCACCCGGTCGATCTCGAGGATGATGGCGCTCTTCTCGAAGCGCTTCACCTCCGCCACGACCACTTCGCCGATGCGGTTCACGAAATCGTTGAAGATGCGCTCGCGCTCAGCCTCGCGGACTTTCTGGACAAGCACCTGCTTGGCGGCCTGGGCGGCGATGCGCCCGAGCTGCGTGGTGTCCTGGGGCAGCCAGAGCGTGTCGCCTTCGGCGGCATCGGGGTTCAGCGCCTGGGCCTCAGCAAGGCTGATCTCCAAGTCTTCTTCCTCGACTTCCGGAACGACCTGTTTCAGGGCGTACACGTGGAACTCGCCGGTTTCGCGGTCCATCTGGGCCTCGAAATTGCCGTAGAAATTCTGGGACTGGAAATACTTTTCCGCGGCCTTGACGAGGGATTCCTCCACCGCCTGGAACACTTCCTCTTCGGGAATGCCCTTCTCGGTGGCGATCATCTTCACGCTGTCGAAAAATGTGGTTGCTACGGTGGCCATGCCTATTCCTCCTCGTTGCCGGCACTTGTCTCCATGCCGGCCTCTTCATGCACGTCTGGGATGTCCGATCGCAGGGCCACGACGTGCTTGGGCTGCGGGGTCTTGGCCTCGTCAAAGGGCGCGAGGCGGGACTTCTGGATGATCTCGAAGGGGATCGTCTTCAGGACGCCGTCCTCTTCGATGGTCACGGATTCGTTGGTGGCTTCGCCGATCCAGCCCTTGAACCGCTTCTGCCCGTTCAGGGGCAGCTTGGTCTGGATGCGGCAGAGCCGGCCCGCGAAGCGATGGTAGTGCGCGGTCTTCGACAGCGGCCGCTCCATGCCGGGGCTGGAAATTTCCAGATTCATGGTTTCACGCAGGTCCGGGAACTCGACGTCCAGCCAGGCCACCAGGCCGTCGTTGACGGCCACGCAGTCGTCCAGCGTCACGGCGCGCCGCGCGGCCGCGGGTCCTCTTCCCTTGGAGGCGGCGCCATGCAGATGATCGACATAGAGCCGCAGGATCGAGTCCCGGCCTTCCTTGGCACTCTCCAGGTGGACCAATTCAAAGCCCAGCAGCTCAAGCTGCCTTTCGATGGGGGCATGAAGTTTTTGGAGATCCAAGATTGCCTTCGTGGAAATAGACGGGGAAACCATCGCCGAAAAATACCTTGAGGGTGGGTCGAACCCACCCGTCAGGGCCGTTCCGATCCGGGATGCTGCTTGGGATGGGATGGCCTAGCCGTACTCAACCTTCAAGCCTACTGGCCGCTGCTGGAATTCTCAAGAGAAATAAGCCCTTCCGTCAAAACAACCAAGTGCCCGCGGTTGCGTGCCGGCCCATGGAGCCACCCTGGCGCCTCCTGGAAAACGCAGCGATGTTGTGACATTCCACACGGAAGGTTCCGGCGGGATCCACTCCAGTGATTCAATGGGGCCAGAGGTCTCACATGGCGCAGATTCTGGACGGCAAGGCCTACGCGGAGCAGATGCTGGAGGAAGTCCGGATCGCGGTGGAGGCCCGGATAGAGAATGGGCTTCCAGCCCCCAGCCTGGCCGTGGTGCTGGTGGGCGAGGACCCTGCGAGCCAGGTCTATGTGAAGGGCAAGATCGCGGCCTGCGCCAAGACGGGCATCCGGTCCTTGGAGCGCCGCCCGCCTTCCGACATCTCGCAAGACGAGCTGAACCTCCTCATCGAAAGCCTGAATGCCGATCCAGGGGTGGATGGGATCCTGGTGCAGCTTCCGCTGCCCAGGCACCTGGACGCCAAGGCCGCGCTGCACCGCATCAGCCCCGCCAAGGATGTGGACGGATTCCACCCTTTGAACCAGGGGCGGCTGTTCGAGGGCCTGCCCGGGTTGCGGCCTTGCACGCCCTCGGCCTGCATGCGGATGTTGAAGGCCTACGGCGTGGCGATGAAGGGACAGCGCGCTCTGGTGCTGGGCCGCAGCGAGATCGTGGGCAAACCCATGGCGCTGATGCTGCTCGAGGAGCACGCCACCGTCACCGTTGCCCATAGCCGCACCGTGGACTTGCCGGGCATCTGCCGCGAGGCGGACATCCTCGTAGCGGCGATCGGGAAGCCGGGCCTGGTGGAAGGGAGCTGGATCAAACCTGGCGCGGTGGTCGTGGATGTGGGCATCAACCAGGTGACGGATGTGGCCCTCGGGGAACGCCTATTCGCCGCCGAACCCGGCAAACTCGACAAGCTGCGCGAGAAAGGGCACGTGCTCTGCGGCGATGTGCGCTTCGGGGAAGCCATGCAGGTGGCCGGCGCCGTCACGCCCGTCCCCGGCGGCGTGGGCCCTCTCACCATCGCCGGGTTGATGATGAATACCTTGGAGGCATGCGAGCATCGGTGCCTTTGAAATTTCCGTCCACGGGATGGGCCGAGCGGGCCTACCATGGCTTACCGCTTCCAAGGATGACGTCATGATGCCTTCCACCCGCAGCTTCTGCCCTGCACTTGTGCTGGCCGCCACGATGTCCCTCTCCGCGGCCCAGGACGCCAAGATCCATCCCTACACCGCCCAGCTCACCACCGAGTGGAAGGCCAAACTGGATGGCGCCGAGGCGGTCAGCCGCCCCGGGGGTGAACCGGAGAAGGCTCTGCCGGTGCTGGAAGCCCTGGAGGAATGGTTCAAGGAGAAGCGCCAGGTCCTGGAGCGCCACCCGGAGTACAAGGAATCCCTGAAACGCCAATTGATGCTCCGCATCAAGCTGGCGCGCATCACGGCGGTGAGCGGGCTGGTCTTCGCGGATGCGGCGGTGAAGCAGCAGAAGACGGCGCTGCTGGACGGCAAAGGCGGGGCTTATGCGCAGATGGAGAAGGCCGACAAGCTGGCCCAGTCCCTGGTGGCGGTCCTGGGGCCCGATCAGGCGCCGGTGAAGGATCTGCTGGCCTACATCGAACAGGTGCGCGGCAAGGTCAAGGAAAAGGCGGGCCAGGTGAAGGGCGGCGGCGGCGACATCGTGACCGCCGTGGCGCCCGGTGTGAAGCTGCATCCCTACACCAAACAGACGTTTGAAACCTGGGCCTCCAACATCGCCCAGGACAGCGGCATCCTCGCGGGCTCCAAGGGAACCGAAGAAAAAATCAAGGAGCTGGAGGGCGGCCGCCGCTGGTTCGAATCCAGCCACGCGGAGCTGAAGAAACACCCGAACTTCGAGCAGGGCATGGTGAAGATGACGCCGCTCATGCTGGGCCTGGCCGAGTTGAAGGGCCGCCGCGCCGTGGAGTTCGCCGAGAAGGGCCTGAAGGAGATGAATCCCAACTACTTCAGCGAAAGCTCCGGCACCTACCAGCAGATCAAGGAGGCCGAAAAGCTCATCGCCGAATTCGGCGGCGGACCTGAGGCCGGGGCCGCCAAGTCCAAAGCGTCCATCGAGGCCGCCAAAGCGGAGGTGGCGAAGCTGTCGGAGCAGTACAGCAAGAAGGCCGCCGCCTCCTTCCGTCTGCCTTCCGAGGCCTATGGCGGCGGAGACAAGGCCCGGCTTAAAGGTCTTGTATTGGCGAAGTGGAAGGAACTCTATCCCTCGGACCAGGTGCTGGGCGTGCGCTTCCTCAAAGGCGACTGGGAGCGGCGCAAGGAATCCAACTACAACCAAGGCACGTGGTACCACTACGACAATTCGGTGCTGCTGGTCTATGTGGTCATCCGGAAGTCCGCGGAATTGGCCACGGTCTACCCCGCCTACATCAACAAGAACAACCAGACCAATGCCATCACCATCGGCGCCGGGACCAAGGGGAATTCCTATTCCCATCAGGACATGCTTATGAAGAACGTCAGCTTCTGACGCGGCCCATCGGCAGGCGGAACAGGAAGCAGGCGCCGGGCTCGGCCACCTCGTGGGCCAGGTCTCCTCCCAGGCTCCGGGCGAGCCGCTGGCAGAGCGCGAGCCCAAGGCCTACGCCGGGGGCGCTGCGGGCGGCCTTCTGCGCGGATTTCCGGAAGGCCTGGAAAAGGTGGCGGCGGTCCTGGCCCGCGATGCCCGGTCCGTGGTCCCGGACCCGGATGTGGAGTTCCCGGTCTTCCTGGGACACCTCCAGATGGATGCGCCGATCAACCGCCTTCGAAGCGTATTTGCAGGCATTGTCCACCAGGTTGAACAGGACCTGCTCGACCAGGAGCGGATCCGTGTGGACCAGCGATGGGTCCAGGTCCTGGGGCAGATCCAGGATCAATTCCATTCCGGCCTGCTGGGCGCGCTCCCGCAGCCGAGGCAGGGGGCGCTCCAGGAGTTCCGCCAGCGGGACGGTTTCCAGGCTCGCGCCCCGGCGGGATTCCAGCCGGGCGAAAGCCAGGACATTCTTCACCAGGTGGTCCAGGCGGTCCGTTTCCGCGAGCAAGGTTTTCATCAACGAAGGTTTTTCTTCCTCAGGGACCATGTCGTGGGCCAGCAGCTCGGTGTAGAGCCTGAAGGTGGTGAGCGGCGATCTCAGCTCGTGGGTCACCGCGGAGGCGAAGGCGCCCCGGCTCTCGCTCAGGCGCACCGCACGGCGCAGCACCAGGGCGCCTGCCAACCCTCCGACCAGCAGGCAGCCCCACCCGAAGATGAGCGCCGCGCGGGCGGGCCGGCGATCGGCCTCAGGCATCTTGAGCGTCCCCGGAATGACCCTCACCGGCAGCGAACTCAAGGTGCGGCCATTTTCGGAAGGATCTCCGGGATGGGTGGGGGCGAGGTCCACCGAAGGGAGCAGGTCCCTGGCGGTGCTCATGAGGAGCTCCTTCACCGCAGGCCAGTCCAGCCAGCAGCATTGCAGGAGCTCTCGGTCGCCGACCCACACCTGCCGGGCGAGGAACAGCGACCGACCCTGCCAGAAAGGCGTCCAGGCGCCTTCATACACCATGTAGGGGGACAGGAGATGGACGCGGGAGCCAGGCCGCTGGTTTTCCGGCGAGGAAGATTTCGCGGCCGCGGATCTTGGACCTTCCCGTCCCGGTTGGGCCTGCATGATCCTGATCTGCTCGCGCGGGAGCAGGACGAGGCCTTGTCGGGTCATGGCTCTGAGGACCGTGTCGCGGCTCAGCCGGTGCCGGACTTCATCGAGCCTGGCTTCGCCGACGGCCATCCGGCTGGGGTCGGAGCTGAGGCGTTCGGCCAATTTCCTCAAGGCCGGTTCCGGCACCACCGGGGAAGTGAAATGGTTGTCCTGGTCGATCTGGAAGCGCAGCAGCACCAGGGGATCATCCATGAGCAGCATGGGGGAGGGGATGAGGAGGTCCCCCGACCCTAGCTGGACGAGCTTCCGGCTGTAGGCGCTCTCCGCCGGGTGGAAGGCGGTGTAATGAAAGTAGGGCCTGGAGCTTTCTGGGTTCAGGAAGAGCGCGAAGGTCGAATCCATGAACCAGAGGGAAAGCCGCACCCTCTCCTCGAGCGCGGCCTTCCGTTGGGTTTCGGCCTCGGCTTTTTCCGTCTTCAAGGCGACGTGCGTGATCCAGCCCATGGCTCCCAGGCCGAGGGCGAGGCAGAGGCCGAACAGGGCCCAGGGCCGCAGCAGGCGTTTCAACTGGGAGGCTCTGCGAATTGGTAGCCGCGGCCGCGGAGCGTGAGGATGATGCGCGGATCGGCGCCGTCATCCCGGAGCTTTTCCCGGAGGCGCACGATGTGCATGTCCACGGTGCGGGTCTCCACCGCATCGGGATTGAGATGCCACACCCGCGCCAGGATCTCGTCGCGGCTGATGGCGCGGCCCGCGTTGCGCGAGAGGTAGGCGAGCAGTTCGGATTCCCGCTCGGAGATGGGCGTCACGCGCCCATCCTCGAAGCGCAGCTCGCGCTTGCCCAGATCCAGGATGCCGCCCGGAAAGGCGACTTCCAGGGACTCCGAGGGCCTTGACGGGGAGCGCCTCAGCACCGCCTCGATGCGCGCCAGCAGTTCCAGGGCGCCGAAGGGCTTCACCACGTAATCGTCGGCGCCGAGCTTGAGTCCCTTGACCCGGTCCTCCTGCTCGCCCCGGGCGGTGAGGATGATCACCGGAACGGTTTTCGAGTGCTCCCGGACCGCCCGCAGGATCTCCAATCCATCTCCGCCGGGCAGATTGAGATCCAAGAGCAACAGATCGTAATCCTCCCCGCGGGCCAATTCCAAACCGGCGACATCATCCGCGGCCTCGATCGTTTCGTAGCCGTTGAAACGCAGGCTGGACAGCACTCCCCGGCGGATGGCGGGGTCGTCTTCGATGACCAGGATGCGTTGCTTCGGCATGGCGTTATCTCGCGCGGAAGGTCGGTTCAGATTCCCATGATCGCAGATGCAAGGCCTCGAAAAGCGCTTGTGACAGTCCTTTTACGATGCGCCATCCAAAAGGAACCAATACTTCAGTCATCGCTCCACGGGACGAGTCCAGAAACCCTCGCCCGACTCCCACCCACTTCTTTTTTGGAGGCTTCCCATGAGGTCCAGCACTCGCTTTGCCCTGATTCCCGCCTTGGTCGCGTCCGCCGCGTTGCCGGCCTTCGCCCAAGGCGCCGAGGCCGCCTCGGACTCCGGTGATAAAACCCTTTCCCCCTACTTCTTCGTGAACAGCGAAGATCCATCCACCGAGCAGCTCCCGCTCAAATCCACCTCGGTGAAGGTGGAGGTGGCGGGAGTCATCGCCGACGTGAGGGTCACCCAGGTCTACAAGAACCAAGGCCAGAAACCCATCGAAGCGGTCTACGTGTTTCCAGGCTCCACCCGCGCGGCGGTGCACGGCATGAAGATGACCATCGGCACCCGGGTGATCCAGGCGAACATCCGCGAGAAAGCAGCGGCCCGGCAGGAATACGAGCAGGCCAGGCAGAGCGGGCGCACGGCTTCCCTGCTGGAACAGCAGCGCCCCAACGTCTTCCAGATGAACGTGGCCAACATCCTGCCCGGCGACGAGATCATCGTGGAGCTTTCCTACACGGAATTGCTGATTCCCGTGGAGGGCACCTATGAATTCGTGTATCCCACGGTGGTGGGGCCGCGCTACGCGGGCGCCCCCGGCACTAGTTCTTCCACCGGAGAAAAATGGGTGGCCAATCCCTACACCAAGGCGGGCGAGGCACCGCTTTCCACCTTCGACATGGAAGTGCGGCTTGCTGCGGGGATGCCCATCCAGAAAATGGTTTGCGGATCGCACAAGACGGCCATCGCCTACGATGGGCCTTCCAACGCGGACATCAAATTGGATGCCAGCGAGAGCCAGGGCGGCAACCGCGATTTCATCCTGAAATACCAGTTGGCCGGGGGCCAGGTCCAGTCGGGACTGCTGCTGCACAAGGGCAAGGAGGAGAACTATTTCCTGCTGATGGTGCAGCCCCCCAAGCGGGTGGCGGCCGTGGACATGCCCGCCCGTGAATACGTGTTCATCCTGGATGTCTCCGGCAGCCAGGCGGGTTTTCCCTTGGGGATCTCGAAAACCTTGATGGCCGAGATGATCAGCAAGCTGCGTCCACAAGACCTGTTCAACGTCATGGTGTTCGAAGGGACCTCGGCGTTCTGGTCTCCGAAGGGCTCCAGGGCTGGGACTCCGGAGAACCTGCAACAGGCTCTGGCGTTCGTGAACAGCCAGAACGGCGGCGGCGGCACCGAGCTGGCCAGCGCCCTTCGCAAGGCATTGGCGCTCCCCAGGGTGTCAGGCATTTCCCGCAGCTTCGTGGTTTCCACGGACGGCTATATTTCCGCGGACAAACAGATCTTCGATCTGATCCGCGACAACCTGGGCGATGCGAACCTCTTCGCTTTTGGCATCGGGTCTTCCGTGAATCGCTTCCTCATCGAGGGAATGGCGCACGCAGGACAGGGCGAAGCCTTCGTGGTCACGAGCCAGGCCCAGGCGCCGCGCGAGGCCGAGCGCTTCCGGGCCTATGTGTCGAGCCCCGCCCTCACCAATCTGAAACTCGTCACCAGTGGATTCCAGACCTATGACATCGAACCGCCGCACTTGCCGGACGTCCTGGCGGACCGTCCCGTGGTCTGTTTCGGGAAGTGGCGGGGCGAACCCTCGGGAAGCCTCACGCTTTCCGGTGTGGGCGGCCATGGTCCGTGGAAGCAGCAATTCAATGTGGCGGAAGCCACCGCGGGGACGGGCAACGCGGCCCTCCGGCAACTATGGGCACGGCAGCGCATCCAGTTGCTTTCGGACTACAACCACTTCGGAGAAACCGAGGAGCGCAAGCGCGAGATCACAAGCCTCGGCCTGACCTACAACCTGCTCACGGCCCATACCTCCTTCGTCGCGGTGGATTCGGAGGTCCGCACCAAGGAGGGCGCGCCCACCTCCGTCACCCAGCCACTGCCCATGCCCCAGGGCGTGCCGAACAGCGCGGTGGGAAGCCTTGCCGCTATGCCGGTTTCCCGCAGTTCCGCGAGCATGGCTGCGCTCTCGCCAGGCGTGGTCAAGGGAGCGTCGGCGACCGTCACTGTGACAGCTGCCGCGGCCCATTACGAAGTCTCCGCGATCTGCTGCGCGGCGATGGATTTTGCTGAAGAGGAAATCATCCAGCCGCCCGCGCCCCGCAAAAGCGAGAAGCGAGCGCAGCGGGCCACCGAACCGCCTTCTTTCCAGATCGGCAAGCTCAGCGCGGACCGCGAGGGCGTGCCCCTGCTCCGCACGGCGGCCCTGGTGGAACAGAAGATGATGGAACTGGCCAAGGCGGGACTGCTCAAGGACCTGCCAGCCACCTTCAACCTTCAGCTTCGCGTGGATGCGTCAGGCGCAGTCACCTCGGTCAATTTCGACCGCGCCTGCGGCCGGGCGGGGCAACGGCTGGAAGCGCGGCTCCTCGCCTGGCGCTTTGAAACCTGGACCGTGTCCGGCGCGACCGTATTGAACGTTCCCGTCCATGTGAACCGATGAACTGCCTCATCTGCGCCCTCCTCCTTGGGACCGCAGCGCTGATCCCGGCCCGCGCGCAAGGGGCGCGGGCCGGGGAGCGGGAGAGCATCACCTTCATCCTTGGCGAAGACGAGGACCCGGCCCAGCCGATGTTCCCGGTGGCGGAACGATACTTCAGGGAAGACCCGGTGGAACGCACGGACCAGGTCATTTCAAACCTGCGTTCCTTGAGCGAAGTGCGGGATTTCCTCGCGGGACACCCTTCGCGGAATGGCCGGCCCTGGGGCCTGGTGAACCTGGTGGCCCATGCGAACGACAACGGGCTGCTCGATGTGGACTTGAGGCCTGGAGGTCCGAAAACCACCTTGGAAACTTTATCTGCGAGCATCCAGAACCGCACGTTCAAGAGCTTGCCCGATGCGTGCCTCGATGGGCGGAGCGAATTACGCATCCAAGGGTGTTCCGTGGGCAAGGATGTCCCGTTGATGAAGGCCCTTTCATCGGCCTTCGGCGGCGATGATCCGCAGCGTCCCCTGGTGCGGGCGACACCATGGTTCACCTGTTTCCAGTTCAACCCAGCCCACCAGCGCGCCGTGCGTGTCCTGTGCGAATCCTGGAAGCAGCTCTACAGGCCCGGAGAAAGACCAACCAACCGGGTTCTCGCCATGCGCTTTCATTCGAGCCTCCCCAAGGCGGATTTCGATATCGCCGAAGCCCTGAGCCACCCCTTTCCTGTGACGCCGGAAGCCGCCTTCAGCTATGAATCATCCGCGCGCTTCCAGTGGACCTCGATCTATCCTGGTGGCGACGTCCCTTCGGTGGTGGGTGCGCTGCGAACGCGAACCTGGCTGCTGTCCCAGGAGTCCCTCCAGCGCCGTTTGAGTGCCTTGGGCTGGCGTTTCCACCAATTGATTTGGGAAACCACACCTACAATCCATCAGGTGGGCGGCACCGAATACCGGGCCCTCCAGACCATCGGCCGGGCTCGTGTCATCCACCTGCTCAAACCCATCGTCGCCCCGAAAAACAGCGGCGCCCCTCCCCCGGAATTGGCGTGGGAGGATCCGAGGTACTACGTCACCGCGAGATGAGCCGCGGGAATCCGGCGGAGTTCGCGTCGGCCTACGGCCGACATAGAGGCTCCAGCTCTGTGAACGTAGTGAGCAGGAGGGCGCACTGCGACCGATAGCTGGAGGGCCCGTAACACCTTGGCCAGGACAGCGCTGGCCAAGGCGTAACGGGTCCTAAGGGCATAGCCCCCCATCCACGTTCACCACCTGGCCGCTCATGTAGCTGGCCCAGTCGCTGCTTAAGAAGGCCACCACGTGGGCCACTTCTTCCGGCTCCCCGACGCGTTTTAGGATGGTGGCGCCCAATAGTTCACGTATTTGTTCGGGGGTGAGATCGGAGGTCAATTCCGTATGGATGAAGCCGGGGTTCACGCAGTTCACCAGGACGCCGAAGGCGGCCATCTCCCGGGCCAGGCTCTTGGAAAGCGCGATGATGGCGCCTTTGGACGCCGCGTAGTTGGTCTGGCCCGCCATGCCGACGACGCCGGTGGGGCTCACGATGTTGACAATGCGGCCCCATTTCTGGCTCATCATGCCGCGCACGAAAGCCTTGGTGGCTAGAACCGTGCCTTTCAGGTTCACGTTCATAACCTGTTCCCACTTCTCGTCGGCCATCAGGATGAAGGGGCCGTCGTTGCGCGTCCCGGCATTGTTCACCAGGATGTCCACGGATCCCAGTTCCTGCTTCACGCGGTCCGCGCACTGGCTCATGGCCACCTTGTTGCTGACATCCGCCAGCACCGCGATGGATTTCCTGCCCATGGCGCGGATGTCCGCGGCCACTTGCTCCGCCAGGTCCGCGTTCTTCAAGCCGTGCACCGCCACATCGGCGCCCCAGATGGCCAACTCCAGGGCGATGGCCCTGCCAATGCCCCGGGACGAACCCGTGACGAAAGCCACACGGCCTTGAAGGGGTGGGTTGGCGAAGGGCATTTCGGCTCCGGGGGAATGAAAAGACTGGGCGGCTACTTGCGGGGCTTTTTCTTGGGAGACGCAGGTTTGAATGGAGCCTTGCCGCGTTTGGCGGCTTCGCGCTTTTCAGCGGTCCAGCGCGGTTTGGGGCTCGCTTCCCGCGTGCTCGGAGCGGCGGTTCTGGGGCCGCGCGGAGTGGCAGGCCGTTCCTTAGAGCCGCCCGTCGGCCGCTCTTTTCGCGGACCCGCTGGGCGGTCATTCCTGGGGCCGGCGTAACGGCTGCGGGCGGGGGTTTCTTCCCTTTCCGGGCGGGGGCCACGCGTTGCAGCGGGGCCGGTTCCTTCGGCCCGGCGGGCTCCCGCGTAGGTGCTGCGGGGCTTCTTTTCAACACCCTCGCGGGGAGCCGCGGGGCGGGGGGGGCGCGGCGCTTTAGCCTGGTGATATCGAGATGCTTCGTCCTTTTCTTTTCCTGATCCTTCGTCCGCTGGCTTCCGCGGTCCCGCGGGGCGCGCATCGCGGTCGGCCGGGCGTGAATCCCGGGCGCCCGCCACCCTTGGCCGCCGGGGCCGTTCTTCTTTGCCGAGAAATTCCGGCACAGCGCCGAAATTCTCGGTGTTCTCACCCTTCCGGTAGACCTTGGCCCGGTGGATCCGGTCTTCCTTGCGGGCCTTCGTGATTTTGGGTTTGAAGATGCCCGCCTCGCCTTTCACCCCGGCTTCCGCGCGGGTGACGCGGGAGGCGGTGCGCAGGACCTTCAGGGCTGCTTCCATATCCGGTGGCATGGGGGCCGTGACCGTGACGTTCTTCTCTTCCACCGGATGGCGGAATCCCAGCAGCTCGGCATGCAGCGCCTGGCGGTCGATAAGCTCGCTCTCCTGGCCGTAGACCTGGTCCCCGAGCAACGGAAATCCCTTGTCCGCGAACTGGACCCGGATCTGGTTCCGGCGGCCGGTTTCAAGCTTTACCTCGACCACCGTATGGCCGGGGAGCCGCTCCAGCACGCGATAGTGGGTGATGGCCTGCTTGGCGCCCTTGGTGTCGCCGCGCTTGTCCACGGACATGCGCAGGGATTTGGAATGCTCCACCAGATGGCCGGTCATGGTGCCGCTGTTCTCGGGCAGTTCGCCCACCAGGATCGCCTTGTAGACACGGGTCAGCTTGTGTTCCTCGAACATGGCCTTGAGCCCGTGCAGCGCCTCGGGAGTCTTGCCGAAGACCAGCACGCCGGAGGTGAAGCGGTCCAGGCGGTGCACGATAAATAAATCAAAACGCTTGAAGCCTCGGCGGCGGTAGGAGTCCGTGATGGCGTCCGCAAGGTTGGGATCGCCGCCCTTTTCCGCGGGCACCGTGAGCAGGCCCGCGGGCTTGTCCACGAAGAGCAGATGGCGGTCCTCGAACAACACTTTGAAATCCCCACCCGCGCTCCGCTTGGCCTTGGGCAGTTCCTTGTAGATGGTGGAATCGTCGAACCGCACGGCGATGGTGTCTCCGGCCTTGAGCCGCAATCCATACTTCGTGGCAGCCTGCCCGTTGACGGTCACGCAAGAAGCATCCAGCAGGCCCTTGGCCTGCCGATGGCTGACTTCCAGCACCCGGTGCAGCTCTGCCGCTAAAGCTTCGTCTTCAACCTCGGCTTTCCAAGTCTTATCCAAACGCGCCATCGTGGTCCCTCCGGGCCCGGCGTCCTTGAAACGCTGAGCCAACCATCCAGCAGAACATTCAAACCCGGATTCCCCAAGAAAAAAGCGGCGCCCCCAACCCACAAAGGGATGCGCCGCTTTTCATAGAATGCCTGCCAGGCTATTTCTTGTTGGCCTTTGTGAAATCACCGGCCTTCACGATGTTCAGCTTGGCGGGATCAATGAACTTGCGCATGGACTCGAGGATCTGGTCGGCGCTGAGGTCGCCGATCTGCTTCTCCAGGTCGGCGCTGAAGGCCATGGTCCGGCCGTTGAACAGGTTGCCGGCCAGCCGCGAAGCCAGCTCCCGATCCTGGGAGCGGCTCACCTGCTGGGACTGGAGCCAGCCGCTCTTGGCGGCCTTGATCTCCTCGTCGGTGAATCCATCCTTCACGGCCTTGGCCATCTCATCCTTGAAGGCGGCTTCCAGCTTCTCCACGTTTCCTGGGTTGTAAATGGCGAAGGCGAAGAAAGCGCCCACGGCATCCTGGATGCCGCCGCGGAACTGGGAGCCCACCGAATAGCTGAGGCCTTCAGTGCGGCGGATCCGGGTCGCCAGCCGGGAATTCAGGAACCCGCCCCCGAGCATGAAGTTGCCGAGCACCAATGCGGGGTAGTCCGGGTCGGTGTCCTTGATCGCCAGGGGCATGGCCGCCAGAAAAAAGGCATTGGCCTTGTCCGGAGTTTCGATGGATCGGTTGATCACATCCACCTTGGCGATGCGGTCCACGATCCGCGCGACGGGCGACGGGCTCTTCCAGTCGCCCAGGGTCTCGTTGATCAGGGCCTGGATGCCTTTCGGATCGAAGTCGCCTACCAAAGCCAGCTCACCGGAAGATGCGCCGTAGAAGGTCTTGTAGAAGGCCTTGATATCGTCCAGTCCGGCGGCCTTGATCTCCGCCAGGCTTTCATCGATGGAATCCATGTGGCGCGGGTGGCCTTTGGGAAAGGCGTTCATGTGGATCTGGATGGCCATGCTGCCCTGGAAGGTGGGCTCGCTGCGCTGCTGTTCCAGTCCGTCGATCTGCTCGGTCTTGAGGGTCTCGAATTCCGACGCCGGGAAGGCAGGGTCCCTCAGCACCTGGACCAGCAAGCGAAGCGCCGCTGGAAGGTTTTCGCCGGTGGTCTCCACACTGGCTCTCACGGCTTCGTCGCCACCGGACAGCGAGACCTGGGCCTTGAGCTTGTCGAACTGGTCCTTGATTTCCGTGCGGCTCAGCTTGCTGGTGCCGCGCATGAGCATGCTGCCGGCCAGGAGCCCGCGGCGCCCTTGTTCATCAGGGCCTCTTCGCTGCCCAGGCGCAGGGTCAGGCTCGCCTGGACCGAGCCGCCGCGGGTCTTCTTGGGCAGCAGGGCCACCTTGAGGCCGGCGGGTGTGCTGAAGTGCGTCGTGCGGGCGTCGATGTTGGCCGGGCTGGCGTCGAAGGCCTCGCCTTGGGCCACCGCGGCCTGGCCTTTGTAGTCCTTCACCAGCTCCGCGACGCTGACGGGCGCGGGGATCTCGGCGCGATCAGGCGTGGCGCTCGGGATGAAGAGTCCCAGGGTGCGGTTCGAGGCCTTGAGGTATTTTTCCGCGGCGTTGCGCACGGCCACCGTGGTGACCTTCTTGATGCGGTCCCGCTGCAGGAAGAACAGGCGCCAATCGCCGGCCGCCACGTATTCGCTGAGTCCCAGGCCCAGCCGGTCGGACTGGTTTAAGATCAGCTCGTAGTGCTTGAGCTGGGAGGTCTTCGCCCGGTCGACTTCTTCCTGGGTCGCGGGATTGTTGGTGAATTCCTCCACGGTCTTGAGGAGGATGTCTTTTGCCTCTGCCAGATTGCCCTCCTTGGGGACCTGGGCGAAGAAACTGATGACCCCGGGCTCGAAGTAGGTGGCATTGTCGCCGAACACGAAGCTGGCCTTCTTGGTCTCCACCAGGGCCTTGTGGAGGCGGCCGGAAGGCGTTTCACCCAGCACCTGGGACAGCACATCCAGGGCCGGCGCATCCAGATCCCCGCCGGAGGGGGTGTGGTAGACCGCCGCTACCACCTGGACGTCGCCCGTGCGGCGCAGCGTCACGCTCCGCTCGCCGTCCTGGGTGGGGTCCAGCGTGTAGGTATTCTGGATCACGCGGGAGGGTTTCGGGATGCGGCCGAACCGCTCATTGATCATGCCGAGGGTCTTGGCCTCATCAAACTTGCCTGCCACCAGAAGCACGGCGTTGTCCGGCTGGTAGTAGTTGCGGTAGAAGGCCTGGAGCCGCTCGATGTTGACGTTTTCGAGGTCCGATTTCGCGCCGATGGTGGATTTGCCGTAGTTGTGCCACAGGTAGGCCGTGGACATCACGCGCTCCTGGAGCACGCCGATGGGATTGTTCTCTCCGGCCTCGAATTCGTTGCGTACTACGGTCATCTCAGAATCGAGATCCTTCTTGGCAATGAAGCTGTTGACCATGCGGTCGGATTCCAGGTCCAGGGCCCATTTCAGGTTCTCGTCGCTGGACTGGAAGGTTTCGAAGTAGTTGGTGCGGTCCAGCCAGGTGCTGCCGTTGGGCCGCGCCCCGTGCTCCGTCAGTTCCTTCGGAATGTCCCTGTGGGCCGGGGTCCCTTTGAACACCAGGTGCTCCAGCAGGTGGGCCATGCCGGTCTCGCCGTAGTTCTCGTGCCGGCTGCCCACCAGGTAGGTGATGTTCACCGTGATGGTGGCCTTGGACGGGTCCGGGAACAGCAGGACCCGGAGGCCGTTGGCCAGGCGATGCTCGGTGATGCCCTCCACGGAAGTGACCTTCACAGGGGACGGCAGAGGAGCCGCGAATCCGGTGCCGGCCTTCTGCACCACCGCC
Source organism: Holophagaceae bacterium (assembly GCA_016720465.1). Classification (NCBI taxonomy): domain Bacteria; kingdom Pseudomonadati; phylum Acidobacteriota; class Holophagae; order Holophagales; family Holophagaceae; species Holophagaceae bacterium. The sequence continues at coordinate 155,777 of JADKKO010000002.1, forward strand.
GTTTTGCCTTTGACCTTTTTGACGGGAGCCGCTGTCTGAGCCGCGCTTGGCAGGCCCGCGATCAACAGCGTTGAAAGGATGGAAAGCCTTGCTCGGGTAGAGAAGATCATCGGGGCTCCAAAGACTCGGCTCAAAGGCACGGAAACCCAGATTCCCACGGCTTACCTAGCAATCCAATGTTAAAGCTTGTTAAGAAACGCTCAGGAGCTCCGCCAGCCGGGCCCGCCAGGCTGATTCCAGGTCCGCCAGATGGAGCCCCTTGCCTTTGTTCGGGGCGCCCTGGAGCAGTCCTTGGGCGGATGGGTGGGGCAGGACGTGCAGTTCGAACTCCGGGGCATCCACGAGCCTGCCGAAGAGCCATTGGGCCCTTTTGCCCAGGGCGATGATCTTGAGCCGGGCCGGGCAAAGCGAGGCCGCCCGGGCCACATCGCCCCTGATGCGGGCCAGATTTTCTGGAGATCTCAATTCGGCATCGGTGGGAGCCCGGAAGGTCTGGCCGTCCTTGGTTGGGCAGATCGGGTAGGCATTGCCTAAAGCCGAACCCTGGAGGATGGGTGCCAGGCCGCGCTCTTTCAGGACCTTGCCATCCCAGGATTCCCAGGCCGCTTCGGGAACCTCGGCAAGGCCTGCCCTGGCAAGGGTTTGGTAGACAATTTTGCCGGCCCGGTCACCCCAAAACGGTATGCCGGATTGATCCGCCCCCCTGGGACCCGGCGCTTCGCCCACAAGCATCACCCATACCGGACCTGCCGTTGGAAAAAGTGGGGGTACTGGGACTTGTTGAATTCGAGGCATGGCACAAGGGTGCCACAGGCCTATGTTATTAGGTCACGGGAACGGAGGCTCCCCCCATGGCAAGCATCGGTACTCAGGAACCAGAAACCTACAGGGCTGTGGCTAGGTCACATCGTTTCACAGAATTAAGGCTTCCGCCCATGTTCTACATCCGCATGAGCTACCACGAGATCCCCCCCATGCTCACCGCCAGCGACCTGCCCGCCCCGGAAAAGTTCCACGAGCGCCTAGCCGCCTGGCTGATGAAGCAACATTAGGCGCAGTTAGACCCTGGCCAGCGTTTTTCTGGCCAGGGCCTTACTGCGCCTTATGTCGGCCGCAGGCCGACGCGATGGGTGGTGGACCGAGGAAAGTTGGAGGGTCGAGCCGCACCTCACCCGGTTCCCTGGCCAGCGTTTTTCTGGCCAGGGCCTTACTGCGCCTTATGTCGGCCAAGGCGCTCCAGGTGACGGGTGGTTCTCCAGACAGAGTCGAAGTCTGTGCAGCATAAAATACCGATCCCAGGCCGACGCGATGGATGGTGGACCGAGGAAAGTTGGAGGGTAGAGCTGAACATCACCCAGGTCCCTGGCCAGCGTTTTTCTGGCCAGGGCCTTACTGCGCCTCCAGCTGACGGACAGTCCACTGGACTGTCCTCCCGCTCTTCGCTTCGCTCAGTCGCGGAGCTGGAGCCTCTATGTCGGCCAAGACGTCTCAGGCGATGGTAGTTCTCCAGACAGAGTCGAAGCCTGTGCAGCATAAAATACCGATCCCAGGCCGACGCGATGGGTGGTGCTCCGAGGCATACGAGAGCCGAGGAGATCACCTACGCAGAAGCCAGCGTTTTATTGGCCAAGGTCTTAGGCGTCTCCGGCTGATGGACAGTCCACTGGCCTGTCCTCCCGCTCTTCGCTTCGCTCAGTCGCGGAGCTGGAGCCTCTATGTCGGCCAAGACGTTGCTGTCGAAGGGTGGTTCTGCGAAGAATGTGAGGGACGCTCAGATTCAAATACCGATCCCAGGCTGACGCGATGGGTGGTGCGCCTCGCAGCGCTGGTGCCACCACCACGAATGCACATGGTGCTTTTTATCTTGGTATCAGGCATTACAAATGCAGCAGGCTGATAACTCAATAGCGAAGCACAAGAGTCATTCCCCATTTCACCAAACGCGATCAAGCGACTCAACCTCAAACCCTCAGCAGAAGTCTGTCACAACCGGCTTGGTAGCTGCGGCCATGCATGCATACACTCAATTCAGTTGCCAAGAATCTGGGGCTATCAATTCTCTCTCAGCCCACGTCTCAACGGCTCCTGGCGTCGGTCGAATAGAGTCGATTCTCAGATTTTTCACGAATGGGGTTCTCCATGCAGCGAAGCATTCCGTATTCTCGGAACAAAGTCACCGTTGTTCTATGTACCTCGGCATTCCTTCTGACTCTTGGGTGTTCTGGTGGAGACGATAACGCTGCGAATGGATCCACACCCCAAAATGTCGCACCGGTCTTCACGGTCAATCCTCAGCCCCAATTCATAACTCTTGGACAAACGGCTACCTTCACAGTCGCTGCTTCAGGAACGCCAACGCCCTTGTACCAGTGGATGAAGAACGGCAATCAAATTTCAGGTGCCGTAGCGGCAACCTACACAACCACCGGCACAACGAAGCAGGATAATGATTCGAGCTTCAGCGTCATCGCTTCGAACGTTGCCGGGAGCACAACCTCAGCTTCTGCCGCGCTCCATGTCCAATGGGTACCAACGATAACCTTCAATCCCGTTTCGTTATCGGTCCCGGAGGGGCAACAGGCAAAATTCTCAGTAACCGCAGAGGGGAGTCCCTCGCCGAAATTTCAATGGCAACGGGAAGGCCAAGATATTCAAGGAGCAACCACTGGGACCTACACCATTCCAGCGGCAGGCAGTGGTGACAATCAGGCCTCATTTACCGTGGTTGTCAGCAACTCACTTGGACACCTGACCAGCAATCCAGCCGTGCTGACGGTGGTCCCCCTTGCCACTCCCCCTACGATCACCTCCCAGCCGACTGATCGACTAGTTACGGAAGGACAGTCAGCGTCTTTCAATGTCGCTGCCTCGGGCAGCACCCCGATGTCGTATCAATGGCAGAGGGATCAGAGTGATATCCTCGGCGCTGTCGCTGATACATGGATTCTCCCATCCGCTTCAATAAGTGATAGCGGGGCCCAGTTCCGATGCCATGTTAGTAATTCGGCGGGAAGCGTCTACTCGTCCCCGGCAAAACTGACCGTGAACCAGGCCGACAATCAGGCCCCCAGCACGCCGCTCATCACCACAGGGCCAACGTCGGCGGTGACCAAACACCAATACACCTACAACCTCTCATCCGTGGATCCAGAAGGGGATCCGATCACCTACTCGCTGGCCGTGGCCAATGCCGATGCGAGCATCACGGGCAATGTTTTGACTTATCGGCCTAGCACGCCATCATTTGGCGGCGCACCCATCAACACTACGCTGTCAGTGGTAGCCAAGGACTCCCATAACAACACTTCCCCAACTGGAACGATCACCGTCAACGTGATCGCCAATCGTGCGCCCGTCTTCACCAGTGGGAACACCCTCCAGGTGACAGGCGATGTTGCGACGGCGCCAAGCACCTTCAGGTACACAGCCACCGCAACAGATCCCGATACTGACACGGTCACATTTGCGGTGAGAGCAGGGTCCGTGTCGATCAAAGACAACGTAGGTTCCTACGTGGCTACTCCTTCGACCTGGACCGACGGACTACCCCCGATCTCAGGGGGCGTGGTGTCCTTCCCGAACCTGTCCATACCATCTGGAAAAACAGCGGTGAGGGTAACGTTCGCAGTCATAGCCCGTGACGTGGTTGCCTTCGGCGACAGTGATCCATCCGAGCGTGCCGTCACGGCGACGTACTCCACCGGAAACTTGGCTCCGATTATCACGAGCACATCGATACCGGGCGTGCCACAGAACCACGGGATCCCAGTCAATTCAGGCGTGCAGCCCTACCAATTCAGCGCTTCCGATTCGGTGGGCGATACCCTGACCTGGTCTTTGGTCACGGCTCCGGTGGGTTTTGCGCTCTCTTCGGCAGGCATGTTGACCTGGGCCTCGAATTTCGCGGCGGGAGCCGATTTCGCCGCCCGAAGCATCACCGTCAAGGTGACCGACCAGGGTGGCCTCTCGGATACAAAGACATTTCAGATCAACATCGTGCCGGACAGCAAGCCGATCTTTTCCGCACAAACATACACGGAGACCGTGACGAACGTGCAACTCCACGAACCTTCGAACCTTCGCCAGAAGATCACAGGCCACAGTTATTTCAATTTCCTGGACACAAATGCGGCGGACCGTGAGTACTACGCCGATCTGAACAATTCGATCAAGGGATGGCGCGCGGGCGTGACTGCGACAGACGCCGAGAACGACGTGATGGTGTACAGCGTGAAGCCGAATTCGGTGTTCCGATTCGGCGTGCCCTTCGGGCCCTACGGAACACCGAACGACTCAAATTCAGCCCCCGCGGGCGGCCGGTATCCATACATCGTTCCGGGTCCCGGGACGGATACTTCCTCCACGGGCGTGGTACGGAAGCCCGGTGAGATTGCATGGCGTCCAGGCTATGGCTTGGCGCTCCCAGGATCAGACGGATTAGTGCTAAACACGGGCATCAACGTAGATGCGGTGACCGGTGTTATAGATGGAATACCGGTGCACGATCCGGTGAACTGGTCGATCACGTTGTCTGCCCAAGAATTGGTAGGGACTTCTGCGATACCAGGCCAGTACAGCGAAATGTCATTATCAATCAAGGTTCAGCCGAACCATCAGCCAGCGATTGGAGCGTTGACGACCATCAACCTGCCAGCCATCACCGCAGGCGTTAACCTGGGAGCAGGCACGGCGGTGACGCCGAACATCGGCCGTCCATCAATCCAAGAGCCCGTGGCCAGCGACACGAGCACGCCAGGAACACCGAGCAAATGGATCTGGGCGATCGGAACGCCCGGAACGGCGGGCACGGACGCGAATATCGCGGATCCCAACACGATTCCGTTCCACGGCCACCAGGATGCGATCCAGGTATTCTTCGGAAACGCGCCGTATAACGCAGCCAATGGCATTGGTGTGTTGTTGGCTTTGGCAGGTAACTTCCCGGTTTCTGACGCGACGGGCAATTACCCGTCGGTGCTGACCTCAGGTTCGATCCCGAACGGCTTCTACAATCCTTGGCTCTCGGCAGTCACTCCGATGACCTATACGGTGAGTTGGGCGCCGATTCGCATCCAGTACCAGTTGGGACGATACTTGGCTTACGCCTACAGCGTGGCCAATGGCTACAGTTTCCCGGCGATGGTCGAGGATCAGTACACGCTGTCAAATTCCACAGCCGTAAACATCTTCCCGATCTTTGGCACAGTGAAATTCTTCAACAGCAGATTCAGGTTCCGCGCAGATCAGACCACTGACTATGCTGATGCGAACCGTGGCTCCTTCACAACTACCGGCAACACGGAAACCGCATACGCCGCTTCCACCACCAACTTCAACTACGTTCTGAGCTACCTACCTTGTGGTGTAAGCGTCACTTCATCCGAATGGATTGACGCCGCAACAACCGAAACCTATGGAGCCAATCTCTTCGGTAGCAGCACTGGCGTGGGCGCCCCAGCTTCAGGCACCGCGAACACCAACGGCACTGTGTTCTCTGCGGGGAACTGGCACACATTGGATGGCCGCAATGCTGGCCACAACCCGGGTTATCCCCCCAACCCCGTCAACGTCCTGATGGATCCGGCTACTCGTGCCGCTGCCGTTCCCGGCACATTAGCAGGGGGTACCCATACCTACACCCAATTCAAGGGTGGTGCAGTGGACGCCACCGGCGGCAATCCCAGTGCGGTTTCTGTCACCGTTTCTGGAGCCTATTCCAACAACGAAGTCTTGGCTCGGATGGTGCCCTCCAATAGTCCCTACCTCTTCATGTTGGGCAACGCGACTTCTCCCACCGCCATAGCAGATGGCTACAATGCGCCCCGCTACAAAGATTTCTGGCTTGAGGGCAGCCCACTGGACGACAGTTACGTGCCCCGCTGGTTTTATGGGAGGGCTCAAAGCGAAGTGGACTATAGCCGTGTAATTCCTGGCCGCCCGATTTTCTACTCAAGCAGCGCAGCCAATCCAATGTCCGAGAACGTGGACAACCTATCCACTTCGGCAACTCCGACCACGGGAGGTCGGTTGCGTATAAGTTTCACTTGGCCCACCCAGGTCACGAATACTGCCGCTGGCTACCCCGCCGCCGGAACCCCAGACACATTTAACGAACCCGACGTCATCCAGGTTGCAACTCCGAACTTGAGTGGCAACGCTCGATTCTTCTTTTCGGGCAACTATCCAGCCGCGGACTTGGTCTCTGGTGTTCCAAATCCACTCGCCACGCGTGAGGCAACTCCTGGTGCCAATAATTATTTCGGGAAGTTTGGTTTGACCACCGTGCCCAGCTACACCGCGGCTGGTGTCTCGACATCCACACCTCCGCATCAGCCCATTGCCGCTGTCACAAATTCCTTGTGGGTGCCCAACAACTCCGACAAAGCATTCAACTTCCCCAATGCCTACACCATGCCCGCGGGTGGTTCGGGTTACACGGACATCCCCTTCACCGGGATTCGGGGCTGGGTGGATCGCTTTGCGGTTACCCACTTGATCGGGGGCGGCATCGTTGGTACCGACGAGAACATCAGCAACTATCCAGGTTGGTGGTCCATTTTGAATGTTGCCCAAGTCCCAGGATTAAACCATTCCCTTACCGGCAATCTCCTGGACAACAATGCCAATCCCGCCCTCATCAGCACGGGAACCGGAGCAGATCGCACCTTTTTCGTTTGGATGAAGGCTGGCAACAATCAAACCGGCACTAACGGCGTCCTTTACAACAACGCATATGGCGCGTGGGCAGGCTCGATGTTGGCTGCCGGATCGCCTTCAGTGAAAGGCGGCGTCACCCTGGCACCGGGCTTCTCTATGACCAATAACGGTCTGACCGACCCATTCACACAGATTTCCTTCGCGTCGAACAATGGTTCGTTGCCTTACCCCAACCAGAGCCTGACGAGCAATACAGGGATCACCCAAGGCTGGAAGAGAGGCGATTTCGAACTTCTGCGTTCCCTTGTGGCAGCCCCGGCTCAGTTCGGCCTCGGTGCCCGCGCCCGCCTTGTAGATCCTTCGGTGGGCGTCACTGTTGCAGCCACCATGCGGCGTGGCCAGTTTGAGACCCCTGGGAGCGCCATCTTCGATAGCATTCCTCAGAACTCATTCGTGGTCTACGCGGTCAAGGATCGTGGCACTAAGACCACTCATAATGGTTCTAGCTACAGCAACCTCTTGGGCGAAGCAGGCCTTGAGCCCGGCTCTCCGGTCCTGGCTCAGTGGTGGAACACCGGCAATGGCGACATCACTCTGGGCAATTTCCCTTTGGTGGTGCAAGCCTATGCCAACGAGTTTATTCCGGCTGATTTCACCGAAGTCGTACACATCAACCACAATTTTGCTGCTGAGGTCATCTATCCCTCAAGCGCGACCCCAATCCTCACAGACAATGTCTACCGCTTGTACCCCCAGATCGGACTAATCGCCCCAAAAGGCCATACATTGTTGTCCAAGGCACAGGGCGTCACCCCCGTGGTCACACCGGTTCGCCAGTTGGCCATCAATGATCTCAAGATCAATACCGCAACTGGCACGACAGTGGCTGGTACCATGCTCGATCTCTTTAATGGCCAGGCTCAGGACCCCGCTACCGGAGCTCCCGCAAGCGGCTCACCCAGCTATAAGCTTGCTGATGGAAATGCCACGGGCGTTGGTGACTTCCGTTTGAATGGGTACTCGAATGTTCAAATCACCTTCAAGCCGGCAGTGTCCGACTTGCGACATCCGAGTGGCTATGTGGTCACGCTCTACAGGGTAGATAACAGCGTGATCGTGGTGCAGGGTGAATGGCGAATGGGCCACCTTGGTGGAGTGGGCATGCTCCAGACGCTGAATCTCCCAGCCTTTGTGAACCTTGACCATTTCAACCACACTCCTGGCAACACTGCAGCCTATGCAATCAAGGTTCGGAACGTGTGGTACGAAGGTACCGAAGGCGCGAGCGGCCACAGCCGCGATCTGGGTAAGGAACCCTGGGCGATCCGCTTTCCCATGGCCTATGCCGATGTCGTCTCTGGCGCATTTCTAGTGGCCTTTTAATGAAGAGGGGAACCGACACTGTTCTCATTAGTCAACTCGATCTTCGTTCTTAGCGGACTAAATCCAGTCCGACACGAGGCCAGCTACGAGCACACTGGCCGCGTCGCAGTCGCTCAACACCCGTGGATACCCACATGGGACTGATGGAAACACCCATCAAGGCCGATCTTTCCAATCATTTGATGGAGTGGCCGGAGTAGCGGGTGCGACGATCGCCACTACACCTACCCGACTATCAGACGCATCCAAGTATCGGCCGCAGACCGCCTTGAGGGTGATGTCCCGCAGAAGGTAGCAGAACCTCGCTAGGCCTCCTCGTAGGCCCTCTCCAGCGTGGCTACGTCCAGCTTCACCATCTTCATCATCGCCGCCATGACCCCTTGAACCTTCCTGGGGTTCGGGTCAGCGATCAGCTCCATGAAGCGCCGGGGGACGATCTGCCAGGTGACGCCGAAAGGATCGGTGATCCAGCCGCACTGGGAGGGCGTCGCTTCCGCGCTGACCAGCTTGTCCCAGTATCGGTCGACCTCGGCCTGGTCCTCGCAATCCACGAAGAGCGAAAAGCCTTGCGAAAACGTGAAGTACGGGCCGCCGTTGTAGCCCATGAAGGTCTGGCCGCCGACCACGAACTCGGCGGACGTGATGGGGCCGTCCTGGCCTGAACGCGAGATGCGCCGAACCTCTGAATCCGGGAAGGTCGCGGTGTAGAACGCGATCGCAGCTTCGAGCTGGTCGTTGAACATCAGGAACGGGGTCACTTTGGTCATGGTTGCCTCGCGTGGTGGGACTTCAACGGAACTCGTAATCGTAGAAGCAATCGCCGATGCCGCCAGGGGTGGCGACGTTGATCCAGATGGTGAATGTCTGGCCAGGCCGCCCTCCCGGCATGGGCGGGAGTTCCATTTTCACTGGACTGCTGTCCTTTGCGTTGGGATTGTCCCCACCGTGGCCGATGGAGCCACCCCCCACCGATGCCTGGGAGTTGAAATAAACGTAAAAACTACATGGAAGGCTCAGTGGAACAAAGGTGTGCTCCAACGAAAGGTTGAGATTCAAGGCGATGCGTTCGCCCGGGCGCAGCGTTGCCGGGAGGGCATTCCAGGTGATCCGGCCGGTGGCGCTTCCGGAACTCGCCTTCCCCCAGGCCGGGTTGTTTCCGCAGTTCACGAATTGGCAGGTTCCGATGGCGGTGCCAGCCCCGAGCGAGAGGGTGTGCTTCGGGTAGCAGGCGCTGTCCCCTCCGGATTGTCCGAGGGGACGGGTCCTCTTCAGCACCCAGGCTCCCCCGCTGGAGATCGACGGTACGCCAACGGGACTGGGGGGCGGTTGGGGCGTTCTGGCCTTGACGGGCGGGGGCAGAGGGGTGGAAGCCGTGGGCTTGGCCGGTGGTAGGACCTCGACCCGGCAAGTGGCTTCGGTGGACTTCCGCCCGAGGCGGTCCATGGCCACGACCGTGACCACTTCCGACACCGTCGCCGTCCGTTTCAGGACCGGACCGCGGCCAGGCAGCGACTGCCCTCCGGCATACCAGAAGAAGGTGTAGCGATCCGAGATGTCCAGCCCGGGAGTGGGGTCGTAGAATTCGCCGCCCACGGGCTTCGCGATCACGGTGTAGGACTGGCCGCTCACCACCGTGGCTTTGTATGGGGAAACCGTGACCTTGAAATCTGCACGCTCAAGCAACTTGTCCACGGAGCGGAGCATTTTCTGAACGTCTGCCGAGGCCTGGGCCAGGGTGGTTCCGTCCGAAAAAGTCATGGCTCCATGCTTCAGCGTCTGATAGTCGTAGCGGTACTTTTCAAAGCCCCGCAGCAGTTCCCTGAGACGCTTGGCCTCCTCCTCCCGCTGCCATTCCGACTTCGCCTGGAGCACCCGGTCCGACTGTTTCACGATCCATTCCCGATAGGCCTGGAAGCCAACCCGCCAGGCTTCGACTTCGGTCGGGTAGCCGGCGCCAACCCGACTGATGATCTCCGACCACCCCTGGCTGAAATGACTCTGGGCAAGGTGCGTTCGTTCGTGGCGGATCGACGCGGCCAGGTCAGCCACAGCCCTCCATCGTTTGACGGGATCCCTGTCCATGAACTGGTCCACGGTGGTTGAATTCACAAAGACGTTGTCCTGCCTGTCCACCCCGGCGGGATCGGGGGACGGTTTGAAGTAAAGCCGTTTTGCCTGAAAGGCTTTCTGCACCCAATCGCGCTCCTCCTCGGTGCCGTACTGTTTATAGAAACCCGCCAAGGCCTCGATCACCTTGGCTTGCTGCTCGGGGCTGCCGGTCTGCGCCAGACCGGCCGTCGGCAGGACGAGAACCATTAGGCAGATGCGCTTCCATCCAAAGGCGCCGTACTTTGCTCGCATCCGCAGACCTCCGATGTCGAATGGTCCGGCCCATCGATCCTGCCGGGTTGGGGATGGCACCACCTGGGAGTCCCAGCCGCTGCGGGAGAGGATGCAGCGGCGGGGACAGGGGATTCAACCGCTCCATTTTGAATCGGCCTTCGTGCAGATTGGTTGGATTTTGAAGATTTAATTCAAGAATCAATGACTGAAAAACTCGCGCGCAAGGCATTCTCGATCACCGTGGATCGCGGAAACCCGCCTTTCTCTTGACCTTGAGCTTTGCAGGGCGTATCAACAGCTAGGAACTGCCCATGCCCACGCCTCGGAGGGACACATCTGCCAGCTACGCCTCCTTTCACCCCCAGATGGGTGATTTAAATAGTGCTTTTAAAACCCTATACACAGTTTCAATGTATTCAACGGTTGCAAGAGGAAATTCATGATGGCCTGGACACATTTCGGAGCACTGCAAATGGGGCTGTTGCTTGCTTTGCTAACCGCCTGCGGGAGCGGCGGCACGCCATCACAATCAACCGTTCCTGCTCCAACCATTATGGCATTCAACGCCATGCCCTCGACCATCCCAGCAGGGAACACCTCAACGCTGGCTTACACCTTCACCAATGGCACTGGCGCCATCAACCCTGCTATCGGCAGCGTCACCAGCGGGGGCAGCACGCCAATTACGCCCAGTGGCACGATTACGTACACCTTGACTGTGACCAACACGGCTGGAGCCAGCGTCACGGCCACTGCCAAGGTAACGGTGGATGGTGGGGGCACCTTTACGGTCCAGATCCCCGATGCATCAAACCCTGGTCACACGGTCCCTATGGACTTCGTGTTGATTCCCGCTGGGACCTTCATCATGGGCTCCGACAATCCTCTGGACACTTGGGGCGAGTCCTTTTCCAAACCAACCCACACAGTAACGATCAGTCAGCCGTTCTATCTGGCGAAGTATGAATGCACGCAGGAACAGTACAGGGCGGTTATGAACGCGAATCCGAGCCACTTCCAAACGGTGGGAGGCGGGTCGACTGTGGATGATTTCACGAGACCAGTGGAGATGGTGAGATGGGACGATATCAGGAGGCCCACCACGGGTTTCCTGGCCAAACTTGCGGCGGCGGTACCGGGGCAAATCTTCCGCTTACCCACAGAAGCGGAATGGGAATACGCCTGCCGCGCGGGCACAACGACAGCCTATAGTTTCGGTGAAGACAATATCCCCAATGTCTCGTACTTGACCCAATACGGGTGGTTTCAGGGAATCAGCGATTCTCGAACGCATCCTGTCGGCTCCAAGTGGCCCAATCCATGGGGCCTGTATGACATGCACGGCAACGTGTGGGAGTGGAATGAAGACGACAGGCACTTGGACTACACAGGTGCTCCGATCACGGGAAATCCGTGGATCGATGTGCCAGTGCGGGGCGAGTATCGGATGTATCGCGGAGGCAGCTGGGTCGAAGGGCGCCAGGCCTCGCGATCCGCGCTTCGTGATTTTGATTCGTTGTTCGGCCGTTTCTACAATCGGGGCTTCCGCCTCGTGTGCACCGTACCTTGAGTCTGTTCTGGGGCTTGAATAATTGGACACCCGCAACGGACTACCCGACTGACTTGTGGGATCAGAGCGGGTGAACCTGGCCTGCTAAGGAGCAGCGGTGTTCATGTGTACGATGTATCGCGGTTCCAGAGCGGAATAGCGCACCCGACGATCAATCCGAAACAAAATTCCTGGCGGAATATCCCTCGGTCCTTTCCGAATCGAGAAACCGAAATCCCCGTAATCCTGCTACCCAGGTGAATCTGGAACCTACCGCGTGACGATCCTATCGATCCGCTTTTCCTAGAACGGTCCAGGCCGCTATACACCCTCAGAACGCCGCCATAACCGCCCCAACGCCATCCGCTCCAGGCTATTCACGATCGGAGCCAAGAGTTGCATCGATTTGTTCAGTCATCGGCATTGGTCCTACACCGAAAAGTACCTCGCCTGCGGGTGCCATGCGATCAGGGCCGAGGTGGTGTACTCCGGGTCCATCTGGAAGCTGTCGGTCATGTGGATGCCGATACGCGAACCCTCCAACAGTTCCAGGATGGGGCCGTTGCCCTCCAGGTCCGGGCAGGCCGGGTAGCCGTAGGAATAGCGCGAACCCTGGTAGCCCTGGCTGAAGAGCTGGCGAAGGTTTTCCGAGTCCCGGCGATGGATGCCCAGCTCCCGCCGGATCTGCGCGTGCAGCCGCTCGGCGTAGGCTTCGGTGAGCTCCGTGGCGAGGCCGTGGAAATAGAAATAATCGCGGTAGGAATCGGCCTTGTAGAGTTGCGCGGCAAATTCCGCCGCCTTCTGTCCCAGGGTGACCACCTGCACGGCAAGGACGTCCAGCTTGCCGCTGGCTTCAGGCAAAAAGAAATCCGCGATGCAGAGCCTGCGCCCCGCGGCCTGGCGGGGGAAGGGCAGCCGGGCGATCACCCGGCGCTGGCCGGGCGGCACGGAAGCATCGGTGTCCGGCGCGTAGAGCAGCAACCCATCGCCCTGGGCGCAGACGGGGAAATAGCCATAGGAAGCTTTGGGCCTAAGGATATCCTCCGTCGACAACCGCGCCTTCCAGCGGGCCAGCACCGGCGCGGCCTTGCCCCGCAGCGTGGCCTCGAAGGCTTCATTGCTGAGCATGCCCTGGGTGAAACCCCAGCGATTCCGCATCACCGCGAACTCGTCCAGGAAGCCGAACAGCTCTCCCATGGAATGCTCCGCTTCTCGCACACCCCAGAAGGGCGGGGTCGGCGGCTCCGCATCCCGGCGCACCCAGGAGCTTTGGCCATCGGGCGTCAGAGGCACGGCGCTGCCGCCTTTTCGCAGCACCTTGATGCCAGCGGAGGCCGAAGGCAAGGATTCCGAGGCGGCGAGGAGTTCGCCTACCCGGCCTTCGCTGATGGCGCGGATCTGTGCCAGGCCTTCGAAGGCGTCTGCTGCGTAAAGCACGGGCCCGCCGTAGACGCTGCGGCAATCCTTGGTCACGTAGTCCCGGGTGAGCGCGGCGCCGCCGAGGATGACGGGGATCCTGTGCTCCAGCTCCTTCATCAGGATCAGGTTTTCGCGCATGACCACCGTGGACTTCACGAGCAGGCCCGATAGTCCGATGGCGTCCGCGGGCCAGGCTTCCAGGGCCTTCAGGATGTCCTCGATGGGCTGCTTGATGCCCAGGTTCTTCACCTCGAAGCCGTTGTTCGTGAGGATGATGTCCACCAGGTTTTTGCCGATGTCGTGGACGTCGCCCTTCACGGTGGCGAGCAGGATGCGGCCCTTCTTGGTGTTGGCATCCTTCGGCAGATGAGGTTCGATGCGGCGGATGGCCGCCTTCATGGCCTCGGCGCTCTCCAGCACGAAGGGCAATTGCATTTCCCCGGCGCCGAAGCGGTCGCCGACGATCTTCATGGCCGGCAGCAGCACATGGTTGATGAGGTGGAGCGGCTCGAACGCCAGCAGCGCATCATCCACGTGGGCGAGGATGGCGACCTTCTCGCCGTCGATGATGTCCGCCTGCAACCGCGCTTCGGTGCTGAGTTTGGTCGTGTCCACCTTGGCGGTCATGACCTCGCGGCCCGATGCGAATGCCGCCAGCACAGCTTTCAGCGGATCGTAATTGTCGGCGCGCCGGTCGAAGATGAGATCTTCCACCATGCGCCGCTCCTCCAAGGGGATCTTGGCGACCGGGAGCACCTTGGACGAATTGAAGATGGCCAGGTCCAGGCCCGCCTGCACCGCGTGGTAGAGCATCAGCGCGTTGAGCACATGGCGGGTGGCGGGATTGAGGCCGAAACTCACATTGCTGACGCCCAGCATGGTGAGCATGCCAGGGAATAGCTTCTTGATGTCGCGGATGGCATCCAGCGTTTCCACGGCGCTCCGGCGGAATTCCTCATCGCCGCTGCCCAGGGTGAAGGTCAGCGGATCGATGATGAGATCCGAGGGCGGGAAGCCGTAGTCGCCCACCACCAGGCCGTACAGCCGTCCCGCCACGGCGACCTTCTGTTCCCGGGTCTTGGCCATGCCCGTTTCGTCGATGGTGAGGGCCACCACCGCCGCGCCGTAGTCGCGGCAGAGATCCAGGATCCTGCGGGCCTTGGTTTCGCCATCCTCGAAGTTGATGGAGTTCACCACGCACTTGCCCGGCGCCAGTTGCAGGGCCCTTTCGATGACATTCACTTCGGTGCTGTCGATCATCAGGGGCAGGGTTGTCTGCGTGATGGCGCGCCTGAGGAACTGCTCCATGTCGCGGACTTCATCACGGCCCACGTAGGCTGTGCAGACGTCCAGCATGTGGGCGCCCTCGCGCTGCTGGTCGCGCGCGATTCCCACCAGGCCGTCGTAGTCCTCGAGGGCGAGGAGATCCCGGAATTTCCTCGATCCGTTGGCGTTGGTGCGCTCGCCGACGATGAGGGGCGCGGGCTCCTGGTGCAGCGTGACGCTCTGGTACAGGCTCGAAACGCTGCGCTCTGGGTTGCCCTGGCGGGGGCGGGCCTTGAGTTCGCCCAGGCGTCCAGCCAGCACTTTGATGTGAGCTGGAGTCGTACCGCAGCAGCCGCCGATGATGTTCAATCCGAATTCCTTGGCTGCATGGAGCACCCGGTCCGCGAAAGCCTCGGGTCCCAGCGGATAGACAACCTGGCCGCCCACATTGGCGGGCAGACCCGCATTGGGAAGGCAGGAGATCGGCAACGGTGAATTCTCGGCCAGGTGGGCCAGATGGGCATGCATTTCATCGGGCCCCGTAGCGCAATTCATGCCCAGCACGTTGATGCCCAGGCGTTCCATGGTCGTGAGCACCGAGGCGATGTCCGTCCCCACGAGCAGGGTTCCGGTGGTTTCCACCGTGGCCTGGACCCAGATGGGAATTTTGACCTTCAGCTCCGCCATTGCAGCGTGGGCGGCGCGGGTGGCGGTCTTCATCTGGCCCAGGTCCTGGCAAGTCTCGATAAGGATGGCGTCCGCGCCGCCTTCCAAGAGACCGAGCATCTGCTGCCGGTAGCTTTCGAAAAGCGCGCCGACTTCGATCTGGCCCAGGGAAAGCAGCTTGGTGCCAGGCCCCACGGAGCCAATGACGAATTTCGGAACGGTGTATTGCCGGGCGACGTCCTTCGCCAGCCGGGCGGCGATGGTATTCATCTCGCGGGTGCGGTGGGCAAGGCCGAATTCCGCCAGCACCACTTCGTTGGCCCCGAAGGTGTTGGTCTCCACCGCATCGGCGCCGGCATCGAAATAATTGGCGTGGATGGCGCGGATCCACTCGGGCCGCCGCTCGTTGAGCAGTTCCATGCAGCCATCCGTGAGCTTGCCGCCGAAATCCTCCACGGTCGGGTTGTTGGCAAGGATCTGCGTGCCCATGCCGCCATCCAGCAGCAGGACGCGCTCGCGCATGAGATCGGTGATCGTGGGCATGGGTCAACAGCCGAGGAGAAATTTTGAACCACAGATGAACACAGATGAACACGGATGCAGGTGCGTGGATATCGACTCCGGCATAGAGCATGGGACAACCGGTTTGGGGGCGGCGGCGACCTCGCGCTTGGGTGCGGAATCGCCGCCGCCCCCAAACCCGCGCGACGAATGTCGCACGGCCCCGGCAAAGCCGGGGCGGGCCCATGCGAAGCTTAAGTCGAGATTGCTCCTCCCTACTGTCTTGGCGCTGTCGTGGTTCATCTGGTCACCGAAATTCGGACGGTAGATGCCACCGAGAACGCCGCAGTATCTGTGTTTATCCGTGTTCATCTGTGGTTCCATTCTTTATCCGTGCCAATCCGTGGCTAAAGCCCCAGGTAGTCCACTTCGATATCGCCCAGCACGTTGACCTGGCAGGCCAGGCGTTCATCCCCGGAGACGCAGAGGCCCAGAAGAAAATCCCGTTCCTCGGTGCCCATGTCCGAGCAGTGCTCCAGGCCCTTGGCGACGCGGATGCGGCAGGTGCCGCAGGAGCCGTTGCGGCAGCCGAAGGTGATGTCGGCCTCCGAGGCGTCGGCGATGGCTTGGAGCGAAGTCCCCACGGGCGCCTGCACCAGCAGGTCCTCCAGCAGAAAATGCACGGTGGCCGTGTCCCCGCTCATTTCAAGAGCCCTTCCAGCAGTTCGATCTGGCCGAGGGGCGCGGAAAGCTGGAGTCCCTGCACCGCCGGGCGCACGGCCGCGATGAGCTCCCGGGCGATATCCAGGCCCACCTTCAACTGGTCCTCGGCGGAATCGAAGCGGCTGATGCGCGCAAGAATTGCATCCGGGACGAAAACGCCCGGCACCTCGTTGGCCATGAACTGGGCATTGCGCAGGCTCTTCAGGGGCCAGATGCCGGCGATGACCGGAATCTTGAACGGCGCCGCGAATTCCAGGAACCGGAACAGGGATTCCGGATCGAAAATCGGCTGGGTGATGGCCCATTCGGCGCCCGCCTCGACCTTGTACCGGAAGCGGCTCTGCTCCCGCTCCACATCGACGGCCACCGGATTGGCACCCACGCCGATGCTGAAGGCCGTGGGCTCGCCGATGCTCGATCCGCCCAGGTCCTGGCCGCTGTTGAGGCGCGACAGCATGTTCACCAGCCCGATGGAGTCGATGTCGAACACGGCCGTAGCCTGGGGGTAGGGGCCGAGTTTCGGGGGATCGCCCGTCACCGCGAGCATATTCCGCAGGCCGAGCCCCGCCGCGCCCAGCAGGTCGCTTTGCATCCCTAGGAGATTGCGGTCCCGGCAGGCGTAGTGGAGCACCGTTTCCAGGCCCACCCGCTGCTCGATCAGGAGCGCCGTCGCCAGCGCGCTCATGCGGGCCATGGCCCGGGGGCCATCGGGGACATTGATGGCATCGGCGCCCAGGGCCTTGGCTTTCCGGGCTTTCTCCAGCAGCTTGTCCGCGCTGGTGCCTTTGGGCGGGACCAGTTCCACCGTGGTGACGAATTCGCCCTTGGCGAGCTTGGCCGAGAAACCGCTGCGCTGCTCGAAAGGAAGCGTCGTCGATGGAGCCGCCACATCCTTCTGCACCACCTCCGGCCGCCCGTGGTCGAAGGCTTCGGCCTGCCGCATGGCGCCGCGCATGGCCCGGGTATGGGCGGGGGTGGTGCCGCTGCAGCCGCCCACGGCGATAGCGCCCAGCGAGAGCGCCTGCCGCGCGAACTCGCCCAGGTATTCCGGGCTCGCCATGTAGAGCAGCCGGCCGTCCACCTGCCGCGGCAGGCCGGCGGACGGATTCAGGATGATGGGCGCGTCCGTCGCGGCCCGGAACCGCTTCAACAGATCCAGGATGGGCGCCGGCCCGTTGCCGCCGTTCACGCCCACCAGGTCCGCCCCCCAATCCCGCAGCTTCTGGATGTACCACTCCGGTTCGGTGCCGTAGAGCGTGGCGCCCTCGTCGTTGGGCGTCATCATGGCGGCGATGGGCAGATCAGACACTTCGTGGATGGCGAGGATCGCCTGCTGGATCTCGTTCAGGTCCGCGAAGGACTCCAGCACGAAGAGGTCCACGCCGCCGGCCTGCAGGGCCTTCGCCTGCTCCGCGAAAAAAGCGCGGGCTTCTTCAAAGGAGGTCGGCCCCCAGGGCTCGATGCGCAGGCCCAGGGGCCCGATACAACCCGCCACGAAGCCTTGGCCGTGGCTGCTGCCCGTCTGTTCCAACGCCTTGCGGGCCAGCTCCGCGCCCACGCGGTTGATCTCCGCCAGTTTCTCCGCGAAGCCGTAGCCGCTGAGTTTCACCCGGTTGGCGGCCCAGGTGTTGGTGGTGAGCACATCGGCGCCGGCGCCGCGGAACTGCTCGTGGACCGTCCGCACAAGATCCGGCGTGGCGAGGTTGGCTTCGTCGAAGGACCGGTTGATGAAGATGCCTTTTTCGAACAGCACCGTGGGCACGGAACCATCAAAAAGAAAGCGATGCCCGCTGTTCAGGGCGTGGCGGAAGGAGAGGGTCATGCGCGCTTCCCGGGAAAGGAGACCTTCAGCGTGACGCCACCGCCCGGAACGTCAAGGCATGGCGCGTTATCCACAAAGCACCGTGCCGCCGTTGACGTTCAGGACCTCGCCATTGATGGAGGCCGCCCAGTCGCTCAGCAGGAAGGCGATGGGGCCTGCGATGTCCTGGGCTTCGGGGATGTGGCCCAAAGGAAAGTTGCCTTCGATGCGTTTGCGCGCGGACGGCGCGGCCCGCAGTGCCGGGGCCGAAAGATCCGTATCCACCCAGCCCGGTGCCACGACATTCACCCGGATGCCGCTGGAGCCCAATTCTGGCGCCAGGGACTTCACCAGGGAGATGACCGCGCCCTTGGTGGCCGCGTAGGCGCCAAACCCCGCCTCGCCTCGCTGGCCGGCCGTGGAGCTGATGAGCACGATGCTGCCGCCGCCGCTGCGTTTCAGCGCCGGAATGACGGCGGCGTTCCAGAGGATGAGGCCCCGCAGATTGGTCTCCAGCACTTCATCCAGGAGCCGGAGTTCCGGTGCCTCCGCGGGGGTGGGCAGCCAGACCCCGGCGTTTCCGACGAAGGCGTCGATGCCGCCCCAGGCCTCCTCCACCGCTCGTACCGTGGTTTCGGCGTCTTCGGCGCGGCGTTGGTCCGAACGCAGGGCCAGGATCTCCCGGCCCTCGGTGCGCAGGCTCCGGACCAGGGCTTCCGCCGCTTCTTCCTGCTCCCGGTAGGTGAAGGCGACGCTGGCGCCCAGGCTCGAGAGCAACCGCACCGCAGCCGCGCCGATGCCCCGGCTGCCGCCGGTGATGAGGATGCGCTTGCCGCTGAGGTTCAGCGGGTTCGTGATTTCCGGGAGCGTCGATGGAAGGCTGTTCATGCGGACTCCTTGCATAGTTCGAAATGTTCGATCCAAAGATGGTGCAGCCGGGGGACTAGGTCCAGCAGTCGTTCCTGCGGAACCAGGAAAGCCAGCGAGATGGGCGAGGCACCGCTGAAGACGCCGCCGATGCGGTCGAGCTGGAAGGGCGCGAGAAGGCGCAGGGCCGCGTCCGGCGTGGCCCGCAAGCCTTCGCCCACCAGGGCGACCAGCGCCCAGTCCCGTTCCACGCTGAAGCCATCCTCGCCCAGGTTGGCCAGGATGGCGTCGCAGCGCGGGCCCTCCGGCCGCACCACCAGGACGGTGCCCTCTGGTCCCGCGAGCAAGGCGAACCGGGTGGAGCCTGCTTCGCGCAACTCCGATTCCAGTTGGAGGGTCCGCGCCAGGTCTTCCTCGGGCGGCAGGCGGATCATCGCCAGGTCTTCCTTGTAGGCCACCGAAAGCACCGACCCCGGTTCCCGCCAGGGTGCGTCCACGGTGATGGTCGTCCGTGCAGCATCCGGACCTTCAGCGCGATGCGTATTGGCGACCACCAGGGGAATGCGGGCCCGGGCCATGGGCGCTAGGCAACCAGCATGGAGCACCTTGGCGCCGAAGCTCGACAACGCCTGGGCCTCGGCGATGCTCATGCGCGGAATCCGGCGGGCGTTGGCAACGAGGCTGGGATCGGCGCTGAGCACGCCGTCCACATCGGTCCAGATCTGGACCTCCGAGGCCTCCAGGGCCTCGCCGAACAGGCTCGCCGAGGTGTCCGAACCGCCGCGCCCCAGCGTGGTGGTGGAGCCGTCCGGGCCGGTGCCGATGAAGCCCTGGGTGACGAGCAGTTCGCCTTGCTGGAGGCGGGATTTCCAGGCGGCAGCCGCGGTCCGGATAGCGCCAGGTCGCGGCGCCGCGCGGCCATGCCGGCCGTCGGTCTTGATCACGTCTCTTGCCTCGGCGAAGGAGGCCTTCAGCCCCGACGCGCGCAACGCCGCCTCGGCCAGGCGCGCCGACAGGGATTCACCGATGGCCAGGGCTGCATCCCTGGTCCTGGGCCGCGCTTCGCACAATGCGCCCACACCTTCCAGCAGACCCCATAGCCGGCCAAATAGAGGCGTCCAGGTTGCTTCGATACCCGGGAGCAGGCCCAGGTCGCGGGCCACGCTCTCGTGATGGATCCGCAGCGGATGGATGGTGGATTTGGCCTCGGGCAGGTCGCCATCAGCCGCAAGGCGGAGGGCATGCAGGATGCGGTCGGTGGTGCCGCAAAGCGCCGACACCACCACCAGGCCGCCATCGGGGATTTCAGAACGGACGATGGAAGCGACGCGCAACAGGGCTTCGGCGCTGCCCACGCTCGTCCCGCCGAATTTCAATACCTTCAGGCCCATCACGCGGCTCCTTTCAACACGTCGCGGAGCCATGCGGAAACCTGGTCCCATTCGATGAGAAAGGCGTCGTGGCCATGTGCGCTTTGGATCCATTTCAAACTGCCCAAAGTTCCGGCCGCTGCGGCCGCGTCGGCCAGTTCCTGGATCCGGGGTGCCGTGAAGAGCTGGTCGCCGCTGAGTCCCAGGACATGCAGCGGCGCCCTCAGCTCTTTCAACGCGGGCACCAGGCCTCCGCGCCCGCGCCCGATGTCGTGGGCGTCCATGGCGGATAGCAGCGCGAGGTAGCTGGCCCGCGTGAAGCGCGCTGCCAGGACTTCGCCATGATGGCGCAGCCAATCTAGAATCTGGAGCTTGGACTCGAACCGTGAATTGATGCCTTCAGGAGCGCGGAAGGTGAGCATGGCGGCGTGCCGCGCCAGGGCGATGGCCTGATCGTCTGGAAGATCGCTGTTAAGGATGGCCCGTTGGATTTGATGGGTGCCCCAGATCCAGGCATCGCTGCATCCGCCGCAGCCGATGGCCGCCACGGTATTGAATCGCTCCGGCGCCAGCAGCGCCAGTTCCAGCGCCACCATGCCCCCGAGACTGCCGCCCACCAAGGCATCAAAGGTCAGGTGTTCCGCTTCGAGCCAGCGCGCCAGGGCCGCGGCCTGGTCCCGGGGCGTGATGCGCGGAAAATCGCGCACGCTATCGGGCCCGGTGCTGCCGTAGCAGGAGCCGAGGAGATTAGGCGCCCAGACCGTGCAGACCGCAGGATCCAGTGGCGCGCCGGGATGGAAAAGCGGATCCCACCAGCCCTTCTCCCCCTCGGGCTGCGGGCCGCCAGTCAGGGCGTGGAGCACCAATACCTTCACGGGCCCGGTGCCGATGCGGCGATGGGCGATATGGAAGGTGAGGGGCTGGCCGTTTTCCAGAACCAGGGTGTCAGACTCCAACGTCGTGCTCACGGATGCACCTCCGCCAGGGCGAAGTCCAGATCATCTCGAAGATCCTGGATGTGCTCCAGGCCCACGCTCAGCCGGATGAGATCCTCCGTGACGCCGGTGGTGGCGCGCTCGCTGGGGCTCAATTGCGCATGGGTAGTGCTGGCGGGATGGATGATGAGCGACTTGGCGTCGCCGATGTTGGCGAGCCGGGAGAAGAGCTGCACCTTGTTGATGACGGTCTTGCCCGCGTCCAACCCGCCCTTCACGCCGAAGGTCAGGATGCCGCCGAAACCCGCGCCGGGCCTGAAGTAGCGCTTGGCCGCCCCGTGGCTTTCATGGTCCTCGAGGCCGGGATAGTTCACCCAGGCGACCTTGGGATGATTCTGCAGCCACCGGGCCAGCGCCAAGGCGTTGCGGCCGTGGGCCTCGAGCCGCAGGGGCAGCGTCTCCAATCCCTGGATCAGCAGGAAGGCGTTGAAGGGGGAGATGGCCGGGCCCGTATCCCGCAGGCCTTCGATGCGGGCCTTGGTGATAAAGGCCGCGGGACCGGCGAGATCATGGAGCTTGGCGCCGTGGTAGCTGGGATTGGGCTCCGTGAATTCCGGGAACTTGCCATTGGCCCAGTTGAATTTTCCGCCATCCACGATGACGCCGCCGATGGCGGTGCCGTGGCCGCCGATGAATTTCGTCGCGCTGTGCACCACGATATGTGCCCCGTGCTGGAGCGGCTGCAGCAGGTAGGGCGTGGGGATGGTGTTGTCCACGATCAGCGGGATGCCCGCGTCTTCTGCGATGCGGCCCAGCACTTCGAATTCCGGGATATCGAGCTTGGGATTGCCCACGGCTTCGATATAGATGGCCTTGGTATTTGCTTGAATGGCCGCACGGAAGGCCTCCACATCGCGGCTGTCTACGAAGGTGGTGGTGATGCCATTTCGCGGCAGCGTGTTGTGCAGCAGGTTGTAGGTGCCGCCGTAGAGGTTGTTGCCCGCCACGATGTGATCGCCGGTCCTCAATAAGGTTTGGAAGGCCAGCGTGATGGCGGCTTGCCCCGAGGCCACCGCCAGTGCGCCGATGCCGCCTTCGAGTTGCGCCAGCCGCGTCTCCAGCACCGCCTGGGTCGGGTTCATGATGCGCGTGTAGATGTTGCCGGGCACTTCCAGGTTGAAGAGTTGCGCCCCGTGTTCGGCGGAATCGAAGACGTAGCTCGTGGTCTGGTAGATGGGCACCGCCCGGGACTTGGTGTCCCCGTCCGGCGTGTGGCCCCCATGGAGAGCCAGAGTTGCGAAGCGGTACTCGGTCGTGCGGTTTTCAGTGGTGGTGTCGCTCATGGCGGACTCCGTGTAAGGCTTCGCCAACCCCGTCGGCGAGGAGATTGTGTGCGCCCTTGTCATCCGCGGATGCGGATCCTCTGGGCACGGCGAGGGAGCCCCTCGTCAGTCCGCTGCGAGATACAGAATTGAAGGGGCCCGAATGTACGCGAAGCGAACTTCGCATGCATCGGGCCCCTTCAAAGCGTGTGTGATCGTCCTTGAGTCAGTTCACATCAGCTCATCATCTTTCCGGTTGTTAACCGGTGGGAATTGGCACCACGACTGCGTTTGCAGCAGGTTGCCAAGGTTTCATAGGGCCCGTCCCTCCACCTTTCTGGATATCGCGCTATGGAACTGACAAAGATCTCGTGAAGAAACAAATGTAGGATTTCCGGCCAGATCAAGCAAGAGGAAATTCGACCGGATCAGGTTTATTGGAGTTGCAGGAAACATCAACACAGGCAGAACACGGACATCAGAGGGAAAACTGGAAGAGGATGCAGTGACCGGCGCCAAATTGCGAAATGAAGTTTGAAAAATGACTACCCACACCTGGAAACAGAATTTGGAGATGGCCTTCCTTTTCCAGGGGATACCGCGGGCCTGGGATGAACTGGGGCTACACCGGCAGGTCGTATGGAAGCGGAACAGCGAAGTTCGGTGGGTGGATAGAGTGCAATCCCTTGCTTGTTTAGGTCTCAAAAATGCATAAGTTGAGGTTGTCATCCTCAAGAACGGGGTTGGTATGGGGTTCGTGGTTCGCGCTCGTGTGGGTATCGCATCCTTGCTCAAGGTGCGTCTGCCTGTGGGGACCATCCAAGTCCGCAGGGGTGTCAACCACTTGTTTGTGGGGGCTCATCTCTATTGCATATGGCTCCTCGCCGCCTGCGGTGGAGGCGGGGGCAACCCTCAGCCGCCTCCGCCTCCGCCTGTGCCAGCGGCGATGACCTCAAATTCTGGCAGCGCCCAGGTGGCCTTGGTCGGTGCCACGGTCGCGATCGCACCGTCAGTCCTGGTGACAAACACGAACGGAGGCCCGGCCGCAGGTGTCACCGTTACGTTCGCAGTCGCCTCAGGCGGCGGCTTGATCACCGGTGCGGTCCAGCAGACCAGCGCAGCCGGCATCGCCACAGTGGGAAGCTGGACTCTCAGCACGACGCCCGGCACCAACACATTGACCGCCACGGCCCCTGGACTTACCGGCTCGCCCGTCACCTTCACGGCGACCGCGGTAGCGGCGATCGTGACGGTCACCAACGCGACCGACGTTGTCAATGGCGACGTCGCGACCCCACTAAGGCTCATGGCAGCCCCAGGCCCCGATGGAATCTCACTGCGTGAGGCGCTGTTGGCGCTCAACTCAGTACCGCCGGCCTTCGACATCACTTTCTCGCCAAGCCTTGCCGGGCAAAGCATCGGGCTGAAGTCGATCCTTCCACCGATTGTTCGTGATGGCACCCGCATCCTCGGAGTGCCTGCCACAGACGGATCCCCCGGAGTGACGCTGGATTCCGCCGCGATCACGGAATGTTGTGCCGTCGCTACGATCAACATCAAGGCCTCGCACGTGACAATCTCCGGGCTCCGGTTCGTGAACGTGGGGCTGCTCGGATCGAACGACGCGATCGACGTGCAGGCGGAAAAGGGAGCGACCAATGTGGCGGCCCCGCTCACGATCACCGACGTCCGCATCGAGAATAACGTTTTCGACAACCGGCCCATCGACTTGCGCGCCTATGCGATCCGCCTCGGCCACACCCAGGATCCCAATCCCCCTTTCGGCACCCGGGTCGAGCGGGTGACCATCACCGGCAATACCTTCAATCATTTCCAGAATGATGCAACTACCGTCCACCTGGAGGAGGGGGGCACCTCGGGCACGCTTGAAACCACGACTATCTCCGACAACACCTTCATCGATTGCCGATTCGCCGTGGAGCTGGTCATTCCCAAGGGCTCCAACAATCGGATCGCACATACACTGATCCGCGGAAACTCCTTTTCCGGCCCGGGCCAACCGATCAGCGTCGGAACATCACCGGCCTCAACCAACACAGGGAACGTCATCGACAACACGCTGATCACGGGCAATACGTTCACATCCAGCGAACACGGAGCCCTTCACATGACCAGCGGCTACCAGGGCGCTATAGGCAGCGCCAGCGGCAGCACCATCTCCAACACTTGGTTTGTCAACAACGCGGTCACGAACAGCCACTGGGGAGTAATTCTCTGGGGAGGGACCGACGGGGCCACTGGCAACCAGATTTCCACGACCGTCATCTCCGGGAACCGTTTCACGGCCTGTGATCGAGCGCTTGAACTGGCCGGCGGTCTCCGGGCGAACGGCAACACGGTCTCGGACACCTTATTCCAGAACAACATCATCAGCCAGGGGTTGATCGGGGTGTACATCGCGGGGGGCAGCGAGGGCACTGGCAATGGAGTGGACGGGGTGCGTGTCATCAACAACACGTTCTACGGCGCCCAGGAAGGCGGAGTAAAGGTACAGGTCGACGACCTTGCCACGGGAAACAGCGTCACCGGGCTCGATATCCTCAATTGCATCTTCTGGGCGCCCAACGCGCCGCCCGATTCAGACTTCACCGGCGACATGGCTCCGGCAAGCGTGTCGTTTACCCTCACAGGACAGGCGGGCTACTCCGGGCTCAACAACAACCTCTTCGGTGATCCACTATTCGCGGCGGCGACCGCGGGGGATTTCCATCTGCTGTCGGGAAGTCCGGCCATCGACCGAGGCACAGCGACCGGCGCTCCGACGACGGACTTTGCCTGCTTCCCCAGGAGTGGCGCTCCGGACCTCGGGGCCCTGGAATACGGTTCCACCGGGAACCTGTGCACCGGAACGGTTCCTGCATCGCACGATGCCAAGCGTCATGGACATCGACCTACCCGGTGACACGAATTTCGACCACCTGCGGATGCGAGTTCGATGAGTAACCCGTAGCAGAGGACATCCTCATGGGTCGAAGCTAGGTCGGCTGAGGTTTCATGCGTCGGGGTGAAGCAGGTGGTGCAGGAGTCACCCTTCCCGCTCAGTAAGCCATTAATGTCCCCACTGTTGCCCGGATCTTCTCGATGCTTGGCAGGAATTCCGCCTCCAGGCCCGGTGCCGCGGGCGTGGGCGTGTCCGCGCTGCCAAGACGCATGACGGGCGCGTCCAGCCATGGGAAACAAAGCTCTGACACATGGGCGGCGATCTCCGTGCCCGGTCCGTAGGTTCGCTGGGCTTCGGTGAGCACCAGGATGCGATGGGTGCGTTTGGCGATGGCTTCGATGGCCTGGAGATCCAGCGGGGCCAGCGTCCGCAAATCCATGACGGCTACATCCAGATCGGCCACGGCTTCCAGGGCGCGGTGCTGCATGGCGCCGTAGGTGAGGATGGCGGCCTGGGCTCCGTCCTTGCGTATCGCTGCCTCGCCAAGACGCGCCATGGGCGCGGTTTCCCAGGAGTCTTTCAGGCGGCGATACAAGTATTTGTGTTCGAAGAAAAGCACCGGATCGGGGTCCTCGATGCTGGCCCGCAGCAGCGCGTAGGCGTCTTTGACGGTGCCTGGCGCCACGACTTTGAGACCCGGACTGCCGAGGAAATGGTGTTCGGGGTTCTGGCTGTGGTAGGGCCCGCCGCTGACGCCCGCGCCAGCGGGTCCGCGAAACACAACCGGGCAGGGTTGTCCCCAGCGCCAGGAGGTCATGGCCGCAAAATTGCAGATGAGGTCCGAGGCCAGCAGCGCGAAATCCATGAACTGGAACTCCGCCACGGGGCGCTGACCCATCAGGGCCGCGCCGATGGCGGAACCCGCGATGGCCTGCTCGGCGATGGGCGTGTCGATCATGCGGCCCGCGCCGAACCGCTCGAACAACCCTGCGGTGGCCTGGAAGGCGCCGCCGTAGGCTCCGACATCCTCGCCCAGGCAGAACACGCGGGCATCGGCCTCCATGGCGTCGTGGAGGGCAAGGTTGATGGCTTCTAGGTAGGTGCCGCTGAACACCATTTCAGAATCGCTACCTCCGGCTCGCTTGGCCAGTCTGAATGCGGAATAACGGTATCCTTGTGCCATGTTGTCTTCGCTTCGCATCAAGAATTTGGCCCTGGTGGAAGATCTATCGCTGGACCTCGCTTCGGGGTTCACGGTGCTCACGGGGGAGACCGGCGCGGGGAAATCGCTGCTGGTGGACGCGCTGGCGTTGCTGGTGGGCGCCCGGGGCGACGCGGACACCGTGCGCCGCGAAGCGG
Organism: Holophagaceae bacterium; assembly: GCA_016720465.1. NCBI lineage: Bacteria > Pseudomonadati > Acidobacteriota > Holophagae > Holophagales > Holophagaceae > Holophagaceae bacterium. The sequence continues at coordinate 182,840 of JADKKO010000002.1, forward strand.
ACCGCGCGATGGTGGAAGGCGTGGTGGAGGAGAACGGCGCGGATTGGCTGAAATTTTTGAACGAGCACGGCCTGCCGGAAGAGCATCCCGTGGTGCTGCGCCGGGAAGTCAATGCCGCCGGGCGTTCCCGGGCCTGGATCAATGGCGCGCCCTGCTCCCTGGCGGACATGAAGGAGGCCGGCCGCATCTGGATGCGCCTCACCAGCCAGCACGACCACCAATCCCTACTGGGGGAAGACCGGCATCTTGTATTGCTCGATGAGGTCCTGGGCATCGAGGCGAAACTGGATGGCGAAGTCGCTGCTGTGCGCGAAGCCGAGGGCGCGCTGAAAGCCCGGAGGCGCAGCGAAGCCGACCGGGCCCGCCGCTTGGAACAACTTTCGGACCACCTTTCGGAGCTGTCGGCCCTCGCGCCCAAACCCGGCGAGTGGGCGCAACTCCGCGCCGATCGGGAACCCCTGCGGCATGGCGTTCAATTGGAAGCAGCCTTCCGTGAAGCCGCCGACAGTTTGCGCATCGTCATCCCCGAGGCCGAGACCGCAAGCCGCGCCGTGGCCCGGGCGGCGATGGTGATGCCCGCGGCGCAGGATCAACTGGACCGCCTGCGCTCCCTGCTGCTGGAGCTGGAGGACCTTCAGGCCCTGGCCCAGGATCAGGCGGTCCATTTCGCGGAGCGGGGCGCCGATGCCCTGGATGCGCTGGAGACGAGGCTCGCGGCCTATGAAAAACAGGCGCGGCGCCATCACTGCGAACCCGAGGACCTCGCTAAAAAAGCGGAAGAACTGCGGGAAGAACAACGGCTCTTGTTGGGCGGCGAAGCCAGCATCGAGGAGTTGGAGCAGGCCTTGAAGCGCGCCGCGGAAGGCTATCGGAGCAAGGCTGAATCCCTCCACCAGCTCCGCGCCGGCGCCCTGGCGAAGCTGGAAGCCGAGGTGCACCGCCGGCTCGCGCAGCTGGGCATGAAGGGCGCGCGCGTGCAGGTTCGGCTCTCGCTGTCAGAGGACCCGGGGAGCCCCGTTCTCCAGCAGGGCATCGCCGTGCGCGTGGCCCCGCAGGGATTCAGCCAGGTGGCCTTCTGGATCGAATCCAATCCCGGCGAGGGGTTCCGGCCGCTCGCGAAGATCGCCTCGGGCGGCGAGCTGAGCCGATTGATGCTGTCGCTGCTGGGCGCGGGCATCGCGCTGCGCAAGGGGAACGGCGCCCCTGCCTTGACGCTGGTGCTCGATGAAGTGGATGCCGGCATCGGCGGCGAAACCGCGCTGGAAGTGGGCGCGGCCATCCAGGCGCTGGGAGTGCGGCACCAGGTTCTCGCCGTCACGCATCTGGCCCAGGTCGCCTCCCGTGCAGACCACCACGGCCTTCTGAAAAAATCCACCGAAGACGGCCGCACGCGCAGCGAGCTCGCCTGGGTGGATGGCGACCTGAAGCTCCGCGAATTGGCGCGGCTGCTCTCCGGCCACCCCGATCGTCCTGAAGCCCTGGAGCATGCGCGCGTGTTGGTGTCGGATTAATCCGGCAACCAGAGGCTCGCTTCCGCGCCACCGCCGGGCAGATTTTCCACGTGCAGCCTGCCCCCATGCAATTGCGCGATGCCTTTGGTGATGGCTAGGCCCATTCCCAGGCCTGGACCCCTTGGCCCCGGGCCCCGGACCCAGCGCTCGCCGAGGCGCGCCAGCACTTCGGGGGGCAATCCGTCGCCGCTATCCCGGATGAATAGCTGAATCCCCGAAGGGGCAGGTCTTGCGCCCAGGAGGATGCTGCCGCCCGCGGGCGTGTGGCGCAGGGCGTTGGCGGTGAGGTTGTGGAGCGCTCGCTTGAGCAGAGGCCCGTCCCCGCGAGTCTCCAGGCCCGCAGCCACTTCCATGCGGAGGCTGATCCTCGACTCATCGGCCTCGGCCTCGAAAAAATCGGCGACGCTTTGCAAAAGCGCGGGCAGGTCCACCGGTTTCCTTTCGATCACCGTGGATGGGTCTTCGCTGCGGGCCAGAAACAGCATCTGTTCGATGAGCCGCGCCAGGCGGTCGCATTCCTCCAGCACGGAACCCAGGGCTTCCCGGGAGGCATCCGCATCCTCCGGGCCCAGCAACAGCGCCTCCACCTCGGCCCTGAGGTTCTGCAAGGGCGTGCGCAGTTCGTGGGCCAGCTCGGAGGCCATGTGCCCCAACCGGTCGAAGGCTTCCTGGAGCCTGGCCAAGGTGCCGTTGATCTTCTCCACCAGCTCGCCCAATTCTTCCGGGAACTGCTCGCTATGGAGGCGCCGGTCCAGGCGGGTGGGGTCGATGTCTTCCGCCTCGGCGGCGATCAGGTGCAGCGGACGCAGGCCCCGCATGGCGACCCAGCGGCCCAGCAGCGCCGCCAGCAGGGCCGCAAGGCCGATGGCGATCCCCAGGGTGCGGCGGAATCCGGCCACCAGTATTTGTTCGTGGCTCCGATCCATGGCCAGTTGCAGCGTGCCTTCAGGAATGGCGCGGACCAGGATCGAGAAGACCTCGCCATTGGAGGCCCTGGTTTCCATCGGGGTTGGCGCTTCGGCCGGCCAGGACAGGGCGGGAAGTTTTTCCATCCCCGCGCTTTGGGCCAGCACATGGCCTTCCGCGTCCAACAGCCGCCAGTCAGCCTTTTCCGGCCGCCGGTTGGGATCCCCGGCCTGGAGCCTCCGTGCGGCGCCGCGGCGGGAAAGCGCCTCGGCCTGGGCTTCCATGACCATCGCATCTTCGGATTCGAAGCTGCGCCGCAGGGCCATGTCCATGAAGACGGCCAGGAGGCCCACCACCGCCAGGGTGGCCAGAGCGAAGCTCACCTGGAGGCGCCGGAGCAGCGAACCGCTGTGGGGTCGGCGGTTCATCGGCTCACGCGTCCGGGGCTTCCAGCACGATTCCGACGCCCCGCAAAGTGCGGATGAGTTTGGTTTCGAAGGGATCGTCAAGTTTCTTCCGGAGGCGCAGCACCTGCACATCCACGCTGTTGCCATCCACGGTGGTGCTCAGGCCCCAGACCGCCTGGATGATCTGGTTGCGGGAAACCACCTCGCCCTGGTGGTTCAGCAGCAGGGTCGCCAGGGCGTATTCCTTCGGCGTGAGGTCGATGCGCTTTCCCATGCGGCTGATGCGGCGGCTGGAAGGCTCCCAGAGCAGGTCGGCGACCTGGACGCGCTGGGCGTTCAGTGTCTGGCCGCCGCGGCGCAGGAGGGCCCGGAGCCGGGCCACGACCTCGGGCAGGGAATAGGGCTTCACCAGGTAGTCGTCGCCGCCCTCATTGAGTCCATTGATCCGGTCTTCGGTGGCGTCCTTGGCCGACAGGAAGAGCACCGGCGTCGCGACACCCGAACTCCGGAGCTGGTGGACCATCTCCAGCCCGCTCATCCCTGGCAGCATCACATCGAGCACCAGGGCATCAAAACCGCGCTGTCCGCAGGCGAGGAGCCCCTGTTCCGCCGACGCGCAGGCCTCGACTTCAAAGCCCGAGTCCCGCAGGCCCCGCTCCAGGTGGTGAGCGGTCTTGGGTTCGTCTTCGACCACGAGGATGCGCATGGTCTGAGTTTACGAAGGGGGCGCTCCCGCACAAACGAAAAAGGCCGCCCTCGCGGGCGGCCCTTTCGTCGTTCAGATCCCTCAGCGGGTCACAGTGAGGTTGTAGGGCGTGGTGGTGCTGGATCCTTTGTAGCGCTTGACGGCCACATAGACCGTGGTGGCGGTGGCGCCATTGGTCCAGGAGACGTTCTCCGTGGTGGTGGAGCCCGTGCCGCTGGCTAGCTGCGTGCCCGCCGCATTGTAGAAGTACAGGTCGTAGTCGTAGGCGGTGCCCGTCGGTCCGGTCATCTTCACGTTCAAGGTCCGGCTCGCGCCAACGTTCACCTTGAAGTAGTCGTTGTCCGTGGAGCTGCCGATGTAGCCGACGACCTTGGTGGCGGCGTCGGGCACCGCGTTGGCCGCGGCGATGGAGTTGTTGGCTTCCACTTCGTTGTAGGTGACCGAGGGCGGAGGCGTCACATAGCTCAGGGCCAGGTTGTAGGGCGTGGCGCTGGTGCCGCTGTAGACATACACGTTGGCGTAGACCGTGACGGCCGAGGCGCCGGCATTGGTGTAGCTCACGCTTTCCGTGGCGGTGGAGCCGGTGCTGCTGGCGAGGTTGGTCCCGGCGCTGTTCTTCAAGGCGAGATCCCAGTCAACGCCGGTGGGACCCGTCATGTTGATGGTGATCTTCTGGCCGGCCGCGAGGGTCAACGCGAAGAAGTCGGGGTTGCCCGTCGCCGCATGGTTGCCCTTGATGGCGGTGTAGGTCGAAGCGACGGCATTGGCGGCCGCGATGGTGTCGTTGGGCTCCACCTCGTTGAAGGTGGTGCCCGGGGGCACGCTGGTGACGGTCAGGGTGGCGTTGGTGGAAGTGGCGCTGCCGGCGCTGTTGGAGACCACCACCGAGAAGGTGGAGCCGTTGTCGGATGCGACGGTGGCAGGGGTGGTGTAGCTCGCGGAGGTGGCGCCGGTGATGGCGGTGCCGTTCTTGCGCCACTGGTAGGTCATGGGCGCCGTGCCGGTGGCGGTGACGCTGAAGGTGGCCGTGGCGCCGACGGTGACGCTCCTGCTGGCGGGCTGGCTGGTGATCGCTGGAGCCGTGGGCGTGGAGTTGACGGTGAGCACGGCATTGTTCGAGGTCGCGCTGCCGGCGCTGTTGGAGACGACGACGGAGAAGGTGCTGCCGTTGTCCGAGGAAACGGTGGCAGGGGTGGTATAGGCGGCGGAAGTGGCGCCGGTGATGGCGGTGCCGTTCTTGCGCCACTGGTAGGTCATGGGCGCCGTGCCGGTGGCAGTGACGCTGAAGGAGGCGGTGGCGCCGGCCGCGACGGTCACGCTGGCGGGCTGGGAGGTGATGGCCGGGGCCGTGGCCGAGCCGGACCAGGCAGCGCCGACGTTGATGCCGTGGAAGGCGTTCCACACGGCCTGTTCCGCTGCCGAACCGGCCCCGTAGAGTTCCTGCGCCGAGGCGATGGCGCCTGCGCGGGCGGCGGCGTAGTTGGAGCTGGCGGTGAGCTTGGTGGTCAGCGTGCGGTACCAGATGCGCGCGGCCTTGTCGTTGCCGATGCCGGCCATGCCGCTGGGCAGGAGGGGAGTGCTGGTGTCGCCGGTGGTCGTGGCGCCGCGCGCCATGAAGTAGAAGCAGCGGTTCATCGGGCCGGAGCTGTAGTGCACATCCAGGCCGCCGGTCGTGCTGCTCCAGGCGTCGGGGCTGGAGCCGTCGAGGCTGGGCTTGTGCATGTACCGCAAGGCCTGGCCCGGGTGGCCCCAGCTGTTCTCGAACATGGTGTAGTTCGCGGTGACCGCGCCGCTGCCGGTGGCGTCCGGCACGGTGGTTCCGGTGCCGCCGCCGCCCAGGACATAGAATTCCACGCAGGTGCCGAAGATGTCCGAGTTGGATTCGTTCAGGCCGCCGGATTCGCCGGAGTAGGTCAGATTCGCGGTGGTGGCGCAGACGCCGTGGGTCATTTCGTGGCCCGCGGTATCGAGGTCCGCTTCGCCGTAGGAGCCGCTGGGAGGATTGCCGTCGCCGTAGGTCATGCAGAAGCAGCTGTCCTGCCAGAAGGCGTTGTCGTAGTTGCTGCTGTAGTGCATGCGGTTGAAGGTGGCCTTGCCCGTGTTGTCGATGCCGTTGCGGCCGAAGACGTTCTTGAAGAAGTCCCAGGTGGCCTGCAGGCCGCGGTGGGCGTCCACGGCGGCGGTCTGGCCGGTGGGGCCCGTGGTGGAGGTGGTGGTGCCGGAACCGTAGGCGTTGCCATCGCCCCAGGCGTTGTCCGCGTCGGTGTAGATGGTGCCGTTGCCGGAGGTGCCGTGGTTCATGTTCGTGGTGATGTTGTTGCCATAGGTGCCGCCGGTGCCGCGGGTCATGTCGCGCATCTCAAAGCCCGAGGCGGTGCTGTTGGTGTTGAGGGCGACCGTGCCGTACCACTGGGACACACCGGTTCCATTGGCGGCCGAGGTGTGGAGGGAATTCCAGGTCTCGATGATCTCGCCCGTGTGCGCGTTGATCAGGTAGTCCTGGCTGCGGGTCTCTTCCGTGCCGTTGAGGAGCACCGCGTGGACGTGGTAGGCCAGCTGGTACCGGACCACCTGCCGTTCCAGATCCGTGGCATCGATGTCAGCCTCGCGCTTGGAGCGCGCGCGGGCGGAAAGCACGTTGACCGACTGGGGGTAGACCACCAGTTCGATGGTGGGCTCTTCGGTATAGGGCCCCTTGGGCGCCAGATGCGCATGGGCCACCGCGAGGGCTTCGCGGGAATCCAGGGATGGCATCGTGTTGAGGTTGATATTCCGGAGCAGCGCGTTGGTCATCGGCAGTTCGCGGCCATTGGCATCCGTATGCGTGATGGCCTGGCCGCCCCAGACCCGCAGGCCGTTGTAGGACTGCTGGAAGTGTGCATGCACTTGGCCCAGCTCATCGCCGATGTGGTTCCTCATCGTGAAGCTGTGCTGGTCGTCCAGCCCCAGCTCAAGGCGCTTGGAGGCCAGGACGCTGGCGGAACGCTCCGCAGCCCTGCGCGCCTGCGCTTGTTCGGGAACGGCGGCGATCGAAGGAAGGGCCACCAGCGCTGAGGCAAGGATGGAAAGGATTCGGGTACGGCGTTGCATTGCCACTCCTGAAAGAGGATGGATCCGGGAAACGGCGGACCTCGGCAGCCAGACAACTGGAGAAGTCCTGCGAAAAAGCTGTGCAAGGAACGGGGAAGCGATATCCAGGCTCTCGCCTTTCCCAGGCCCGTCAAAGTTAAGCTTTGTGAAGTTTTGTTAAAATTTGTGAAGGGCAGGGGAAGCCAATTCCATCTCCGCGCCGGAAATCAAAAAGGCCGCCCGGAGGCGGCCTTTTTGATGGAAGTTTCCCTCGGGCTTTAGCGGCTCAGGGCGAGGTTGTAGGGGGTCGTGGTGGTGAAGGCGCCCGCGTAGCCGATGACCTTGATGTAGTAGGTCGCGGTGGTGGTGCCGGTGTTGGTCTGGGTCACGGACTCGGTGGCGGTGCTGCCGAGGCTGCTCTTCAGGGTGGTGCCTGCGCTGTTGAGCAGGTACAGGTCGTAGTCCTTGGCGGGTCCCGTCATGTTGACGACCAGCGTGCGGCCTGCGCCGACGGTGATCTTGAAGAAGTCCTTGTCCGTGGAGGTGCTGATGTAGGCCTTGATGGCGGTGGCGGTGGTGGGCACGACATTCGCGGTGCCGGTGGTGCCGTTGCTCTCGACCTCGTTGTAGGTGGTGGGCGGCGGCGTGGTGTTGCTGACGCTGAAGGAGACCGCCGTGGAAGAACCGATGTTGCCGGCGGCGTCGTAGGCCTTGGCCACCAAGGAATGCGTGCCGTTGGTCAGGGTCGTGGAATCCAGCGTCATGCTGTAGGGCGAGGTGGTGTCCGTGCCCTTGAGGGCGCCGTCAACGTAGAACTCGACCTTGGTGACGCCGACGTTATCAGTCGCGGTGGCATTGAAGGTGATGGTGCCGCTGGTGCCGGTCTCGGTGGCCGAAGCCGTGGGCGCCTGGGTGTCGGCGGGCGGAGGCGGCGTGCCGCCGGTATACGTCAGCGCGAGGTTGTAGGGCGTGGCGTTGGTCCCGCTGTAGATGTAGACGTTCGGGTAGACCGTGATGGCCGTGGTGCCGCTGTTGGTGTAGCTGAGGTTCTCAGTGGCGGTGCTGCCCTGGGAAATGCCGAGCTGGGTGCCGGCGGAATTCATCAGCTTGAGGTCCCAATCCACGCCGCTGGGGCCGGTCATGGCGATGGCGACGTTTTCACCCGGGTTCAGGGTCAGGCCGAAGAAATCCGTGTCGCCGGTGGCGGAAAGATTGCCCTGGATGGCCGTGTAGGTGTGGGCCACGGCGTTGGCGGCGGCGATGCTGTTGTTGGCTTCAACTTCCGTGAAGGTGTTGGCGGGAGGAGGCGGCGGCGGAGGCGCGCTGCCCCAGGCCGCGCCCACGTTGATGCCGTGGAAAGCGTTCCAGACGGCCTGCTCTTCAGCGGAGCCGGCGCCGTAGAGATCGATCGCGGCGTTGATGTAGGCCGTGCGGGCCGCAGCGTAATTGGTGCTGGAGGTCATGTAGGTCGCGAGGGCCCGGAAGGCGATGCGGGCCGCGTGATCGTTGCCGATGCCGGTCATGCCGCTGGGCAGGTAAGTCGTGGAGGTGTTGCCGGTCGTGGTGGCGCCCTGGCTCAGGAAGTAGAAGGCGCGGTTGGAGGGACCCGAGCTGTAGTGCACATCGAGGTTGCCGACGGTGGAAGACCATGCGTCGGGGGAGGAACCATCCAGGCTGGGCTTGTACATGTAGCGCAGCGGCGTGGCCGAGAGCTGCTCGCCGATGGTCCAGTTGCCGCCGGTGGCGGGAACCGTCGTGGCGCCGGGGGTGGTGCGGTAGAACTCCACCATGGTGCCGTGGATGTCGGAATTGGCTTCGTTGAGGCCGCCGGACTCGCCGCTGTAGGTGAGGTTCGCGGTGGTGGCGCAGACGCCGTGGCTCATCTCGTGGCCGGCGACATCCATGGAGGTCAGGGTGGTGAAGCTGCTGCCGTCGCCGAAGGTCATGCAGAAGCAGGCGTCGGACCAGAAGGCGTTGTCATAGCTGTTGCTGTAGTGGACGCGGATGTAGGAGGCCTTGCCAGTGCCGTCGATGCCGTTGCGGCCGAGCACCTTCTTGAAATAGTCCCAGGTGGACATGATCCCGAAATGGGCGTCGACCGCTGCGGTCTGGCCATTGGCGGCGGTGGTGGAGGAACCTTCGACGTAGTTGGCGCCGTCGCCCCAGGAGTTCGTGGTGTTCGAGTAGACGGTGCCGTTGCCGGTGGTGGCGTGGTTCAGGTTGGTGACCACGTTGTTGCCGAAGGTGCCGCCGGTGCCGCGCGTCATGTCGCGCAGTTCGAAGCCGGAGGCCGTGCTGTTGGTGTCGAGGCTCACGGTGCCGCTGTACTGGGAATTGCCCGAGCCGACGGCGGCGGTGGTGTGGAGGTCATCCCACTGCTTCAGGATGCGGCCCGAGTGGGCGTCGATCATGTAGTCGCGGTGGATCGTCTCCGTCGTGCCGTTCTCCAGGGCGACGTGGACGTGGTAGGCCAGCAGATTCCGGACGACCGTGCGGACGACATCCTCGGCGTTCAAGTCCAGGTCTGCGACGCGGGTGCGGCCCGGACGGCGGAGATCCACGGACATCGGATAGATCACCAGTTCAGCGGTGGGTTCCGTGGCGTAGGGGCCCATGGGATTCAGGTTGTGGTGGGCAATGGCCAGCGCTTCGTTGGAGCCCAGGGTCGGGTTCACATTGACGCGGACCTTTTCCTTGTGGTTCGTGGTGATCCCGATGATGTCGCCTTCGGGGCCGGAATGCGCGATGAGATCGCCGCCCCAGACCTTGACGCCGTTGTAGAGCTTGTCGAAGCGCGTGTGGGTGCGGTCGAGATCATTGACGTCCTTCTGGATGGACCGCATCGCAAAGGCGTGGTCCGCATCCAGTCCCAACTGGGCCCGCTGGGCCATCAGGTGGTTGGTGGCGCGCTGCGCGACGACGGTCTGCGGCACGGCAGCGAGAAGTGCGCCCGAGGCCAGGGCGGCGGTGAGGATGGAAACTGCGAGACGGCCTTTCGTTGCCATGGGCAACTCCTTAAAAAGAAGGAAGGTTTAGGCCCCGGCTGCGGTCCGCTTCTTTCTCAAAGCGGCGGGGTCGGGCCTGCGATCACTCCGGCCACCCTTATGTATGAACGGGTGCCCGTGGACCAAGCTGTGAGAAGGAGCGGAGATTCGAAGACAACCTTCCCGCCATCACTTTTCCGGGCCTAGTTAAGTGTTGTTAATTTTATGAGAATTGTTTTTTATCCAGGTTCAATCGATATGTGGACACTCTTGAATAAAGAAGTTGATTAGAAAAAAACGTGAATTATTCTTGGATTCCCTCATGGCCGTTTCGAAATCCGACCGTCTTTCATCACGAAGCGCACCTGCTCGAGGGTCTTGACATCGTCCAGCGGGTTTCCATCCACGGCGATGATGTCCGCCCACCTGCCGGGCTGCAGCGTTCCGGCGCGGTCCTCCACGCGAAGCAGTTGCGCGGCAGTCACAGTCGCGCTTTGGATGGCCTGGAGCGGGGTCATGCCATAGCTCACGAGGTAACGGAAATCGAGGGCCGCCTGCTCATGGGGGAACACGCCGATGTCGGTGCCATACGCGACAGGGACGCCAGCGTCCAGCGCCGCCTTGAAGCCTGAACGGCGCAGGGGCAACAGGGCGCGCGCTTTGGCGAGACTGCCTTCGGGGATGTGGAGCGGGTTGCCCGGCAACAGGATGGACTCAAGCGCATAGAGCGTGGGCACCAGGAAAGTGCCGCGCTTTTTCATCTCGGCGGCTGTGGCGGGGCTGAGCAGGGAACCATGCTCGATGCTGCGGACGCCTGCCAGGGTGGCTTCCAGGATGCCCTTGTCGCCGTGGGCATGGGCGCAGACATCCATGCCGCGGCGTCCGGCTTCCTGGACGATGGCGCGGAACTCCTCCGGCGAGAAACTCGGCGCTCCGGGATCGTCATGGTTCGAGAGCACGCCGCCGGTGGCCATGATCTTGATCTGGTCCACGCCGCGCTTCCGCCATTCGCGGACGGTCTGCACGGCCTGCGCGGGAGAGTCGACGAGGTTGATCTGCTCGAAGTGCACGTCCCCAGGGAACCCATTGGTGTCGCCGTGTCCACCGGTGATGGAGAGGGCGCCGCCGGATGCGTAGAGGCGCGGACCTTCGATCTCACCGTTGTTGATGGCATCCCGCAGCGCCACATCGCCGAAATTCGTGCCGCTGCCGCAGTCCCGCACGGTGGTGAAGCCGGCTTGCAGCACTTTCCTGGCGTTCACCACGCCATCGATCAACTGGCGGGCTCTCGAGTGCTTGAGCTGCGCGAGTTCCGGCAGGCCGGCCCGGATGGTGAGGTGCACATGGCAATCGAGCAGGCCGGGCAGCAGCGTGCGGTCGCCCAGGTCGACGACTTCAGCGCCCGCAGGCGCTTCGCCGCCTTGGATGCGTCCATCCTTCACCCAGATCTGCGCTGGGGAGACCATTTTCCCGGTGCGCACATCCAGCAGCCTCGAGGCTTTGATCAGCACCGGATGGTCCTGGGCGCAGAGGCCGCCAGCCAGCAGGCACATCAGACCAGTCAACGCAACGCGCATGGGGATCCCGGAAAACTGGCCCAACCATACCTGCGAAATGGAATGCGGCAAGAAATATAAATTTCTCTTCCTTATCCTCTTTTCAGGGATTTCTGGCGCACCCGCTTCCGGGGCAGGTCCTTGCCTTTTTTCGGAGCCTGCTTGGCGGCGGGCCTTGGTTTTTCAGCGATTTTACGCCTCGCCTTCGGCTTGGCCTTTTCTTCCTTCTGGCCCCGGAAGGCTTCGTTCCGGAAGCCTGGTTTCAGGCCCTCGCCGGGATCCAGGATGCGGCGCACCTTGGCTTCTTCAAGCGGAGCTTCGTCGCCCTTCTGCTTTTTCTGGATGCTCAGGCGGATGGGTGTGCCGATGAAGCCGAACACTTCCCGAAGACGGTTTTCCAGGTAGCGCACATAGCTGAAGTGCAGGCCACGGTCGGTGTTGGTCTTGATGACGAAGCTCGGCGGCCGCATGCCGACCTGGACCATGAAATAGAGCTTGGGCAGCTTGCCCTCGACCATGTGGGGGCTCATGGCATCCACGCAGTCCTTCAGGAAGGCGTTGAGCTTGCTCGTGGGGATGCGGAGCGCGTGGGTGGCTGCCACTTCGCGGATGTGGGCGAAGAGCTTGGATACGCGCTGGCCGCTGAGCGCTGAAATGAAGATCATCGGCGCATGGGCCAGGAATCCCAAGTCTTGGCGGATCTTGTCCTCCATGGCCAGGGAGGTGTAGCCGTCCTTTTCGACCAGATCCCATTTGTTCACCACCAGGATCACCGCGGCGCCCGCCTCGTGGGCGTAGCCCGCGATGACCGCATCCTGGTGGGTCACGCCTTCGACCGCATCGATGAGCAGCAGGGAGACGTCGGCCCGGGCCATGGCCTGCTTGGCCTTCAGGATGGAGAGTTTCTCGGCGCCTTCGTGGGTTTTGCCCTTGCGGCGGATGCCCGCCGTATCGATCAGGCGGTAGACCTGGTCCTCTACGGTGAACACCGTGTCCACGGTGTCCCGCGTGGTTCCCGCCACGTCGCTCACGAGGCTGCGCTCGTAGCCGAGCAGCCGGTTGGCGAGCGAGCTTTTCCCAACGTTGGGCCGGCCGATGATGGCAAAGCGCAGCTCTTCGTCCAGCTCGTGGTGCTCGGCTTCTTCGGGTGTGCGATGGAAGGGCAGGCGGGTGCGGATGGCCTCCAGCAACTCGGACACGCCGCTGCCATGGCTGGCGGAAATGCCGAGGATTTCATCGAACCCCAGCGCGTAGAAGGCGCCGTCAGGGGCGCCGCCCTTCATGCCGTCCACCTTGTTCACCACCAGGATCACGGGCTTGCCCTGGCGCAGCAGGCGCTGGGCGATTTCCTCGTCGCCGGCGGTGCAGCCATCGTGGCCATCCACCAGGAGCACCACCACGTGGGCCTCGGCCAGCGCCGCGTTGGCCATGCGCGTGATGCCGGCGGTGATGACGTCATCGCCCTCGAAATCCAGGCCGCCGGTGTCCACCAGCTCGAAGATTTCTTCCGGATCGCCCTCCTCTGAAAGGCAGGCCACCCGGCCATAGCTGCGGTCCCGGGTCATGCCCGGAAGGTCGTGCACAAGCGCCGCCCGGCTGCGGGTGAGCCGGTTGAAGAGCGTGGACTTGCCCACATTGGGGCGTCCGCAAAGGGCGACGAGGGGGAGTTTCATAGGATATCCAAGCCTTTCAGTCTATCGCCTGAAGGTGGAAATACCTTGTGATGATTTTGAATCGGCTCCAAATGTCCTTTGGCCGTGGCCTGGTGCCATCACACGCCAAACTGCCGCAAATGATGGTCCAGGTGCTTGTACATCAGCACGGCCCACTCCTCGGGCGTCAATGGGCCAAAGAAGCTGTGCGGGTGCGTGGTGCAACCTCCCGGTCCGACCGCCGCGAACCGATCGATCAATGCGCCCAAACGCATCCGTTCCGTTTCCAGGTCCGGTTCATCCCGTACCACAAGCTCCTTGGCCGTCGGCGAATTCCGTCGCATCGGTTCATCGTCCCCGATGGCCATCGGCTTCACCATCCGTCCGATGATCCGCCCCAGCAAGGTCCTGGGCGGAAGGATGATCCCGGCCGCCATCTCCATCCCCCGGCAGCAGTGCGACAAGGCCTGCGCAGGATTCATCGTGCCCCACAGCCGCGCGCTATCCGGCTTCAGCCGCGCCATCCGCTCTTTCAGTTCTGCGACTCTGGCCGCTTCAAAGAGATTTTTCATGCGGAAAATTCCTCAGGTCGACACCTCCCGCCAAGTGTATCTGGGCGCCAACGCCCTGAGATTGCCCGAAAGACCGAGGCCAGCCTGCGAGCGATGCTCATATTCGAGCCCCGTCAGCCGTCATCCTTTTTTCACTCCGACCCACCAGGGCTGACGGGGCTCCCCTCCGCGCTTGGATTTACTGAGTCCACGACCTTCGGTCGCGGGTTTGGCGCAGGCGCTTCGGGCCGATGGCATTGCTCGCACGCGGCTTAAGCCGTCCTTCGTCCGGCATAAGGAGCTGTAACGCATCGGCCAAAAAAGCACTGGCCAATGCATAACAGCCCCTAACGCTGCAGTCGCTCGCGCGCCCTCCGCTACCGCACCATTCGCGGAGCGAATAGGACCGGCTGCGCAGCAGACGGCCCCGAAGGGGCGAGGCCGCAGGCCGAGTCAGCTTGCGAGCAATGCTCATATTCGAGCCCCGTCAGCCCCGCCAAAAAAAAGCGCCCGAAGGCGCTTTTTTTTGGCGGGGCTGACGGGGCTCGAACCCGCGACTTCCAGCGTGACAGGCTGGCACTCTAACCGACTGAGCTACAACCCCTTGTGTGGTGCTTCACCATTGCTGGTGGGCGATGACGGACTCGAACCGCCGACATGCTGCGTGTAAAGCAGCTGCTCTACCGACTGAGCTAATCGCCCGTATCGCCGAACCCAAATGTTTGCATCGGAGGCCTGGGGCGTCAAGCTCAAAACCTTCAATTGAGCGCTGGGGAGACTGCTGTTAGATTCATAGGTCTGTATGCGCGGGGGCATGGGTCTATTCATTCCCGCGTGAATTCCAGGCGGCATTCCCGAGGAAGGCCACCTAGGAGTTCGACAGTCTCTCAGGGGGAAGCTGTGATCGTATGGCAGGCAGCGAGTTTCGGGTTGCTGGGGGGCGAGCCCAAGGGCTTTATCGAGGCCCTTCCGGCTCCCATGCAGATCAACTGGAGGGAACTGGTCGTTGTCTGGGTGCTCGTCACGATTCTCTATTTCTTTTTGAAAGCGACCTTCTTCAAGCCCCTGGTCGCCGTCATGGACCAGCGGGAGAAGGACATGAGCGCGGGCACCGAGGCCAAGACGCTGGCGCTGGCGATGATCGAGGAACGCCAGGCGGACTACCAGTCGAAACTGCGCGATCTGCGGAACCAGGCCTTCAGCCACCGCAAGGCCTTGGCTGATGCGGCTTCAAAGGAAAAGCAGGCGCTCCTGGACCAGACCCGCACCCAAGCCCAGTCGCAGCGTGAAACGTCCCTTGCCCAATTGAAATCCCAGGCGGCGGCGGCATCGGCCGAATTGATGTCCCAGGTGGATGTCCTCGCGGAATCCATGGCCCAGCACCTTTTGAAACAAGCCTGAGGGACACCCATGAAGCGATCCCGTCTCCCTCTCTGGATGATCACCGGCGCGCTGATCTCGATTCTGGCGCTCGCCCCGAACGCTCTGCTGGCCCAGGCGCACACGGCTCCTCCTGCGGCGGGTCAATCCCATGAATCCAAGGAAACCGAGCAGCACGGCCCGGCTCCTGGCCACGGCGCCGATGAGCAGGGCGCCGCGGCGCATGAGGTTGACCCGGCCCATGAAGGATCTGCAGTCCACAAAGGCGAACACCACGGCCCGGCCGTCAAGCTGTTCGGCATGGAACTCGGGGCCGGAGCGCAATACGCCATCAAGGTCATCAATTTCCTGATTTTCGCGGCCGGATTGGTCTTCCTCACCAAGGGCGCCCTGAGCTCGGCGTTCAAGGCGCGGGCCAAGGAGCTGGAAGACCGCCTCAACCAGGCCGAAAAGGACAAAGCCGAGGGCGAGGCGCAGGTCAGCGAGCTGGAAGCCAAGATGGCGGGGCTCCAGGCAGAGCTCAGCGGCATCCTCCAGAAGGCCGAAGCGGATTCCGAAGCCGAGAAGCAGCGCATCCTGGAAGGCGCCCGGGCCGAAGCCGCGGCCATTCTCGCGCAGACCCGCACCGATATCGACAACCAGCGGAAGGCCGCCGAGGCCGAGCTGCGGGCCCTGGTGGCTGGGCTGGCCACCGAAGGCGCCGCCAAGAAATTGAAAGCCCAGCTTCAGGGCGCCAATGCATCGTCCACCTTGGATCGCGCCATCGAGCAGATCAGCCATGCCGGGGGCCTCCAGTGAGCAACCGCCTCGTCGCCAACCGCTACGCCAAGGCCCTGGTGGAAATCGGGGACCTGCACGGCGATCTGGTCGTCCTCCAACACGAATTGAGCGAAGTGGTCGCGCTGGTGCGCGGCAACACGGACCTCCAGAGGCTCATCGCCAACCCCTTGGTGCTGCCCACCCAAAAGGCCTATGTGTTCGACGCCGTGATGCGCCAGGCTGGCATCTCCATGACCCTGGGGAATTTCTTCAAGGTGGTCACGGAGGGCGGACGCCTGGGCCTGATCTTCGAAATCGAGCAGGCCTTCAACGCGCTGGTGGACAAGAAAGCCGGCGTGATGGAGGCCACGGTCGTATCCGCGACGCCTTTGAGCGATCAGCAGGCCAAGCAGCTCACCTCAGCCCTCGGCCGCCGCACGGGCAAGAGCATCCGCCTCATCCAAAAACAGGACCCGGAGCTCATCGGGGGCCTGAAGGTGCAGGTGGGCTCGACGGTGCTCGACGCTTCGCTCCAGGGCCAGCTGCACCAATTGAAGACCCAACTGCTTTCAGCTTGATTCTCTTTCATTCCCAGTCGCTCTAATCCAGTCGTTCGGAGGCATTCATGGACATTCGCGCGGAAGAGATTTCCCGCATCATTCGCGGCCAGATCCAGGGCTTTGACGCCCATGTGGACGTGGCCGAGGTCGGCACGGTCATCAGCGTCGGCGACGGCATCGCCCGCGCCTACGGGCTTGAGAAGGCCATGGCCGGCGAACTGCTGGAGCTGAGCTCCGGCAAGGAGTCGGTGATGGGCCTGGCCTTCAACCTGGAAGAGGACAACGTCGGCATCATCATCCTGGGCGAATCCGCGATCATCAAGGAAGGCGACACGGTCAAGCGCACCGGCAAGATCATGTCTGTGCCGGTCGGTCCGGCCTTCGTAGGCCGCGTGGTGAATGCGCTGGGCCAGCCCATCGACGGGAAAGGCCCCATCCAGGCCTCCACCACCAACCCCATCGAGCGCATCGCCCCAGGCATTGTGGACCGCAAGAGCGTGCATGAACCCATGCAGACGGGCCTCAAGGCCATCGACTCCCTGATCCCCATCGGGCGCGGCCAGCGCGAGCTCATCATCGGCGACCGCCAGACCGGCAAGACCGCGGTGGCCATCGATACGATCATCAACCAGCGCGACACCGGCGTCATCTGCATCTACGTCGCCATCGGCCAGAAGCGCTCCACCGTGGCCCAGGTCGTGAAGACCCTGGAGCAGTACGACGCCATGAAGCACACCATCGTGGTCTCGGCGACCGCGTCGGAACCCGCGCCGCTGCTCTTCCTCGCTCCCATGACCGGCGCGGCCCTGGGCGAATACTTCATGCACCACGGCCAGGACGGCAAGCCTGCGGACAAGGACAACCCGGGCGGGCACGTGCTCTGCATCTACGACGACCTTTCCAAGCAGGCCGCGGCCTACCGCGAAATCTCCCTGCTGGTGCGCCGCCCTCCGGGACGCGAGGCCTACCCGGGCGACGTGTTCTACCTCCACTCCCGCCTGCTGGAACGCGCCTGCAAGCTCAGCGACGAGCGCGGCGCGGGCTCGCTGACGGCCCTGCCGGTCATCGAGACCCAGGCCGGCGACGTGTCTGCCTACATCCCCACCAACGTCATCTCCATCACCGACGGCCAGATCTTCCTGGAAGGCGACCTGTTCAACGCCGGCGTCCGGCCGGCCGTGAACGTGGGCATCTCCGTGAGCCGCGTGGGCGGCGCCGCCCAGGTCAAGGCCATGAAGTCCGTGGCCGGCACCATCAAGCTGGACCTCGCCCAGTACCGCGAGCTGGCGGCCTTCGCGCAGTTCGGCTCGGACCTCGACAAGGCCACCCAGGCCCAGTTGAACCGAGGCGTCCGCCTGGTGGAAATCCTCAAGCAGGGCCAGTACCAGCCCATGCCTGTGGAGAAGCAGGTGGCTTCCATCTGGATGGCCACCATGGGGTATGTGGACGACGTGCCGGTCGCCAAGGTCCGCGCTTTTGAGAAGGAATTCGTGGAATTCCTGGAAGTCAGCGCGCCTGAGGTATTGCGGGGCATCAAGGAAACCAGCGTCCTTTCCGATGATGCGAAGGCTTCCCTCAAGGCCAACATCGCCGCGTTCAAGGAAGGCTTCATGGCCGACCTGAACGCGCCAGCCGGAGCCTAATTCCATGGCCGGTCTCCAGGACATTCGCCGCCGCATCCGGTCGGTGAAAAATACACAACAGGTCACGAAAGCGATGAAGATGATTTCCGCGGTGAAGCTGCGGAAATCCCAGGAGCGCCTCGTGTCCCTGCGGCCCTACGCGGACAAGATGCGGGCCGTGACCATGAGCGTGGTGGGCCGCATCAAGGGCCATCACCTTGCCGATGAACTGGTGCTGGGACCCTCGGCGCAGGCCTTCCTGAATCCCCGGGATGAAAAACGCATCCGGGTGGTGCTCATCGCATCCGACAAGGGCCTTTGCGGCGGCTTCAACGCCAATGTGCTGAAAAAGGCCCATGCCTTTTTCGAAGGCCGGAGCAAAGCCGACGTGGTCCTCGATGTGGTCGGCAAGCGCGCCGCCGATTGGGCGCGCAAGAACGGCTTCAAGGCCAACGCCGAGTACCTGGGCATCCCGCTCACAGGCGTGGAGCGGGTCTCGCGGGAGGTCTGCGACAGCGCCGCCGGGCAATACCACAGCGGCGAAATCGACGCGCTCTACGTGATCTACAACCATTTCTATTCCGCTGTCGCCCAGGAGCCCATGGTCACCAAGGTGTTCCCGCTGGACCTCGGCACGCCCGCCAACGACGGGAAAAGCAGTGTCGCCCACCTGCTCGAACCGGACCCCAACACCACGCTGGAGGCGCTACTGCCCCGCTTCGTGGAAACCGAAATGCTGCGCTCCCTGCTGGAGTCCAGCGCTTCGGAACATGGTGCCCGCATGGCCGCCATGGACAAGGCCAGCAACAACGCCGGCGACATGATCGCCCGGCTGACCCTCACCATGAACAAGATCCGCCAGGCCTCAATCACCAACCAGATCATCGAGATCGTATCCGGCGCCAACGCCTGAAGCCTTGAAACCGCGAAATTCGCGAAATTGCGCGAAAGTCGCTGATTGAAGTCCCACTTTCACCCCATCCCCTTTTTCGCGTCATTTCGTGCCTTTCGCGGTTCCCATTTTTTCGAGGTCACCCATGTCCAACCAGCTCACCGGCCGAGTTATCGCCATCGTCGGCCCCGCCGTGGACGTCGAATTCGACGCCGGCCTGCCAGAGATCATGAACGCGCTGCTGACGGAGCTCGTCGACGGCCAGGGCGTGAAGTCCACCCTCACGCTGGAAGTGCAGCAGCACCTGGGCGAGAACCGCGTGCGCTGCGTTTCCATGCAGCCCACGGAGGGCATGATCCGCGGCCAGATCGTGACCGATTCGGGCGCCCCCATCAACGTTCCTGTCGGGCCCGAGACCCTGGGCCGCATCATGAACGTGGTGGGCTACCCCGTGGACGAACGGGGCCCCATCGGCCACAAGATGACCCTTCCCATCCACCGCGATGCGCCCAAGTACGACGAACTGAACACGTCGTCTGAGATGTTCGAGACGGGCATCAAGGTCATCGACCTGCTGGAACCTTACGCCAAGGGCGGCAAGACGGGCCTCTTCGGCGGCGCCGGCGTGGGCAAGACGGTGCTCATCATGGAGCTCATCAACAACATCGCCAAGGGGCACGGCGGCTACTCGGTGTTCGCCGGGGTGGGCGAGCGCACCCGCGAGGGCAACGACCTCTGGCACGAGATGATGGACAGCGGCGTCATCGACAAGAACGACCTATCCAAGAGCAAGGTCGCGCTCATCTACGGCCAGATGACCGAGCCTCCCGGAGCCCGCGCCCGCGTGGCGCTTTCGGGCCTCACGGTGGCGGAATATTTCCGCGACCAGGAGGGCAAGGACGTGCTGCTCTTCATCGACAACATCTTCCGTTTCACGCAAGCGGGCGCAGAAGTCTCCGCATTGCTGGGCCGCATGCCTTCGGCCGTGGGCTACCAGCCCACCCTGGCCACGGAGATGGGCCAATTGCAGGAGCGCATCACGTCCACCAAGCAGGGCTCCATCACGTCCGTGCAGGCGGTCTACGTGCCCGCCGATGACTACACCGATCCCGCACCGGCCACCACCTTCGCCCACCTGGACGCCACCACGAACCTGAGCCGCGAGATCGCCTCCCTGGGCATCTACCCGGCCGTGGATCCGCTGGCCTCCAGCTCCCGCCTGCTGGATCCCCGCATCCTGGGCGACCACCACTACAACACCGCCATGCGCGTGAAATCCATCCTGCAGAAGTACAAGGAACTCCAGGACATCATCGCCATCCTTGGCATGGATGAACTGAGCGACGACGACAAGCTCGTGGTGGCCCGCGCCCGCAAGATCCAGCGCTTCCTCAGCCAGCCCTTCTTCGTGGCCGAGCAGTTCACGGGCATGGCCGGCAAGTACGTGAAGCTCGAGGACAGCATCAAGGGCTTCAGCGAGATCTGCGACGGCAAGTGGGACCACCTGCCGGAACAGGCTTTCTACCTGGTGGGGACCATCGAAGAGGCCGCCGAAAAGGCAGAAAAACTGGCAGCATCGGTTTAAGGGATTCTTATGTCCGAACCCATCCTTCTGGAAGTGGTCACGCCGAACAAGCGCGTCTTCGGCGCGCAGGTGTCGGGGGTCTCCTTTCCCACCGCCGACAAGGGCTACTACGGCATTCTTCCGGGGCATACGCCTGTCATGACGCCCCTCGGCCAGGGCCTCATCTACTACCTGCAGGAGGGGCATGAGCACTGGCTCACCGTTTTCGGCGGATTCGCCGAAGTGGGCTCGGACCACGTGACGATCCTGGCCCGGGACTCGGAAACCATGGATGAGATCGACCTGGACCGCGCCGAGGGCGCCCGCCAGCGGGCGCTGAAGGTCCTGAAGGAAGCCCAGACCGAGTCGGACCTGAATGCCGCCCAGGCCGCCCTGGACCGCAGCATCATCCGCATCCAGGCCGGCGGACACCCCGGCGGGCATGGGTTCTGATTCAGCTTTGAGCTATCAGCGATGAGCTTTGAGCTGATGGCTCATGGCTGAAGGCCCATAGCCTAAAAGTTGAACACCGCGTTCTGCTCCAGCATCCGGATCCGCTTGTCGGGAATGGCGAGGATCTGGGGCAGCATCACGGGTTTATCTCCGGGCGTCAGGTGGTAGATGCCTACGGGCACGTCCGTCTTCAGCTTTTTCAGCTCTTCGCCCAGCATCCTGGGTGTCATGTGTTTGCTGGCTTCCGCCAGCCAATCCTGTTCGTTGGGGAAGCTGGCTTCGGTGATGAAAAGTTTCAAGTTACGGGTCTTGTTGGCGATTTCATAGATGCGGTCCGTGGGCGCGGTATCGGAGGTGAAGATGAAGGCGCTGTGGCCATCTTCCACCTTGTAGCCCACGCAGGGCACCAGATGGTTCACCCGGATGGGCGTGATGGACAGGCCCTCGACCTTGTAGACCTTCTCGGGTTCCACTTCCGTGTAGCGGATGGTCGGGTTGTCCGCGGTCGGTATCACGCTGAAGTCGGGCCACAGCTCGTCATTGAAGAGGTGGCGTCGCAGCGCATCCAGGGTCTCGGGCAGAGCATGGATTTCCACGGGCCCCGTGGTGTGGCCGAAGACGTTCTTCGTGAAGAAGGGGAGGGTGCAGATGTGGTCCAGGTGGGAATGGCTGATGAAGATGTGGCGGATGTGGATCTGCTCCGCCACCGACAGCGCCTGGGTGATGGAACCGGCGTCGATGGCCACGGTGCCGTTGATGAGGAGCCCCGTCAGACGCTCCCCCTCGGCTTCGCCGCCGGAACAACCCATGATGCGCAGCTGCATGGACCCTCAAGAATCCCGAATGATACCCACAAGGCGGACTGGAAAAAAAGAGTGATGAGCCAGTTGGCTTAGAACCTGATGCCCGCGTAGAGCCCCACTTGGCTTTGGGGCGCCAGAGCCTTTCGGATGGAATCCGGGCTGCTGGTCCGGTCTTCCTTGCTCAAGGGAATGGCCACCTCCAGGCGGACGAAGGGGCTGACCACCGGCAGGGGAATGGAAAACCCGATGCCCGCGCGGGCCCATGGGCGGTTTAACGTTGATTCATCTTTTCCCAGGGCGCCCAGGTCCCAGGACAGGGTCTCCCGGCGCATTTCCACGCCCGCATTCAGGTTCAGGAGCAGTTTCCAGTCCAGTTGGGCGCCGATGGCCGCGTAGCTGACGCCGTATCTTCCGAGCTTGGCGCCATTGAAAGTGAGATCCTGCTCGGCCTTGGGCTGGTAGGTGCCGGTGAAGGACAATTCCACCACCTTGAAGTCCACCACGCTGAAACTGCCCCGGAGGCCGACGGCGGCGGTATCCACGGCCTTGTACTCCTGGGTGCCGATGGCTTGAGCCTTGCCGAACTGCTTGGTGTAGAGCAGTCCCAGCTCTCCGGCGGAAGCCGGAAGCAGGCACCCAGTGAAGGCAACGATCAAGGCCCGATTGCGAAGGTTCATGATGTTCTCCAGGAAGCTGTCAAAACATACTGGGAGGTCTGCGGAAGCCTAGTCAAGGCGCTGCTAAGCCGTTGGGGGGGGCTGAGCGCGTTTTGAGCAGGAGGGCGCCCTGCGCCCGATAGCTGGAGCGGCCGTAACGAACTATTCAGAAAAGCGCTGAATATTTCGCAACGGCCGCTAAGCTTCAATGCATATGCGCTCCCACCTCCGATACCTATTGTTGGATGGATTCGATCCGGAAACGGGAGAGCTGGCGCTGCGGGTATCGGCCCATGGGGGCGACGCGCTGGGACCACAACTGTTGCGGCTCAAGCTGCACCTGGGCCGCCATGGCGATGCGCTGCAACCTCTGCGGCGGGAGCTGGCGAATCTTGTGCAGATGCCCCTGCCGCAGCTTTGGGATCGCGGCCTCAAGCTCTTCATCCGCGCCATCGAGGACGAGCTCAATCAGCCCGAGGGCCGCGATGCGCGCCGCTACATGTGGGTGCAGACGCAAATCCTGCATCCGTCCGATGAGCGGCGCAGCACCCTGAACCATCCCGTGCAGCGGCAGGTTGAAATTCTCTGGGATTGGGCCCAGCGCCTGGATCAGGAGGGCGATGGAGCCCGGGCCATGGAACTGGTGGAGCGCCTGCTGCTGCTTTCGCCCAAACACCGCAGCGCGCTCGAATGGCTATCGACGCTGCTGCGGGACCAGGGGATGGTCGATGAGATGCTCGATGTGACCGAGCGCTGGCTGGCGGTGGAACCCAACAATCCTGACGCCCTGCTGAGGCGGGGCGAGGCCCTGGTCCATCTGGAGCGGCCCCGGGACGCCCTTGATGCCTTCCAGGCCATCCTGAAAGGCAATCCGCTGCACGCCGCGGCGCACTTGGGCGCTGGCCAGGCAGCCAGCCTGCAGGGGAGCGATCCCTTTCCCCATCTCGACGCGGCCATGGAACTCGACAAAGACGCCACCCTTTCAGTGCTGCGGGAGACTTTCGACTTCAGGGTCAACAGCCGGCTCGGGGATGAGCGGGGCTACATCCTGGGGGATCTGCCGGCGCTGCTCGGCGTTTCCGCGGCGGAAGTGCGCGCATTCGTGCAGGAACGCCATCTCCCATTGAGCGGCGAGGCGGTCCGCGAGGTGGAACTCACCCGCTGGGTCGGCATCCAGAACCGCTACCAATTGCTGGCCACCGGCCTACACTGGTCCGCCCCGACGCCCCGGAGCGTGCCGGGGTGACTGGCTTTCCCTGGGTGTTCCGGCCTGGCCGGTGCGCCCCTTTTCAGAATTCGTCCAGCCGCAACAACCGCTTCCTGGTACGCTCAGCGCAGCCTCAACCCGACCCCAATGCCGAGCAAGGGACTTCTCTGATCCGAGGAGGATCCATGAGTCACATCAAGACCTGGTTCGCAGTGCTTTTCCTGGCCGCGACCCTATGCGCCCAGCTGGCGCCACAACAGTCCGATGGTCCATCCATCAAGCAGCGGCCGGCTTCTCAAGAAGCCAAGGCCGATCGCCCCGATCTGCGGCGGGACTTCGACCGGCTGTGGTTCGGCGGGGAGCCCAGCGCCCAGTACCTGGACTACAAGAAGGCTCGGGCCCAGGAGGAGATGGCGCGCTGGGCCCACACCCTGCCGGGATTCAAGGCCGACCTGCCGGCGATTCCCGGGTCTGGCGCCGCCTGGATCAATCTGGGACCGAAGAAGAGCCTCTTCAGCGTCTATTCGGGCCCGGCCCCTACTTTTCCGGATGTGGATGCGGGCAGGCCCTCGGTGGTGGGCATCCTCACCCACCCGAGCAATCCCCAAATTCTCTATCTGGCGTCGTCCGGGGGCGGGCTGTGGAAGACCACGAACGCCGATCTCGCCACCGCGGGCGACTGGACCTGGACGCCGCTCACGGACAACCTGCCCAACGCCTCCACCACGGGCAATGTCAGCATCGGCGCCGTGGCCATGAGCCCGGCGGATCCCGAAACGCTGTTCCTCGCCCTCGGCGATTCCTTCGATGCGGCCGGACGCGGCCTCTACAAGAGCGTCAATGGCGGCGCTTCATGGGCCGAGCTGGGCGCGGCAGGCGCGACCACCCGTGTGCATGCCTTGCTGGTGCTGGATGCCAACACGGTTCTGGTGGGGGGCAACGCGGGCATGTGGCGCTCCACGAATGGGGGCGCCAGTTTCACGAACCTGAGTCTCGGGGGATCCACCTCAGGGGAAATCTGGTCCATCCAGCGGGTGGGAAGCTCAACCACCAATCTGGTGGCGACACGGGAATCCAGCAGCACCGGCACCTTCTGGTACTCGTCCGATGGCGGCGCCACCTGGCTCCAGGCGGCCCTGGACGGGCTGGCTTCGGGCCAGAACCCAGGCCGGGCCACGGTCAACACTTCCTTGTCCAGCGCCTCAAATGCCTACGGCATCGCCGAGAACACCGTGTCAGGCGTCTTCGCCCGAGGCGTATTCAAGTCATCCAACGCGGGCCATAACTGGACCTTCCTGGCTGCCCCGACCATCACGGGCGGGCTTTTCCAGCCATTCAATCAGTCAGGCGACGGGGATCAAGCCTTCTACAACCACTGCCTGGCCGTGGATCCCGATGACGATTCGAAGGTGTTCGTGGCTTCTAACTTGTCCCTCTTCCGTAGCATGGATGGGGGGGCGACCTGGGTCCAGATGACTAGTTGGAGGGCCCTCAACCTGCCTTATGCGCACGCGGACTTCCATACCAACACCTGGTCCAGGACCGGTCCCAAGACCCTCTTCCTGGGCAATGACGGCGGCCTTTGCGTGGTGCGGGATCCCTTCCGTCCCACCCCGCCCTTCACAGCGGATCAAAATGTCTTCGCCGCCGGGGACACCACCTACATAGACAACCGCCGCAATCGCGGCATCACCTCCCACATGGTCTACCATCTGGGTTCCAGCATCGCCGCCTCCCCCGCCGATACGCGCCACCGCATCACCTTGGGGCTGCAGGACCTGAGCAGCCGGGTCCGCGTGGACGAGGGATCCGGCTTGCAAAATTCCAGCACCTGGGACGACCCCACGGGCACCGGCGATGGCTTTGGCACCCTCATCAATTCCGCCAACGGCAACAAGATGATGGTGTCGAGCTACAACACCAGGCCCAAGCGGAGCACGGATGGCGGTGCCACCTGGACCTCCGCCACCTCCGGAATCACCGGTTCCGCACCCTTCCACACCCAGCTCTTCCCAGGGCGGACCGATGCCACGGGGAACACGCTGTTCACCGCCACGAACTTGATCATCTATAAGAGCACCGACTGGGCGGCCACGCCCTGGTCTCCCCTTGCCATGACGGGATTCACCGGAACCCTGATCCGGAATTTCAACACGTCCGCAAGCAACGGCAATTCCCTCGCCATCGCCGCAAATTCCGGAAATGTCTGGGTCTCATCCAATGGTGGATCCACCTGGACGAATCCAGCAGGCGGGGATGTTACGGGAGGTGTGCAGTTCCTCAGCTACACCTGGTTCGACACGACGAATAACCAGACCATTTATGCCGCTTCGGTCGCTCCCAGCGCCAGCAGCCATCTGTGGAAATCCGTGAATGGCGGCAATACCTTCACGCCCATCGATGTGGGCAACGGATTCCCGTTCGGCATCCCGGTCCACGTCATCCAAAACGATCCTGCAACCTCGGCCCGGCTGCTGGCCGGCACGGATTTCGGGGTCTACATCTCGGAAAACGGCGGCGGCACCTGGGCCCGCTACGGGGTTGGACTGCCCATGGTGGCGGTCCGGGACCTCTACATCGCCCCGGATGGAAGCTTTGTCCGCATCGCCACCTATGGCCGCGGGGTGTGGGAGATCGCCGGGCCCGCCGCGCCGGGTCCGACCATCACCACCCAGCCCCAGAGCCAGGCCGTGACGGTGGGACAGACCGCCACCTTCAACGTGGTGGCCACCGGCAGCGGCACGCTCAGCTACCAATGGAAGAAGGGCCTCACGAACGTCGGGACCAATTCCAGTTCGTACACGACTCCTGCGACGATCCTCGCGGACAATGGCAGCCAGTACTCGGTGGTGGTCACCGACACCGCCGGGTCCACCACCAGCGCCGTCGCCACGCTCACGGTCAATCCGGTAGCCACCGGGCCGACCATCAACGTCCATCCGTCCAATGTCACTGTGCTTGCGGGACAAGCCGCGACGTTCAACGTGGTTGCCACTGGCACGGGCGCCCTCAGCTATCAGTGGCGGAGGAATGCCGTCGTCATTCCCGGGGCGACCTCCGCGAGCTACACCACGCCACCCGCCCTTGCCGGAGACACCGGCATCCCGTTCGGCGTCAATGTCACCGACAGCACCGGCAGCACCCTCAGCAATTCCGGAATCCTGACGGTCACGCCCTGCGGCAGTGGCACGAACCAGGTCCTCCTGAATCCCGGCTTCGAATCCGGAAACAATGGAGCCTGGATCACATCCACCACCCAGTCGGGCAATTTCATCATCGATGCAACCAACCCCGCCTCCAACGCCCGCACGGGTTCCTGGTATGCCTGGCTGGGTGGATGGGGCACCCCGGGAACGGAGACCCTGTACCAGCAGGTGGCCATTCCGCCGGGCGCCTCCAGCGCCATCCTGAAATTCTGGTTGTTCATCGGGACCAATGAGATCGGCGCGGTCGCCTTCGATACCCTCAAGGTGAAAATCAAGAATGGCAGCGGCTCCACCCTGGCGGATCTGCCTGGCTACTCGAATGTCGATGCGGCAGGGATGACGGATTATGTCCAAAAGACTGTCGACCTGACGGCCTATGCGGGCCAGACCATCCGGATCTACTTCGAGGGCGAGGAGGATTCCGGACTCTCCACTTCGTTCCTCCTTGATGACTTTGAATTGAATGTCGCGAGCGGGTCCGCGGCCACGATTCCTGCCATCACCACCCACCCAGCCTCGCAAAGCGTGAGCCCCGGCCAGTCGGCGAGCTTCAGCGTTCTGGCTACGGGCACGGCGCCGCTGTACTACCAATGGCGCAAGGATGGCACCGTCATTCCAAGCGCCACCAGCTCGACCCTTACCATCGCCTCGGCCCAGGCGGGGGACGCGGGAGCCTACACCGGGTTGGTGAGCAACTGCGCCGGGTACGTCACCAGCAATCCGGCGACCCTGACGGTCAGCAGCGCGACACCGCCCACCATCACGACCCAGCCCCAGAGCCAGAGCGTCACCGCGGGCCAGAGCACGACCTTCAGCGTCGTCGCTGCGGGCTCGCCGCCGCTCGCCTACCAGTGGCGCCGCAATGGAACGAATATCTCTGGCGCCACCGGCGCGTCCTATACGTTCACGCCCACACTGGCGGATAATGCCGCGCAATATTCCGTTTTCGTGAGCAACGGTTCGGGCAATGCCACGAGTTCCAACGCGACCTTGGCGGTGAGTCCCAAGAGCCGCGACCTGAATGGCGATGGCCAAACCAACGTCCTGGATCTGGCCACCTGCCTGGCCGCCTATTCAGGATCCGGCAATTCCACCAGCAACCCCGCCGCTGATTTGGATGGCGATGGGGATTGCGACGACGCCGACCTGGCCCTTCTGCTTGCCGGAATCTGAGGAGAACCCCATGCGATATCCAATTCCAACGACGGTCGCCTGCCTCCTTCTCCTGTCGCTTGCCTCGGCCTGCAGCGGGGGCGGCGGTGGCGCCACAACCCCGCCGCCCCCGCCCAAGACCATCGCCGACACCTTGACCTACACGGATCCCAGCGGCGCAGGCTTCCGCCTGGTGCGCAATGCCAGCCTCTCGACCTCTTCGAAGCTGGTGCTGGATCTCACCGGCCCCGCGGGCAATGGGCACGGTGTGGCCTTCATCGTCAGCGCCGACCAGTCCAAGGTCACCTGGTCCAATCCACCCTCATCCAGCACTTTGGCCGCAAACCTGGCCTTTAATCTGGGCTCTGGCACACAAGCCTTCATCGGGAAATCGTCCGGCGACCAATTACAGGGCGCCGCCTTCCAGAAACCTGGCACCGCAGCGGTGAACATGGCCCAGCCGCTCATGCGCATCAGCCTGGACCTGAAATCGAGCATTCCCGTGAACACGTCCGTGCCCCTGTCCTTCACCAGCGGCAACCAGCTCCCAGCGAGCGGGGGACCGGGCAGCATCACGGTGGCCGTGGGCACGCTGCTCGCCCAGTGACCAGCGCCTGACCCACCATTGATCGGGCCGGATTGGGGCATGGCAGGGCCCCCGATCGAAATTCAATAATCGAAAAATGAAGATGCGATGATGTTTCCATGGACGCCCTGCTCACCACCGATCTCCCCTTTCCCGTGTTCCGGCGGGGCAAGGTCCGCGATGTCTACGATCTCGGAGCGCACCTGCTCATCGTGGCCACGGACCGCATTTCGGCTTTCGATTGTGTGATGCCCCAGGGCATTCCGGACAAGGGCCGCCTCCTCACGGCGGTCGCGAATTACTGGTTCAATCTCACGGCGGACCTGGTTCCCAACCATCTCCTCGCCACGAAGGTGGAGGACTATCCCGCATCGCTGCAGCCGCATGCGGAATTGCTTGAAGGCCGTTCCATCCTGGTGAAGAAGACGCGGCCCCTGCCCGTGGAATGCGTCGTGCGGGGCTTCCTGGCGGGATCCGGATGGAAGGAATACCAGGCTGCGCGGACGATCTGCGGCATCCCGCTGCCGCCCCACCTGCCCATGGCATCACAGCTGCCGGACCCCATCTTCACGCCCGCCACCAAAGCCGACACGGGGCACGACGAGAATATCTCCTTCGAGCAATTCCAGGATCTGCTGGGCGGCGAGATGGCCGGGCGCTTGCGGTCCTTGAGCCTGCGGCTCTACCACCGGGGCAGTGAAATCGCGCTGAGCCGGGGCATATTGCTCGCCGACACCAAGTTCGAGTTTGGCGTGGATGATGACGGGCAATTGCTGCTCATCGATGAAGCCCTGACGCCAGACTCCAGCCGCTATTGGCCCGCGGACCGATGGGAGCCGGGAAAGCAGCCCCCCAGCCTCGACAAGCAATTCTTGCGGGACTACCTGGAGCGCCTGCCCGACTGGAACAAACAGCCCCCTGCGCCGGATCTGCCGCCCAACATCATCGAAGGTGTCCGTTCCCGCTACGTGGACCTGGCGGCACGGTTCGGTGTTGAACTCTGAGGCAGGCGCTATTCCGTTTTCGTTCCGGGCGCCCGGCCGCCTTCGAACACCAGAATGCGGGCCGCATCGAGATCCAGCCAGGACCGCAAGGCGGCATTGAAGCCAGCCAAGCCGACGCCACGGATGTCCTGCTCGGATGGCCCGGCGCCCAAGAGGGTTTCCTTCGCCGCCAGGGACAACTGATCTTGCGGATGCAGTGCCAGGGCCCGCCGGTCCGCGATCCAAAGGGCCTTGGCCTGTTCCAGTTCCTTGGTTTCCAGTCCTGATCCGGCCACAGCCGACAGTTCCGCCCGCAGGGAGGCCTCCGAGGCATCCGCAGCGAGGATCAGGGAACGCCACCCGGCGGCGCCAAGGTAGATCCGGCAACGATCCGGGCCAAGGCGCCGGGGCAGCCAGAGGCTCAACAGTTCCTGCGCGGCGCGCTGCGGGACAGCCGTAACCCGGGCGGGCAGGGCGATGATCGTTTCCATCCGATCCGAAGCCACCAGGGTCCGGGGACGCTTCACGCCCTTGGTGGAGACGGTTGGAACGGCCGAGGGAAGTGATGACAGTGCATCTTTCCCGCTGCCTCCATTCCAGGTCCCGAAATTCGTTTGGGCAAGCTGCCTCGCCTGGGACAGATTCAGGTCACCCGAGATGGCGAGCACCGCCCGCCCGGGCCGAAGGGTTGCTGAGATGGACCGCTGCAGGGCTTCAAGATGGATCTGCCCCAGCCCCTTTTCCGTAAGCGGTTCCAGAGGCAGGTCAGGCCTTTCCAGCAGGCGGAGGAACTCTTGTCTCGCGGCCGCATGCCCGCCCGGCTCCTGCAACGCGTGGATCAGGCGGAGCCGTTGGCCATCCAGATCGCCGCCATCGGGAATCGGGCGGGTCGTGGCATCCGCCAGCAGCGAGAAGGCCGATTCGGCCTCCGGACTTCCGCCGTCCAGGTTCCACACGGGGCCGTCCGGTTCGCCTGAGAGCCGCAGGCTCAGGCCCCGTTCCTCCAGCGTCCGGTTGAACGCGGCCCGGCTGCGGTTGCCCACGGAACAGCGATCCAACAGGCCCAGCGCCAAGGGCTCAAGGGGCATCGGACCTTCGGGCACCTTGCCCTTGGTCTCGGGGCTGGGGGATGGCTCGCTGAAGTCCCGGGGCGCCCAGGTCGACCTGAGCTGAAGACGGATCAAGGGATGCCGGTGGTTCTCGAGAAACAGGACCCGCAATCCGTTCGGCAGATGGAACGATTGAATGCCGGTGGGCTGCGCAGCTAGGGGCAGCGCCAAGAGCCAAGCCGCCAGGACGAGTCTCAAGGGGCCTCCTTGGCTTTCGAATCCTTGAAGGCCGGATCCAGGAGCTTCAGTGTGGCCGCCCGCTGTTCCCGCGGCAGCATCTGCAATTGCCGCAGCCCTTCCTGGACCAGCGTTTCCGCTTTGGCGGGTTCGACGCCCTTGCGCAGGGCCAGGCCCCGCAGGGCCTGGGCGATTTTCTGGTCCAGCGGATCCACGCTCAGGCTGCTGTCCGGCGCCACAACCCCGATG
Organism: Holophagaceae bacterium; assembly: GCA_016720465.1. Classification (NCBI taxonomy): domain Bacteria; kingdom Pseudomonadati; phylum Acidobacteriota; class Holophagae; order Holophagales; family Holophagaceae; species Holophagaceae bacterium. The sequence goes on from JADKKO010000002.1 coordinate 213,540, forward strand.
ATCACCTGATCCATGGACAGATGGAGGCGGACCACCCGCTGGATTTCCTCGGACCGGAGTTGTTGAAGCCGTTTGGCGGGAAGAAAAGCCTGGCGCCAGTCTCCAAGCACAGCCCAGCCTTCGCCAAGGGTCGCTGCCAGGGCGGCGGGATCTTCTTCGGCCGATAGGTTTTGGAGTTCGGCCTGGTTCAGGGCTTTCTGGAACTCATCCCCTGGGACCAACTCTTCGGCAAGCCTCAGAACTTCGCCGCGGAGGGCCATCTCCAATTCCGCGATGCTATGGCCTTCGGACGGCTCGGCCGTGATCAGCAGCAGGTTCAGGGCCCTTGCGCCGGGGACGCCGAGTTGTACCTGGATGTTCCGGGCCATGCCGTGGTCCACCAGGCCTTGCAGCCTTCCGCTGGCGCCTTGGCCAAGCACCCTGGCCGCCAGCGCCAAAGCCGGTGTATCGGGAGCCGATGCGGGGGGGATCCGCCAACCCATGTAGAGGCGCGGGAGCGCGGAACGGGAAACTTGCAGTCGTAAGGTGCACATGGAGGGGATGGAACCCGACAGGGCGGGTTCAGACTCGGTGCCGCCCCCCAATCGGCCGAACTGGTGTTCCAGCACGGGCACGATGGAATCGGCGGAAACATCGCCCACCAACACCAGCAGCATGCGTTCGGGGGAGATCAGGCGAGCCGCGAGGGCCTTGGCGTCGGCTCGGGTGATACCGGCGATGGCACCTGGATTTTCATCCATGGCCGAGGCATAGGGCTGGCCCACGAATGCGCTGCCCAGCAGGGGCGAAAGGCCTGGATCTGCCAGGGCGGAGGCGCGCAGATCATCCAGCCAGCGCTCCCGGATGAGGGGGAAACGATAGAGGTTCATCTGGTCCAGGAGCTTGGCTTGGAGCTGGGCCCAGGGCTCCATCTGGCTCGCCGGGAGATCGAAGGCCGTGGCGATGTAATCCGCGTTCGCGTGGGTGGTCCGTGCCGTGGCGCCGAGCTGTTCCAGGAGATCCAGTTCGGCGGCATCTCCGAATTCGGCTTTCAACCGCGCGAAAGCCTGGGCGTGCAAAGCCGCCACTTCCGGAGGCGGGGCCCCGGGTTCGGACCTGGAACGCTGGAGCGTTTCCCGGCGCAGGGATTCGTAGAGGGCCTCCTCCTCTCGCGCCATCCCCTCGGCTTTCCGGGAAAGATCAGCAGGGGTGCAGCGTCCGAACAGGCTTCGCGCCAGCAACTCCACGGAACTTGGCGGCAGGCCTCCCGCATCGCTGCGTCCACCCCGCACGAACAACGCGACATGGACCATGCCGTCGCTGGGGCGCTCCACCACCAGCACCCGCATGCCGTTGGACAGCCGCCGGTCCGTGGTTTCCGGCCCCTGGGCCGCAAGTCCCACGGCCATGGCGGTGGCGAAGATCCAGCAGAAAAGTCTCACCCACCAAGCTTAGCTGATGATGGAGGCGCAAGCTTACTTGATGCTGATATGGCCGTTCGTGGTGTTCAGTTCGATGCGCTGGGTCTTGCCGGGCCGCTTGATGTGGGCGCTGTGCTTTTCCTTCTCGATGATCTGGGCGCCCGGAATATTGATCTCGAGGGAGCCGTTGGTGTTGTCCAGCAGGATGTCGCCGGTGGCGAGGCCAAGTTCGACATCGATGCCGCCGTTGGTGCTTTCGAGTTTGATGCCTTCGCCCCAGCCATCCAGGTTCTTGGCGGAGATGCCGCCATTGGTGGTTTCCAGCACGATGCCGCCCTCGACATTGTCGATCACCAGCCGGCCGTTGGTGGTGCCGCCCTTGATGCGGGCCTTCAGGTTGACGGCCTCGATGCTGCCGTTGGTGCTTTCCGCCTGGACTTCGCCCTTGATGTCGCGGAGCTTGACATCGCCGTTGGTGGTCTCGCAGCGGGCATAGCCTTCCATGTTGGAGGCCACCACGCTGCCGTTGGTGGTATGGAAGAATCCCAGGACTTTCCGGGGCACCTTCAGGGTCATCTCGCAGCGGGGCGAGGTGACGAAGCCGAAGGACCAGGAGGGCTGCTGGAAGACAGCTTCGATATCCAGATCCGCGCCGAGGCGTTTCAACACCAGCTCGACCTTCCGCCGTTCGGAATCCCTGATCAGGGCTGTGAGCGCCACTTCCTCCTTGTCCCAACCCGTGACTTTGATGCCACCGTTCCGGTTCTTCACCCAGAGCTTGGAACCATACTGGAGCGTTTCATTCCGCTGCTCGGTCCGCGTGGGGCCGCTCAGCGCCCAGGTGGGTGCCGATGGCGGTTCGGGCGGGGCGGGGGGCGTCGGAGGCGTGGGGGGTTTCTGGGCCTGGAGGACGCCGGCAGCGAGGAGGGCCGCGATGGGAAGCAGGGTTGTTAGTCGCATGATTGTTCCATTTGCAAAATGTGCAAGGTGGATTCCTCGTGACCAGTCTACGGGACTCATTCGAGGCGGCTTAGAGGTGGATGTCAGGAGCCGCTAGACTGGTGGGTGATTGGAGGGACCCATGCCCATCTACATCCTCGCGGCCACTCGTTCCGCTGTGGGCTCCTTTGGGGGCAGTCTCAAACCCTTGAATTCCGTGGAGATGGGCAGCCTGGCCATCCAGGAGGCCATCCGGCGGGCAGGCGTTGCCGCCGATGAGATCGGTGATGTGGTGCTGGGCAATGTGCTCCAGGCGGGCTCGGGCCAGAATGTGGCGCGGCTGGCGGCGTTGAAAGCGGGCCTTCCCTTCGGCACGCCGGCCCATACCGCCAACCAGGTCTGCGGCAGCGGCCTCAAGGCCGTGGCCCTGGCGGCCCAGAGCATCACTGCCGGCGACGCGGACATCGCCATCGGCGGCGGCACCGAAAGCATGAGCAATGCCATGTACTTATTGCCTTCCGCCCGCTGGGGCGCCCGCATGGGCCATGCCCAGCTCCTGGACAGCATGATCCAGGATGGCCTCTGGTGCGGCCACGGCGACACCCACATGGGGATCACCGCCGAGGCCGTCGCCTCGAAACATGGCATCACCCGCGAGGCACAGGATGCCTTCTCTCTGCAGAGCCAGCAGAAGGCCGCCGCTGCCCAGGCCTCGGGCAAATTCGACCGTGAGATTTTTGCCGTGACCCTCAAGGGCAAGAAGGGGGACACGGTTTTTTCGAAGGATGAGTACATCAAGCTGGATGCCAGCGCCGAGGGGTTGGGCAAGCTGAAACCCGCCTTCAAGAAAGATGGCACTGTCACCGCGGGCAACGCTTCGGGCATCAACGATGGCGCGGGGGCCTTGGTGCTGGCTTCCGAGTCCGCAGCGAAAAACCACAAGCCCATCGCCAGAATTCTCGGCTTTGCCCAAGCTGGTGTGGACCCAGCCACCATGGGCCTGGGGCCGGTCCCCGCCATCCGGAAACTGCTCGCGAAGACCGGTGTGAAACTTGGCGACATCGATGTGTTCGAGTTGAACGAGGCCTTTGCCGCCCAAAGCCTCGGCGTCCTCCAGGAACTGCCGGAACTGGACCGGTCCAAAGTCAACCTGCGCGGCGGCGCCATCGCCATCGGCCATCCCATCGGCGCCAGCGGAACGCGCATCCTGGTGACGTTGCTGCATATCCTGCAGGACGAAAACAAGCAGCTCGGCCTCGCGGCGCTCTGCGTGGGCGGCGGCCAAGGCGTGGCCATGCTGGTGGAGCGGCTCTAAAACCCAATGATTACACTCACCCACGTCACCAAGCAGTACGACCGCATCCACACCGCCCTGTCGGATGTGAGCTTCGCCCTCGAGCCGGGTGAGTTTATTTTTCTCACGGGCCCTTCGGGAGCCGGGAAATCCACGCTGCTGAAGCTGATCTTCCGGGAGCAGGTGCCCAGCACGGGCGAGATCGTGGTGGCGGGGCACCGGCTGGCGTCCATGCCCGCCAAGGAAATCCCCTACCTCCGGCGCAAGCTGGGTGTGGTTTTCCAGGACTTCAAGCTGATCCGCTCCATGACGATTTTCGAGAATGTGTCCTTCGTCTTGCGCATCCTGGGCGTGCCGTTCGCGGAACAGAAACAGCGCACCTTCCGCGCGCTCAAGCTGGTGGGCCTCCAGCACAAATTGAGCAGCTACCCCTTGCAGCTATCCGGCGGCGAACAGCAGCGCGTGGCCATCGCCCGGGCTCTGGTGAACGACCCGCTGGTGCTGCTGGCCGATGAGCCCACGGGTAACCTCGATCCCGACCTCGCCGCGGAGATCATGGCGCTCTTCGAGCGCATCAATGTCCAGGGGACGACGGTCCTGGTCGCCACCCACGACCGCAGCCTCATCCAGAAAATGCGCAAGCGGGTGCTGGGGCTCGACCACGGCCGGTTGGCCTTCGACCAGCCGGCGCCCGCAAGCACGGTGGTGGTCTAGGGCCGGTCTAGGGCCGGTTCAGGACTGGGCTGAAACCGGCCCCGGGCCTATTTGTTCAAGGCAATTCCGGTTCGGAGAGGATCACGCTGCGTTCCCGCCCGTCCGGCCAGGTCAGCGTGAGGGCATGGTTCAGGATGACGGGTTCGTTGCGGCCAGAGGCTGGCGGAGCGATCCGCTGGATTTCGCTGCGGAGGCCCAGGTCCTGGGCGATTTCGGGCCGGAGGGGAAGGATCCCTTTGAGCATTGCCCGCGCTTCCGCCGCGCTGACCGTGCGCCGGTCTCCGGGGAATTGGGCCATGAAGAAATAGGAATCCTCCGTTGGAGCCATGAAGGAGATTTGCCAGGTCCGGGCGGCGGGGGGGGAGGGGATCGGCCCGGCCCAAGGGGGCGCCGAGGTCTGCAGGATGAAATGCGCCAGGGGCTGGCCAGGGTCCACGGGCACCGTGAAGCTGGCCAGGCCGGATTCGGTGCGCCCGCCCCGGTAGATGCGATCCAGGGGCTGGTCGGATTCCGGGGGGGGAACGGCGGCGGACTCGTCCTCGGTGAATCGGACAGGGGCCTGCATGGTGAGGCCGTAGGCCGGGATCTGGGCCTGCAGGTAGCTCCAGGCATTGGCGCCCAGAGGCAGCTGGCCGTGGTTCCAGGAGCGGTCGAAAAGCCGTTTCCGCTCGTTTGGGTTGTGGGAGGACGCGAGGCCCACCACGCCATCCGATGTGCCGCTGATGGCCAAGCCGCCCCAATAGTATTTCGAAAAGAAGGGTCCGGCCTTGGTGCCTCCGGCCGTGGCCATGGGGATGTTCCGGGCCTCGGGGCGGCCGTCCGTCTGGCTGCGGTACCAGGTCATGTAGCCCGTCTGCAGCACCCGGTTGCCCTCGTTCTTCTGGCCGATGAGGCCCGCCAGCCAACCCGCCCAGGAACTCCAGGCCAGATCAGCCAGGGGCGTGCCATGGTGGGGGGTGCCCAGCGTGATGATTTGGGAGATGTGCGGCGCCATCTGGTTGTAGACCGCGCAGGTCTGCGCGTCCACGCCCCCTTTGCTGTGCGCCACCACCGTCACGGTGGAGGTTCCGAAATGGGCCATGATCTGCCCGATCTCCTGGGCCAGCAGGGTCCCGTTGTCCCACATGCTCCGATCGGGATGCAGATCCACGAAGGCCGTGCGGTAGCCCGCCTGGCTGGCGCGTTTGGGCATGTCGTTGCCCGAAGTCCAGGTCCGGCGCTCCAACCGTGGACATACACGAGCACCTGGGGTTTTACGGGAGAGGCCGGCGCAGGGCCGTAGGTGATGGTGCCCGGCTGGCCGGCGGCCAGACTCAGGGCGAAACCAAAGCAGAGCAGAGCCTTCATGGTGCCTCCATTAAAGGTTTGGGATCGGGTTGTCAGGAAATGGATCGGGATCTGCTACCACGGATAGCACCCGGAATTCACGGCCACAAGGAATATCCACGATCTTCACAACTTTTCACAATCGAGCGGAGCGAATCCATCGATTGATCCTCATCCGGGTGGCGCATCGGAGGCCGCCGTGCGGTTTCGCCCCGCCACCCGCTGCGCGGATGCGGCCCTATTCTCCCTTCGCCATGCTACGGTCGAATGGTGGCTCAACCGCTGTTCGACGCTCGCTTCCTGATTTCCGCTTCCGACATGAAGCAGCTCGGCGTCTGCCACGCGGAGGTGGCGTTCATCGGGCGTTCCAATGTGGGGAAGTCCTCGCTCCTGAACGCGCTCACGAACCACAAGCAACTGGCGCGGGTGTCCAAGACGCCGGGCCGCACGCGGCTCATCAATGTCTTCCTGACGGGGAAGGACCGGTGGATCGTGGACCTGCCGGGCTATGGGTTTGCCACCGGGCCCGCCAAGGAACGGGCGGGGTGGGAGCAGATGATCAGCGGTTATTTGACAGGTCGTAAAACGCTGCGGATGGTCTTCATCCTGGTGGATGCGGAAGTCGGCCCCACCAAACTGGATCTCCAGACGCTCGATTGGCTGAGGTCCATGGAATTGCCCTACCGCATCGTGGCGACCAAGGCAGACCAAGTGAAACCGAGCAAGGCCCTGAAACAGCGCAAGGACGTGGCAGCGGTGCTGGGCCTCCTGCCCGGCGACTTGGCCTGGGTGAGCTCTGCTAAGGGGACTGGAGTTCCGGAACTCCGCTTCGAAGTCGCGGATTTGCTGGATCTCTGACGGCGGCGGCGTTTAGTTCCAGATCCACGGACTTGGGGCTGGATCCGGCATTGTGATGGACTGCGCTTTTCCCCGGAGGGCATGAAATAATTCTTGGGATCGGCCATGCTGAAGTAGTCATGTGCCCACCCCGCCCGAGAGTCCCTCCGGCGGTTTCCGCCTCTCCTGCCGGTCTCTCCGCCGGTGGTTATTTGAAAAGGGAGTCCTCGTGTCCCTCTCCGTGCTGTCCCATATCGATGTCCATCCGGCCGAGCACCGCGTCTCCGACGCCGAGCGCAAGGCCCGCATGGCCAATCCGGGTTTCGGGAAAGTGTTTTCCGAACACATGGTGACGGTCCGCTATGCGGAAAAAGATGGTTGGCAGCGCGGCCTGCTGCAGCCCTATGGGCCGCTGATGATGGATCCGGCCTCCTCCGTGCTGCACTACGGGCAGGCCATCTTCGAGGGCTTCAAGGCCTATAGCCAGCCGGATGGTGGCGTGAAGACCTTCCGGCCTTTCGCCAATGCCCAACGGTTCAACCGCAGCGCCGAAAGGCTGGCCATGCCGCAGCTGCCCGAAGAGGTCTTTGTGGAGGCAGCGGATGCGCTCATCCGCGAAGACAAGGCCTGGGTGCCCACCGCCGTCGGAGAAAGCCTCTATCTGAGGCCCCTGATGATCGCGACGGATGCCGCGCTGGGGGTGCGGCCCTCCCATGAATATCTCTTCATCCTCTTCGCTTCTCCCGCAGGCGCCTACTTTGCCGGCGGGGTGAAGCCCGTCACGGTCTGGATCAGCGAAGACTTCGTGCGGGCCGCGCCTGGCGGGACGGGGTTCGCGAAATGCGCGGGCAACTATGCCGCGAGCCTGGTGGCCCAGAAACAGGCCCGGAGCGAAGGCTGCGACCAGGTGGTGTGGCTCGATGCGGTGCACCGCTCGAATGTCGAGGAGATGGGCGGTATGAACATCTTCTTCGTCTACAACGAGGGCGGCCGCTCCGTGGTCGTGACCCCCGAGCTCACGGGCACGCTGCTGCCGGGCATTACCCGCCGCAGCATTCTTGAGTTGGCTTCGGAGCTGGGATTTGGCGCCGAAGAGCGCAAGATCACGGTGGATGAATGGGACGCCGCCCTTAGGGAGGGCCGCATGACCGAGGCTTTCGCCTGTGGCACGGCTGCGGTCATCACCCCCATCGGCCGGGTCAAATCCCGGCGCGGCGACTGGCAGGTGAACGGGGGTGAAACCGGACCTGTGGCAGCGCAATTGAGGGACATGCTGCTCAATATCCAGCACGGCCTAGTGCCGGATACCCACGGCTGGATGCACGAAGTCTGCTGATTCTATGATTTCCCTGGAGCACCTGCCAGGCTACTCCCGATGGGGCGGTGGCCTGGATGCTCTGGTGGCGAGGCCTGAGCCGATCTGGGTCTTTGGCGGCTTGGGCAGCGGCGTGAGCACCATGGCGCGGATCCTGGCGGACCGCCGGCAGGTGGCGTGTTTCGATGATGCGGAGCGCGCGGATGCCTCCGATCTGTCCCGCTGGCTGCGGGAGAATCCACAGGGGGTCCTGGCCTCTCATCTATCGCCGGAGTCGGAGCTCGTCGCGGCCTACGGAAGCCAGTGCCTGGTGCTGCGCCTGGAGAGCCTCGAGGAGGATCCACTTGCCATTGGAGGTTGTCTGGCGGGACTCGCCGAGGAGGAAGGGATCGCCGCGTCCATCCATCCGGTGTCGCGGGCCCTGGGCGCCTTGCCCTGCCCGGGGAATCTCCGGGGGCTCCGGAACCGCCTGGTGCGCTGGAAACTGCTCGGCCAATTGCCGGAGACGCTGGAAGATCCGGCCCCGGCTGATCTGGGGAACCCCGAGGCCGAAGATCTGGCCACCCACCTCCATGAACTTGAAAGGATGCTGCTGCACCGCGCTTTGCGCCGGAGTTTTGGGAATCGGGTAGAAGCTGCCCGTAGGCTCGGCGTGAGCCGCCGCCAGCTCTACCTCCTCATCGGCCGCCATGGTGATCCCTTGCGTGGGGAAATTCCGACCCAACCCGGACCCAAACGGTTTCTCAAGCGGCGGGTAAAAACTTCCTAAAGGCAAGCGATTCCGGAACAATGGAGTTAGGGACCCGTTGATCCGTTCAGAAAGGGCAATCGAAGCCATGGCGAGTTCGTTGCGCGTGTTGGTGGTGGACGAGGAACCGGGCATCCGGGACGGCATGGCATTCAGCCTGAAACGCGCTGGATTCGTGGTGGAGCAGGCCCGCAATGGTGAAGAGGCCTTGCACGCGGCGCGTCCGGGAGCTTTCGATGCGGTGGTGTCCGGCGTCAAATGGAACCTGCCCCTGAAGCCGGGCCGGGAAGTGGTTTCCGAAAGCCTCCAGCTCACCAGCCGGCTGAGTTCGGTCATCACGGGCCTGCCCATCCTCCACGTGCTGACGCCCCCCGCGGTGGGCCATCCGGTCGAACATCCCCACCTCGGGCAGGTGTTCGCCTCCATCGTCAAACCCTTCAGCCCGGAAAGCCTGGTGGCTGCGCTCTGGCGGGCCATCCGGGGAGACGACCATCTCAAGGCCGAAGCCTGGGGCGATGGGTTGGTGATGCTGACCCAGGACAAGGTCTACGCAGAGAACCTTTTCAGGGCGCGGCGGGCCGCCGACAGCCGGGCCAATGTGGTCATCGAGGCCGAGCAGGGCTCGGATGCGGAGCGGCTGGCGAGGCTCATCCATCTGGCCGGGAACCGGAAGGCCGGCCCCTGGGTGGCCATCCGGTGCGGAGTGGGATCCGGTTCCGACGGCTTCCCGGACATCGACGATCCCGAGGATGCGGCCGGCCCGCACTCCCGCAGCGCCGCCGGCGCTTCCGCCAACCAGGACGCAGCATCCCTGCTCAGCCGCGCCGATGGCGGAACATTGCTCCTGGACGAAGTGGGCGCTTTGAACAGCGCGCAACAGGAATGGCTGCTGCGCAGGCTGCGGGACCGTCCGGAGCGCGGAGCCGGCCGCACGCCCGCGCGGGATATCCGCGTCATCGCGCTGACCACCCGGGATCTGACGGCCGAAGTCAGGGCGGGCCGTTTCAAGGAAGAACTCCGATATTTCCTGGATGTGGTGCCCGTGCGGATCCCGCCCCTCCGCGAGCGGGTGCAGGACGTGCCCATGCTGGCCGCCCATGTGGCCGAGCATTTTTCCCGGACCAATGCGCGCCCGGCTCTCCGCTTCGCCCCGAGTTTCCACCTGGCGCTGGTCCGGCATGGGTGGCCGGGCAACGCGCGTGAATTGGAAAGCGCGGTGATGCGGGCCGCCGCGTTGACGAAAGCCTCCTACCTCGCCAAGGACGATCTTGCCTGGCTGCTGCCGGCCAACGTGCTGGCCGGCATTCCGCTCGACCCTCCGGAACGGCCGTTCAGACCGATGCTTGAACCGCAGTCCGCCCAAACATCCCTGCGGCGCGGAGAACCGCCGGAGTCAAAACGCGAGGTCGTGTTCGGGGACCCCAGGACGCCGATCTCCAATGCTCCGTTGGATACACCGGTGGCGCTTCCGCTGGGCCTGCCCCTTCCCGATCTGGAACGGTTCTGGCTTCTCTCGACCCTGGCGGCCGTGGAGGGGAACCGCACCAGGTGCGCGCAAATCCTAGGCGTGGCGCTGCGCACCGTCCGCAACAAGCTCAATGAATACCGGGCCCAGGGATTCAGCATCCCGCCGGCGGGACGGGACAAAGACGAGGAATGAAGCGCTCAGGATTTCCGCAGTTCGGCGGGAATCTGGAAGGCGCCGGTCTCGTGGCGGTAGAAGGCCGCCGTGATCTCGGCGCCCAGCAGGAAGATCGCGCAGCTGTAATACAGGAAAATCAGGGCCGCGATGATGCTGCTCAGGGATCCGTACATGATGCCGAAGGTGAGGGTGTGGCTCAGGTAGATCCTGAAGAAGGTCTTCGCGATCCACCAGAGCGAGGTGGACACGAAGGCTCCCAGCAGCGCATGCCGGAACCGCACATGGCAGCGCGGCAGATGCTGGAGGATCATCGTGACCACCAGCATCCCCAGGAGCGGGGTGAGAATGGGCAGCAGCACGGACCTGGGCAGGCCCATGAGGTTGCCCAGGAAGCTGCCGGTGAGCAGGGCCACGAAGATGGCCAGCAGGATCACCGCGCTCACCACCAGCGCCGCCCGGCGCACCAGGTGGAAGCGCCGGGTCTGGCGGTGCTTGCGGACCCGGATGCCGAACACGTGCGCCAGGCTGGTGTCGAGCTGGTTCACGCACCAGAGGCCGCCCACCATGAGCACGGCCCAGGAAAAGCCCATGGTTCCGATCTTCTGGCTGTTCTGGATCGTATCCCGCACGAATTCCATCGGCAGATAGGGGAAGACGTTCAGGAGCACCATCAACAGGGCCTTGCCATAGGCCTTGGATCCCAGCATGAGTCCCAGCAGCTTGAACAGCAGCGTGGTCAGGGGCACCAGGCTGACGATGAGCCAGAAGGACAGGCTGGCGGCGTAGCTGAAGCAGTCGTCCACATTGTATTTCTTGCCGACTTCCCAGGCGAACTGGCCCACCCTGCCGAGGCGGGGGAACCGCCGCGCCAGCAGCTTCCAAAGCGCCTCCGCCCGCTTGGAAACCCATCGCACAAGGGCGTCCACCCGGTCGCGCGAAGCCTCCAGCATGGCCTAGAAGCGGACGGGGTGCCGCGGCAGCAGGTACATCACCCACGCCAGCACCAGCCCGATGCCCACCAACCCGCCCAGATGTTTGAGGATGCTCATGCGCGTTCTCTCGGGCCGGGTCGTCGGCGTGATCATCCCAAGCACCACGGAAATGCCGAGGCCCATGAGGAAGAAATGGATGACGTGGCTGGAGAGAAAACGCATGGTTCCAGGCTACCAGCCCGCTGGACCGAAGAGGAGTGGTTACAATCCTCCGCGCACTCCGGCCGCCGGAGCCAAACTGTGCCCCACGCGACTGCGCAACCATAGGATCCTGCGGGAATGAGAGACCGGACGCTGCCACCGCCCATGGACTTCACCGCGTTCCGCCGGGAAAACGGGGTGCTCATCCTGCTCAACCTTGGCGTGATGCTGGGGCTCCTGGTGCTCCACCTGGTCTTCAGGCCTGTCCTGGGCACCCTCAGCCTGGGTGGCGCCCTCGCCCTATCGGCTAGGTTCCTGATGCAGCTCGGCGAACTGGCCTTGTTGATGAGGCCCCCGGTGGAACTGGGGCAGAGGGGGACGAAAGCCTATGCGGCGTTCACCGTGGCGGCCCACATCGCCTTCGCTTCCCTCCTGTCCGGACTCGGCTCCGGGCAGGAAAGCCACCATGTAGTCCTGCTGGTCATTCCGGTCATTGCCGCCGCCTTCTGGTTCCGCCTCCCCTGGCTGATTTTCGCGGTGGCGGTGGTGACGGGCCTGACAGTCCTCCAGGTCTGGATTCCCGTGGGAATCCTTCCGCAGGGACAATTGGTGGAATACTTCGAAGCCACCACCGTGGCCCTGATCTTCATCCTGGTGGCGGGGGTCGTGCGCCTCCTGGCCCACCAGCTTTGGAACCGGGAGGAGGCGCTCCATCAAAGCCTCTCGGATCTCGCCGACGCGCGGGATCTGCTGGTGAAGGAAGAGCGCCTGGCCGCCATCGGGAAACTCTCCTTCGCCATCGCCCATGAGATCCGCAATCCCGTGACGATGATCGCGTGCTCGGCCTCGGCCGCCGGCAGGCCAGAGGCTTCGGTGGAGGCCCGGGCCGAATGTCTGGGGATCATCGCCCAGGAATCCCGGCGCCTGGAGCGGCTCACCGAGGATTTCCTGTCCTATGCCCGGCAGCGGCCTCCTGAGTTCCGGCGAGTGGCGCTCGCCACCACGCTGGGAGCCGCCTGGGGCCTGGCCCGGCACCGCGCGCAGGAGGAAGGGATCGAGTTGCTCCTTGACCCGGTGGAAGCGGCCGAGGCCGAGCTGGATCCCTTCCAGATCCAGCAGGCGCTGCTGAACCTTTTGGTCAACGCCATCGATGCGACTCCCTCAGGCGGGCGCATCCGCATGGGAGGCAAGCCGGCCGACGGGAGAATCCGCCTTTGGGTGGAAGACACGGGAGCCCCGGTTCCCCAGGAAATCGCCCAGCGGCTAGGGGAGCCCTTCCAAAGCACGAAACCCATGGGGACGGGCCTGGGATTGGCGATCACCCGTTCCATCGCGCGGGCCCACGGCGGGGAGCTGGTTCTGGAGGATAATCAGGAGGGGCGGGTCCGGCTGGCGCTGGATCTGCCCATCGGCCGGACATCGGGGGCGACGTGAACCAGATTCTGCTGGTGGACGACGAGGCGAACCTCCGGCGGCTGGTGCGTCTCCTGTTGGAGGAGGAAGGCCATTCCGTTTCGGAGGCCGTCAGCCTTGCGGAGGCGAGGGGGAGCCTGGCCCGCGAAATACCGGATCTCGTCATCACCGACCAGAAACTCGGCGATGGGGAAGGCCTGGACGTGCTCGAATGCGTCCGGCGGGTCGACGAGACCGTGCCGGTGCTCATGCTGAGCGCTTTCGCGAGCATTGAATTGGCGGTCCAGGCCATGCGCCTCGGCGCCTTCGATGTGATCCCCAAACCCTTCGATCCCGACGGGCTGAAGGCCGCGGTGCGGCGGGCGCTCACCCATGGCAGCCTGCTGCGGGAGAACCGCCTGCTCAAGGATGAAGCGGGGCGCGTGGAGCGGGGCCGGGAACTGCTGGGGCGGAGCCGCGGCATGATGCAACTGCTCGATGCCATCGAGCGGGTGGCGCCGACCCATGCAACGGTGCTCATCTCAGGGGAGACGGGCACCGGGAAGGAACTGGTGGCCCGCGCCATCCATTCCCGAAGCGCGAGGTCCGGTGGGCCTTTCGTCGCCTTGAACTGCGCGGCCATGCCGGAAAACCTGCTGGAAAGCGAGCTGTTCGGCCACGAGAAGGGCGCTTTCACGGGTGCCGACCGGGCGAGGCCCGGACTTTTCGAAACGGCGCATGGCGGAACCCTGTTCCTGGATGAGGCGGGCGAGATGCCGTCATCCCTGCAGGCGAAATTGCTGCGGGTGCTGGTGGACGGGCAGGTGATGCGGGTGGGCAGCCGCACCACCCGGAAAGTCGATGTGCGGGTCCTTGCGGCCACGCATCGGAACCTGGAAGCGCGGGTCCAGGAAGGGCAGTTCCGGGAGGACCTCTACTACCGGCTGGCGGTATTTCCCTTGCGGGTTCCCCCGCTCCGGGAGCGCATGGAGGATCTCCCGCTCCTCGTGGCCCACTTCCTGGCCAAAGCATCCCGCGAGATGGGCCTTCCCCTGCGGACACCGGGGGATGGGGCGCTGGAGCGCTTGGCCTCCTACCCCTTTCCCGGGAATGTGCGTGAATTGAGGAATCTCCTGGAGAGGGCCTGCATCCTGGCGACGGGCGAGGTCATCGGCCCCGAAGATTTTCCCCTCGGCGGGGTCTGGGCTCCCAAGGCCCGGGGGCTTGATGCCTACGTGGACTCCCTTCCTTCCGCCGTGGAATTGCCGGTGGTGATGGCCGATCTCGAATGGGCTTTGCTGGAACGCGCCCTGGCCCAGAGCGGCGGGGTCCAGGCGGAGGCCGCCCGGCGCCTCGGTATTTCGCGGAGCGATCTGCACTACAAAGTCCGGCGGCGCGTTCGAGAATCCTGACGGATTGTTCAAGGGTTTGAACGAAAGGCCCCCTTCGCGGAGCCCTCAAGGAGACGCAAAACCAGGCAGGGCGCTGTTCTCCGGCTTCGGCACGGAGGATGCTTTTCCAAGGCCAGGGCTAAGTCCCGCATCGAAAGGATCCATCATGCGCCTGATCACCATCCCCGTCCTTGCCATCCTGGCATCGGTTCCCTCCACCCTCCCCGCCGCAGCGCCGACCACGGCGAAGAGCACCCTGGAAAACCTCCAGACCGCCTTCAACGGCGAGTCCAACGCCCACGCCACCTATCTCGCCTACTCGGAGAAGGCCAAGACGGAAGGCTATAAGAAAGTCGCGAGCCTCTTCGCGGCCGCCGCCCGCGCCGAGGAAATCCATGCGGCGAACCACGCCAAGATCATCCGGTCCATGGGCGCTGAACCCAAGGCTGACGTGAAGAAGCCGCAGGTGGCTTCCAGCCGTGAGAACCTTCAAGCCGCCTTGAAGGGCGAAAGCTACGAGCGGGACACCATGTACCCGGACTTCCTGGCCAAGGCGCGCAAGGATGGCAACGCCGATGCCATCCAGACCCTGAACCTGGCCAAGAACGCGGAGATCGAGCACGCCAAGCTCTACAAACAGGCTTTGGCGGAGTTTGAAGGATGGAAGGGGGCCAGCGCAGGTTTCTATGTCTGCCCGGTCTGCGGCTGGACGTCCATGACCTTGCCGGCGGAGCGCTGCCCATCCTCGTTCACCCCCAAGAGCCGTTTCCAGACCATCGCCTGAGGCACCCATGATCCCTGCGCTTCCCCCTTGGGCCGGAATCCACCCATTGCTGGTGCATTTCCCCATCGCCCTGCTCTTCACCCTGCCCGTGTTCCTTGGGTTGACCCTCGTGATGGGCCGCCGCCACCGGGTCTGGGCCTTCGCCGCCCTGATCATGCTGTTCCTGGGCACGGCGGGCGTGTTCGCCGCGGCCGCCAGCGGAGAGGCCGCGGGGAAACTCGCCGAGCGGAGCCCCGAGATCAATGCCGTCCTGGAGCGGCATGAACATCTCGCCGAAGCGGCCCGGGGCGTCTTCAGCGGGCTCACGCTCGCCTTCGCCGCGCTGGTCTTCATTCCCATGGCCTTGAAGCGCGAGCTGCCAAGATGGGCCCACGGGTCCGCCCATGCGCTGTTCCTGGCTGTCTTCCTGGGTTCGCTGGGGTTCCTGGCCCAGATCGCCCACCAGGGCGGGCGCCTGGTCCACCAGCACGGCGTTCATGCCTTGATGGCTCCCGGCGATGCCCCCATAGCCACCCTGGAACGGCACGACGAGGATTGAGGGGACCTCCTACCGGCAGCTCCTGCACCGTTATTGGGCTGCAGGAGCTGCCGGTGGATTGTGATCCTGATTAGGGTTGGATGGCCCGATGGTGGCAGTGGGCGATGGCTGGGCTTCCAGCGGCGTCGGCATCCGCAGCAGGGCCAGGTGGATGACTTCATCCATGTGGCTGACCAGGTGGATGCTCAACTGTTCGCGGACCTCGGCCGGAATTTCCTCCAGGTGGCGGGCATTTTCCGCAGGGATGAGCACCGCCTTGCGGCCCAGGCGATGGGCGGCGAGCAATTTTTCCTTGAGTCCGCCGATGGGCAGAACCCGCCCGCGCAGGGTGAGCTCGCCGGTCATGGCGATATCGGCTCGGGCGGGGATGCCGGTGAGCACCGAGATGAGCGCCGTGGCCAGGGAAATGCCCGCGCTGGGGCCGTCCTTGGGAATGGCGCCTTCGGGCACGTGGACATGCAGGTCCACGGTGTCCAGGAAATCTTTTTTCAGGCCCAGCCGTTCAGCCCGGGCCCGCACGAAGCTGAGGGCCAGATTGGCGCTCTCCTGCATCACTTCGCCCAGCTTGCCCGTGAGTTTCAGGTTGCCTTTCCCTGGCAGCACGGCCGCTTCGATGGTGAGCAGGTCGCCGCCGGTGGGGGTCCAGGCCAGGCCATTGACGACCCCAGGAAGGGCCTGGTCGTCAGGCCGCTGCTCGGTGATTTTTTCAGGGCCTAGAAGTTTTGGAATCCGCAGGGCGGTGACAACGGGCTCAAAAACATCCCCGGCCTGCTCCTTCAATTTCTCGGGCTGCAGGCTGTGGCGCGCGAGCTTGCGCAGCACGCTCACCAGCTCGCGCTCCAGCTGGCGCACCCCGGCTTCACGGGTGTAGCCCTGGATGAGCTTTTCAATGGCGCCATCCTCGAACACGATGCCCATGTCCTGCATCCCGTTGCGTTCCAGAGCCTTTGGAACCAGGTGGCCCTTGGCGATGGCGAGCTTCTCCCGCGTGGTGTACCCGGGCAGATCGATGACCTCCAGGCGGTCGTCCAGCGGCTCGGGGATGTTGTGCCTCACGTTCGCCGTGGCGATGAACAGCACCTGGCTCAGGTCGTAGCCCAGGTCCAGGTAGTGGTCCTGGAAACTGGCGTTCTGTTCCGGGTCCAGGACTTCCAGCAGCGCGCTGCTGGGGTCGCCGCGGTAATCGCTGCCCATCTTGTCAATCTCGTCCAATAGCATCAGCGGATTGCGGACGCCGGCTTTCTTCATCAGCGAGACGATGCGGCCGGGCATGGAGCCGATGTAGGTGCGCCGGTGGCCGCGGATCTCCGCCTCATCGCGCACGCCCCCGAGGGAGAAGCGCACGAAGGGCCGGTTCAGGGCCCGGGCGATACTGCGGGCCAGGCTGGTTTTGCCGACCCCCGGAGGCCCCACCAGGCAAAGAATGGGGCCGCGCATGGGCAGGGGTTCAGGCGGCTCTTCGCCGGGGACGGTTTCCATCGGCCGCTCCCGCAATTTGCGCATGACCGCCAGATGCTCCAGGATGCGGGCCTTCACTTTTTCCAGGCCGGCATGGTCCTGGTCCAATACGATTTCCGCCTCGTCCAGATCCAGGCGCTCGTCCGCCAGCTTCTTCCAGGGCAGGGCCAGGAGCCAATCGATGTAGGTGCGGCTGACGGTGGCCTCGGCGCTCTGGGGCGGCATGGCCTCCATGCGGTCCAGTTCCTCCAGGGCTTTCTTTTCCGCTTCGTCGGTCATGCCCGCGGTGAGGATCTGTTCCCTCAATTTTTTCGTCTCGCCCTTCTCGTCGGGCTTGCCCAGCTCCTGCTGGATGACCCGCATTTTCTCGTTCAGCACGTATTGCTTGTGGTCCTGGTCCAGCCGCGCGCGGGTCTTCTCGTCCACCTCGCGCTCGACCTTGAACCGCGCCGCATCGATCTCCAGCAGCTTCTGCACCGCATCCAGCCGGGGCTCGATCTCCAGGGCCTCCAGGATGGGCTGTTTCTCCTTGACCTCGGCCGGAATCAGGGCGGCCACGGTATCGATGGCCTTGCCTAAGGGCAGTTCCCGGATTTGATCCATGCTCAAGAGCCGCGAGGCATCCGGATTGCGGCCCAGGAAGACTTCCACGGCGCGGCGGAAGGGCTTCAGCAGCGTGGCTTCGCTGGATACGGAAGGCGGCTCCTGGAGGATCGTGACTTCCGCCTGGATGGCTTCCGTCTCGGTGATGAAGCGCTCCAGCCGGACGCGCGCGACGCCCTTCACGCCCACCTTGAAGTATTCCTTGGGTAGCGCGATCAGGGATTCGACCAGGGCCAGCGTTCCGATGCTGAAAAGATCCTCGGTCTCCGGGTCCTCGATCTTGGGATCCTTCTGGGTCAACAGCACCAGGTGGTCCCCTGCCTTGATCGATGATTCCAGGGTCTTCACCGAGGACCGCCGGCCCACTACGAAGGGCACCCGGGCATTGGGGAACAGCACCATGTCCCGGATCGGGATGGCGGGCAAGGTAAGGCGCTTGCCTGACAAAGGCACGGTCACCCCGCTGCGGAAATCGGAAGGGTCGGGATATTCAGGATCTCTTCAACCTTCTGGCGGGTGATGCGCAAGGATTCACGGGTCTCGCGCTCTTCGCTGGGCAGTTCGTACATGGGTTCGATGAGGATCTGCTCCATCAGGCTGCGCAGGCCGCGCGCGCCGAGCTTCCGGGCCATGGCCTGGTCGGCGATGGCTTGCAAGGCCCCATCCTCGAAGCTGAGGTCCACATCGTCCATGTCG
The DNA here is from genome assembly GCA_016720465.1 of Holophagaceae bacterium. Lineage (NCBI taxonomy): Bacteria > Pseudomonadati > Acidobacteriota > Holophagae > Holophagales > Holophagaceae > Holophagaceae bacterium. Next base: position 231,750 of record JADKKO010000002.1, read on the forward strand.
AACAGGCGGATGTACTGCTTGGTGAGCGAATTCTTGGGTTCCGTCAGGATGCGCATGAGCGCCACCTGGTCCAGGGGATCCAGGGCCGCCACCACGGGCATGCGCCCGACGAGTTCGGGGATGAGGCCGTACTTGATGATGTCTTCGGGCTCCACCAGCTTGAGGAGGTTCGCGCCCGCCTCTTTCGAGGTGACAGCCGCGCCGAAGCCAACGGCCTTGGCCCGGACCCGCTGCTTGATCAGGTCCTCGATGCCGATGAAGGCGCCGCCGCAGATGAACAGGATGTTGCTGGTGTCCAGCTGGATGAACTCCTGGTGCGGGTGCTTGCGGCCGCCCTGGGGCGGCACGTTGGCCACGGTGCCTTCCACGAGCTTGAGCAGCGCCTGCTGGACGCCTTCGCCGCTCACATCGCGGGTGATGCTCGGGTTCTCGCTCTTGCGCCCGATCTTGTCGATCTCGTCGATGAACACGATGCCCTTCTGGGCCCGGTCCACATCGTAATTCGCGGCCTGGAGCAGCTTGGTCAGGATGTTTTCGACATCCTCGCCCACGTAGCCCGCTTCGGTGAGGGTGGTGGCGTCCGCCATGGCCAGGGGCACGTCGAGCACCCGGGCGAGCGTCTGCGCCAGCAGGGTCTTCCCGGTGCCGGTGGGTCCCAGCAGCAGGATGTTGCTTTTGGCCAGGTCGACTTCGTCCTTCACGGTGACCGGCCGCTTGGAGGCCAGAATGCGCTTGTAATGGTTGTAGACCGCCACCGCCAGCCGCTTTTTCGCCTGGTCCTGGCCGATGACGTAATCGTTCAGGTAGCCCATGATTTCCTTGGGCCGCGCGAGCCTGGTTTCAACCCGGCCGGCGGCGCGCCCCTGCCGGCTCATGCGCATCTGCAACTGGCCGGCGTCCACGCACTCGTTGCAGATGAACGCGAACCCGTAGGTCTCGGGCCCAGCCAGCAACTGCTCCACTTCGGCGGCCGCCTTGCCGCAGAAGGAACAACGCTGGTCTTTCTTGATTTTATTCATGGGGACCTCCCCGGGATGACACCCTACTACCCAAGCCTTCGCCTGTCGTGCATAGATTGCGGTAAATCGGAATTCTCCGGCCGGAAAAGCTACTTCTTCTTGTGGTTGGCCGTGTGGTGGATGGTCATCAGGGTCACCACCTCGTAGCGTTTCGTGCCCGCGGGGATGCGCACCCTCACTTCGGCGCCTTCTTCCATGCCCACCAAGGCCAGGCCGATGGGCGAATTGATGCTGAGCTGATCCTTGCTGTCGCCCAGTTCCTCGGGCAGGACCAGGTGGTAGGTGACCTCCGTGTCCGTATCCAGGTCCAGCAGCGTCACCTTGGAGCCGTAGGCGACGCGGTCCTTGGGAAGCCTGGTGATATCCAGGGTGGCCACCTCGGCGATGCGTTTTTCCATGGATACGACCTTGGACTGGTACATGTCGCGCTTGGCGAGGGCCTGCTCGTACTCCGCGTTTTCGGAAAGATCCCCTTGGCTCGCGGCGTTCGCGATCTCCTTGGGGATGTCGACGAGCAGGGCCTGTTTGAGATTTCTCAGATCGGTTTCCAACTTGGCTAGGACATGCTTGGGCATCTCGTTTCAGTCCGACAAAGTGACACTGTCCCGAGTGGGTCAGGCCTGGGGTGGAAATGCGGCGGAGTAGGATTCTATCCACTCCTGGGGAGGAACGGGGTGGCCGTCCCGGGGCTGGGTCTTGAAACGGTTGTGCATCCAGAACCACCAATTCGGATTTTTCCGGACCTGATCCTCGATGCGGCGGGTCATGAGCTGGGTGGCCATCCAGATGTCGCGGTCCAGATCCCCGGAGCGCGGGGCGTGGAAGGGCGGTTCGAAACGCACGGTGGTGGTGCCATCCGCTTCGGGCCAGCTGAACACGGGGAGGATCGGCAGATCGAATTTCACGGCCAGCGTGCCCGCCGTGAGGAATGTGGAGGCCCAGCGGCCCATGAAGCGCACAAAGGTGCCCATGCCGAGCGCATCCTGGTCCAGCAGGAAGCCGACGCCCTGGCCGGCCTTCAGGGCCTTGAGGGAGCCTCGGACCCCGCCTTCCTTCGGAATGACCGTGTTCCCGAATCGGGTGCGGAGCTTCGTGAGCTCCGGCTCCAGGAGCGGATTGTCCAGTTCGCGCGCGATGACCGCCAGGCTGCGCCCATGGCGGCTTTGGGCCAGGGCGATGGCCTCCCAGTTCCCGTAGTGGCCGGTGAGCTGGATGAAGCCTTTTCCCTCTGCTGCGGCGGCATCGAAGTGCTCCAGCCCTTCCACATTCACGAGCGCATCCATGTCCGAGGCTTCGGCATGCATCATCGGGATGCTTGAAAAAAGCAGCTCTCCGAAATGGCGGAAAGCCTCCTGCGCCACCTCCCGGACTTGCCGGTCCGACAGGCCCAGATCCGAAGCCCGGATGTTGTCCAGGGCCACGTTGCGGTGCCGGCGGTCCAGGTGGAAGGCCAGGATGCCCATGCCCTGTCCCACTGCCTGCACCGTCGACTTCGGAAAGGCCGAGAGCAGGCGGTCGAAGGCCCTGAAGAGCCGGAACTCGACACGGTGGCGGAAGGTGGGTTGGGTTGGGTTCGGCATAAAAAAGGGCGCCTCGGGGGGCCGAGGCGCGAAGGACAAGTCTATCCCGGAATGCGGACCTTAGGAAGCTTCCACCCGCGACAGGGGCATGGTCATGCAGCGGGGACCGCCCCGGGCCCGGCTCAGTTCGCCGCTCTTCAGCAGGATCAGGTATTTCCTTCCGTCCAGGAGGTCGACGGCTGCGTCGTCGAGCAGTTCCTGGGCGGTCAGCACCTCATAGCCATGGTTGGAGAGCTGTTCGGCCGTGGCCATGTTCCGGCTGTAGCTGACGATCACGCCCGGCGCCAGGGCGAAGGCGTTGGCGCCATCGGTCCACTGCTCCCGTTGCTGCATGATGTAGTCATCCCCGCCGCAGAAAATGGGCTTCAGTTCGATGCCGACATCTTTCAAGGCGGCCAGCAGGTTCGGTTGCGTGGTGAAGCGCAGCTCCGCATGCCGCAAATCGATCTTGACGACATTCAGCAGCTCGCGGGATCCGTCGGTGAAGTACGGAGGATAAACCAGGCATTCCTGGTGGTTGATGTGGGTGAAGATCGTATCCAGGTGCATGGCGCTGCGCTTGTTGGGCATGAGCACCATCAACAGGTGTTCGAAACTGTTTCCGTCCTCCTGGTGGTGGGTCCGCAGGTTCTCGGCGAGGTGGTGGATGGCGTCCGTGGAGCTTCGCTCGGAGCAGCCCACCGCCAGCACCTTGTCCGAGAGCACCAGGATGTCCCCGCCTTCCAGGCTCATGGGCATCTTGATCTCCCCGCGCAGCAGGGGCGTCACCTGGTCGAACCATTTGTCCTGGCTCGTGAGATGCCGCAACCGCGGATGGTGCTGGAAAATATAACTCAGGATCAAGGGCTCGCGCTCCCGGGCTATCGTCGCCATGGCGTTGACACTGTAGCCATCGCCGACCACGGAGGCCGGATCCCGCATGAACAGCAGGTTCGGGATGGGGCGCAGGCGGTATTCGAATTCGCGCATCCAGTGCATGTGGTGGGCCATGTCCGGCCAGGGAATGCCCGAGATCACGCTGGCGCCAAGCTCGCTCGCACTGAAGTCCCGGAGCAGGGCGCAGGTCTCCTCCGGCAGGTCCACCAGGCGCTGCAGGTCGTCGATGAAGCCCAGCTTGACCGCTTCATCCGCCAAGGATTCCTGCAGGAGGTCCTGCACATCCAGCACCTCGTCCGCCACGCGGGCCAGCACCTGCCGGAACTGGTCGTGTTCGACGCGGGCGTGGTCGCCGAAGAGGATGTCGTCGAAGAGCAGCTTTTCCATCATGGCGGGGACCATGAGATCCACCTCGGGTCCGGGGCGGTGGACCACGACCTGCTGAAGGCGGTGGATTTCAGAAAAAACCGATAGTTGGATGGGTTGCATAGGCTGCATGCGCCTTCAAAGTAGGCCGTCGTTCAGAAATTAACCATTTCGTCCATGGGACTGGAACGGCATAAGCGTCCGTAACAAAACAAACAGAAAAGTACTGGTTATTTCGTAACGGTCGCTAACCTCAGAGCCTAGCACAGGCACTGCGGGACGAAGGACTGGCCCGCTGAGGCGCGAAGGTCCCTCCGCCCTGTGACAGTTGCCACTTCCCGGCTGATCCAGGGAGCAGTTCGGGCTACCATGGCTGGGTCTGGAGCGTGCCAGGACTGCCACCATCGCGCGTGTCGGCAACCTCCGGAAGCATGGGGAACGTTATGTCTCAGACACCGCGACGGGTCATCATCCTGGGAGCCGCTGGCCGCGATTTCCACAACTTCAACACGGTCTACCGGGACAACCCCGCCTATCAGGTGGTGGCGTTCACCGCGACCCAGATTCCCGACATCGCCGGGCGCAAATACCCTGCGGTCCTGGCGGGCAAGCTCTACCCGGGCGGAATCCCCATCTTCGACGAGAGCGAACTGGAAGCGGTCATCCAGCGCGAGAAGCCCGATGTCGCCGTATTTTCCTATTCCGACGTGACCTACAACACCATCGGCCACCTCGCCGCCCTTTGCATCGCCCATGGCGTGGACTTCGAGCTGCTGGGCGCGGACAAGACCATGATCAAAAGCACCAAGCCCGTCATCGCCATCACCGCGGTCCGCACCGGCGCGGGCAAGAGCCAGACCACGCGCTACATCAGCAGCATCCTGAAGAAGCTGGGCAAGAAGGTCGTCGCCATCCGCCACCCCATGCCCTATGGCGATCTGGCCATCCAGGCCTGCCAGCGCTTCGCCGAATACTCCGACCTCGACAAGCACAAATGCACCATCGAGGAACGCGAGGAGTACGAGCCGCACATCGACAACGGCTTCATCATCTATTCCGGTGTGGACTACGAGCAGATCATCCGTTCCGCCGAAGCCGAAGCCGACGTGATCCTGTGGGACGGCGGAAATAACGACTTGCCCTTCTACGCCAGTGATCTGCACATCTGCGTCGCCGATCCCCACCGCGCGGGCCATGAGCTGCTCTACCATCCCGGCGAAGCGAACTTCCGCATGGCCGGCGTCATCGTGATCAACAAGTGCGACACCGCCACCGAGGAAAACATCGCCTCCATCGAGGCCAACGCCGCCAAGTTCAATCCCAAGGCGGTCGTCATCCGCGCCAACAGCCCCGTCACCTGCGAGAAGCCGGAACTGGTGAAGGGCAAGAAGGTCCTTGTCATCGAGGACGGCCCGACCCTGACGCATGGCTCCATGAGCTTCGGGGCAGGTGTCGTGGCCGCCAAGAACGCGGGCGCCGCGGAGATCGTGGATCCCTTCCCCTATGCCGTGGCTTCCATCGCGGCCACCTATCAGAAGTACCCCAATGCCAAGGGCATCCTGCCCGCCATGGGCTATGGCGACGCCCAGATCCGCGATCTGGAGGCCACCATCGAGGCGACTCCCTGCGACGTGGTCATCAGCGCCACGCCCATCGATATCACCCGCGTGCTGAAGGTGAACAAGCCCATGGTGCGGGCGACCTACGCCCTGGCCGAGGTGAAGGCGGGTCAACTGGAAGAGGCCGTACGCAAAGCCTTGAAGGGCTGATCAGGAAAAACAAGATCTTTACTGTTTTACTAGGTTTTTACTTGAAGGCCCCAAAAGCCGCGCGTATGCTGGAGATTCTGCATTTCCTGGGGCACCGCCCCCTTCCTTTGGAGCCTTGAAATGACCGCATTCGTCACCCAGCCAGCCCCCGATTTCAAAGCCGGCGCCCTCGTCAATGGCGAGTTCAAGGACATCTCGTTGTCCGACTACAAAGGCAAGAAAGTCGTGCTGTTTTTCTACCCCCTGGATTTCACCTTCGTGTGCCCCACGGAAATCCTGGCCTTCTCGGATGCCATCAAGGAGTTCGAAGCGCGCGACACGCAGGTGCTCGGCGTGAGCGTGGACAGCAAGTTCAGCCACTTCGCCTGGACGCAAATGGATCGCAAAGAAGGCGGCATCAAGGGCATCACCTTCCCCCTGGTGGCTGATCTCAACAAGACCATCGCCGCCGACTACGGCGTGCTGCTGCCCATCGGCATCGCCCTGCGCGGCCTCTTCATCATCAACAAGGAAGGCGTGCTGAAGCACATCACCGTCAACCACAACGACCTTGGCCGCAACGTGGAAGAGGTCCTGCGCCTCCTCGACGCCGTGGACTTCAGCGAGGAGCACGGCGAAGTCTGCCCCGCCAACTGGCACAAGGGTGAAAAGGCCATGAAGGCGAATGCCGCCGGATTGAAGGAGTGGGCCGCCAGCAAGTAAGGGGACGGATCCATTAATGTACCGGGAGCGGGCGCCGAAAGGCGCCCGCGGTCTATCAGGAGAAGGCATTCGCTGTAATCGCCTTAATGGGGCCATGACCATCCGACAGAAGCGAAGCGGATGGAGGATAGGACGGAATCGCGAAGCGATTGCCACCCCGAAGGGGCGAGGGGCGTAGCCCCGAGTCAGGGCGAGCGCCGCCTCTTACACCCGCGTACCATCCACCTGGGAGTTGCCATGAAAGTCATCCTCTACGGCGCCACAGGCATGGTCGGCCAGGGCGTGCTTCGCGAATGCCTGCTTGATGCAGACGTGGAGCAGATCCTCACCGTCGGCCGCAGTGCGCTGGGGCAGCTGCATCCGAAGCTCCGGGAGATAGTTTTGCCGGATCTCTCCAACTACATCGGCCATGAAGATGAACTCGCAGGTTCCGACGCCTGCTTCTTCTGCCTCGGTATTTCTGCCGCCGGCATGACGGAACCGGACTACCACCACGTCACCTACGACTTCACGCTGGCCGCGGCAGAGACCCTGGTGAAGCTGAATCCGGGCATGACCTTCATCTATGTCTCCGGCGCGGGCACGGACAGCACCGAGCAGGGCCGCGTCATGTGGGCGCGTGTCAAAGGCAAGGTGGAGAATGCCCTGCTTCGCCTGCCCTTCAAGGCCGTGTATCTGTTCCGCCCCGCAGGCATCCGGCCTTTGCATGGCATCACGTCCCACACCCGCGCCTATCGGATCTTCTACGCGCTGGCCTGGCCCCTGCTCCCGCTCCTGACCTGCTTCCCCTCCTTCATGACCACCACCGAACGGATGGGCCGCGCCATGCTCAAGGTGGCCCGGGAGGGCGCGCCGAAGGCCGTGCTGGAGAGCCGCGATATCAACGAACTCGGCGTTTAGGATCAAAAACTCCAGGCGAGTCCCAGGCTGAGGGAGCGGCTGCGCTTCAGCCCATCCACGTTGGTGGTCCGCTTTAAAATCGGAAAATCCGCGCGGCCCGTGACGCTGAGGGTCCGGGTCAAGGGATGGGTGGCCTCCAGTTCGAGGTTCAACTGGAGCCGATCGCTGTCGGGCACTTCCACAAACCTTTCCGAGGAAGCGCCGGTATCCCGAACGGAGGTGAGCGAGAGGCGCTTGATGCCAAGCCCCTTCACCGTGAGGCGGGTGTCCTGCCAAGCAAAGCTGCGGGAAAGCCAGGCCACGGCGTCATCGCCGCGCTGCAGCCGGGTGATGGGGTTGGCACTGCGTCCTCCGGCCTTCTGATACACAAGTCCACCTTGCCAGGCGCCATGGATGCCTTTGAGTCCGAGCAGGAGATCCGAGGGTCCCAAGCCGGTCTGGTAGGCCTGGGGCAGATTCGGATCCGCATCAGCCTTGCCGGTGCTCAGGCGGGCGCCGACCTGGGCGGAGATCTCCCATGCCTGTTTCCTGACCAGAGACTGGTCCAGAATCAGAACCATGTCGCCCAAGCCGCTCACACGGCCCCCAGGCCCATCAGCGGACTGGAAAGGCACGGCGATAAACAGAGAAGTGGAGGGTCCCAGGCGGAGGTGCGCATCCGCTCGAAGGCCGCGGATGGTCAAGTCGTCGGGACGCCCCGTCGCTCCGTCCTGAAGGGAGACTGAGATCTGGTTCACCGAGGAAGGTGTCACGCGCCCGGCGGCACAGGCACCGGCATCTGAACATTGTCCGCGCAGACTCAAAGCAAACACGGCTGGGGCCAAAACCATAGCTAGGACGCGGAGTCCAGGGCTGCAAGAAAATGGACGCATGCGGCCTAGGATGGATCGGCCGGGCCATCCGTGACAGGCGCTCTCCACCTTGCCGCATGGATGCCGGGCGTGGGCCTCCAGCTCACCGTCAATTCGCCCCCAGATCCTCCAGCAGGGCTTCGAGCGTCTCGCGGCTGAAGACTGTCTCCTCCTTCAAGGCCGGCAGCTCCGACCGGAGCCCCAGAGGACTCCGGCGGCCCACGGCGAATTTCAGGAACTGGACGGAGGAAAGCTTGTCGTCGCTCATCTGTTCCGCGTCGAAACGTGCGGCTTCGCGGGTGCCATCGGTGAAGATCATGAAAAGGTGGCCTGGGAGATCCCGCCAGCGGCGCAATAGGATGGCGCGCTCAGCCTCGTCGCTGATCTCGATGAGCAGGGTGCAGCCCAGTTCCCCAACATCGCCGAGCACGGCGTTGTAGGTATCCAGCTCATGCTGGATGTGGGATTCCTTGACCATCTGCTCGGCCCGCACCATTTCCAGGATCTGGTAGCGGATGGTGGCTCGGTTTTCGAAGAGGAAGGTCAGATGCTCGCCCAGGTGCACGCGCCGCAAAGCCTTGGCCGCCATGGCCTCGGCGCGGATGCGGTCCCGCTGCTCCCCGTAAGTGAGGAAGTCGAGGATCTCCGGGCGCTGGACTTTAGGCATGGATGGCCTTTCAGGATCTGGGGTCCTTATGAGCTTTCAGCTATGGGCGATCAGCCATGAGCCACGTTATTAAAGCTCATAGCTCATAGCTCATAGCGGCACCTTCGGCACTGGATGCGGGAAACCATCCTTCCGGTAGGCCCGTGCCAGGATGGTCATGGGGTGAAGGGCTTTCTTGCCGGCGTGCTGCTCGAACTGCAGGCCCGCCAGGGGGCATTCCGTGGCCCAGACTTCGGCGTGTTCCACGGCCTGCATGCCGGCGAAGGCTTTGCTGCCCTGGCGTTTCGAATCCTCGAAGCTCTCGCTTTTCATGGCGAAGGTGCCGTCGTGCCCGCAGCATTCCAGCACCGAGGCGATGGTGACGCCGGGGATTTTCCGCAGGAGATCGCGGCCCTTGAAGCCCACCGCCTGGGCGCGGAGGTGGCAGGGCGCGTGGTAGGCGATGGGGCCCGGACTGCTTTCGAATTTCCAGTTGGCGCGGGTCTCGTTGCGGATGGACCACAGGAATTCACCGGGATCCCGCACGGCCTCCGCAAGCCGCTTGGCCCGCTCGCGGTCCTCAGGGGCCACCAGTTCCGGATATTCGCGCCGCAGCATCATCGCGCAGGTGGGATTGATGGCGATGACCTTGGAGCCCGCGTCCACGTGAGGCATGAGCGCATCGAGATTGGCCTTGGCATGCTTGCGCAGACCTTCCAGATCCCCATGTTCCCAGGCTGGCATCCCACAGCACTGAAGGCCACGCACACAGCCGGTCTTGCAGCCGTTCTTCTCGAGCACTTCAAGCGTGTCCTTGCCGATTTGCGGCTCGTTGTTCTGCACGAAACAGGTCTGGAAGAGCACCGCCTCGGCACCTGCCTTTTCAGCCATCTTGCCGCTTTTCTCGGCCCAGGCCTCGAAGGTCGCCGACGCGAAATCCGGCATATGGGCTTTTGGATGGATACCCAAAACCTTGTCCATGAAAAAGCGATGGATCCTGACCCGGTTCATCCGGTTGGCCAAGCCGAACGAAGCCCGCGCCATTTTCCCGGCGAGATCAGGATCGCCCAGCACCTTGTCCCGCAGCGTGCCCCCATGTTTCCGGTGACGCACGGCCTGGTAGCGGTGGACGAGCTTCGGGAAATCCAACTGGAATTCGTGGCCCTCGCGGGGCGTGTAGGGGCATTGCACTTCGCAGAGCTTGCACTGGAAACAGTCGTCCATGACGTAATCGCGCTCCTTTTCCGTCAGGGCGCGGACATCCCCTTTGTGCGCTTCGTCGTCGATCATCGCGAACAGATTGGGAAAGCTGTCGCAGTACTTGAAGCACATGCGGCAGCCGTGGCAGACCTCGAAGACCCGCTCCACTTCACCTTTCAGCGCGGCTTCATCCCAGTATTCCGGTTCGCTCGGATCATAGGTAAGGCCCTTGGTCGGATGGTAGGAAATGCGCTCCCCCGGCGTCATCTCCGGGGGAGTCTCATCACGGACTTGGTAGTGTTCCGCCATGGATTACCCAAAAAAATGGAACCGCGAAAAACGCGAAAGGGCGCGAAAAAAAAGGCCAAATTTGATTTCAAAGATGCCTTTCATCCACAGATCCAATGGCTCTGGCTGGAGATTTAGGCGGGGGGGTCCACCTTCCGGCCATTTCAAGCTTTTTTAGCGTGATTTCGCGCCTTTCGCGGTTCCTTGGTATTAGCTGATGCTTTCCAGCATCTTCTGGAAGCGGCCGGCGTGGCTCTTCTCGGCTTTCGCCAGGGTCTCGAACCAGTCTGCGATTTCGGAGAAACCCTCTTCCCGGGCAGTCTTGGCCATGCCGGGATACATGTCCGTGTATTCGTGGGTTTCCCCAGCGATGGCGGACTTGAGATTCAGCAGGGAGTCGCCGATGGGCAGGTCCGTGGCGGGATCGCCCACGCTCTTCAGGTAGTCGAGGTGGCCGTGGGCGTGGCCTGTTTCACCATCGGCAGTTTCCTTGAAATTGCCCGCCACCTCCGGGTAGCCCTCGATATCCGCTACCTTCGCGAAATAGAGGTAGCGCCGGTTCGCCTGGCTTTCGCCGGCGAATGCGTCCTTCAGGTTTTGATGCGTTTTGGAGCCTTTGAGCGTGCCCATGCCTTCCTCCTGGTTGAGTGACCGGGAAGAAGTATCAACCCTCGTGCCGTTGGTGCAAGTGCCTGTTTTCCACGACATGGGAATAAAGCAAGGAGCCGTCCTGGTGAAAATTCATGAAGGAGCGTGAAATTCCTCTCGGCCCGCCGCGAGTGCACTGAATTCGCAGCACCCCGATCCCTGCGCCTTTCCTTCTGGCTGAAAGCCGGGAACTTCTCCAAAGCCAGGCCCGGGGCAGGAGAATGGACTCATGAGCTTCGCCCATCTGCACCTTCATACCGAGTATTCCCTGCTGGATGGGCTCACGCGCATTCCGGAGCTCGTGAAGAAGTGCCAGGCCTCGGGGATGTCATCCGTCGCGGTGACGGACCACGGCAACATGTTCGGCATGATGCGGCTCGTCGATGCCTGCGAGAAGACTGCGGACGCAAATGGCAATTTGGCGGTGAAACCCATCCTGGGAAGCGAAGTTTACGTGGCTCCCCGCACCCGCTTCGACCGGAAGCTGGACGCGAAGAATTCCGATACGTCCGAAGAGGGCCTCGAGGATTGCGTGGATCCCAGCGGCAGCCGGGACGCGGGCTACCACTTGGTCCTGCTGGCGAAAAACGCCGTGGGCTTCGCAAACCTCAGCAAGCTCGTGTCCAAGGGTTTCACCGAAGGGTTCTACTACAAGCCGCGCATCGACAAGGAATTGCTGAAGGAGCACAGCGAGGGCCTCATCGCGCTCACCGCCTGCCTCGGGGGCGAGGTGCAGGCCCGCATCCTGCAGAACCGGCTGGACCAGGCGGAGCGCGTGGCGCGGGAATTCCGGGACATCTTCGGGGACGATTTCTACCTGGAGATCCAGGACCAGGGCTTCGAGAAGGAACAGCAGATCATTCCCTACCAGATGGAGCTGTCCAAGAAACTGGGCATTCCTTTGGTGGCCACCAACGATGCCCACTACCTCAATCACGAAGATTCGGAACTCCACGACACGCTGCTCTGCATCGGCACCAAGACCACCAAGGCCAAGGAGAAGCGCATGCGCTTCGCTACGGACCAGTTTTTCGTGAAGACGCCCGAGGAGATGCGCGCGGTGTTTCCGGACCATCCCGAATACCTGGAACGGACCCTGGAAATCGCCGCCAAGGTGGATCTCTTTCCCATCACGCGGAAGCCCGTGACGCCTTCCTTCCCCGTGCCCGCCGGCCACACGCTGGACAGCTACTTTGTCCAGACTGCGCGGGAATGCTTCGAGGCCCGCATCGAGAGATGCCGGCCATTCTGGGCCGCGGGAGCCTTGAAATACCCCGAAGAAAAATACCGCGAGCGGCTCGAATTCGAGATCAACACCATCCTCGGCATGGGCTTTCCGGGCTACTTCCTGCTGGTCTGGGATTTCATCGCCAAGGCCCGCGACATGGGCGTTCCGGTGGGTCCGGGACGCGGCTCGGCGGCGGGCAGCATCGTGGCCTGGGCCATGAAGATCACCGACATCGACCCCATGCAGTACGACCTGCTCTTTGAACGGTTCCTCAATCCGGAACGGGTGACCATGCCCGATGTGGATATCGATTTCTGCCGGGACGGCCGCCAGAAAGTCATCGACTACGTCACCGAGAAGTACGGCCAGGACCGGGTTTCCAACATCATCACCATCAACCAGCTCAAGACGAAGGCGGTCATCAAGGATGTGGCGCGGGTCTTCGAGAAGGACTTCAACTGGGCCAACACCCTGACCAAGCTCGTGCCCCAGGAGCCGGGCAAGCCCATCACCATGGCCGAGGCGCTCCAGAAATCCGACAAGCTGCGGGAAATGTACGACACGGATCCCGAAGTCAAGAATGTGCTCGACATTTCCGCGCGCCTTGAAGGCTTGGCGAGGAACACCGGCGTCCATGCGGCGGGCGTCATCATCGCGCCGGACGACCTCACCACCTTCGCCCCGCTCTGTGTGGACCGGGACAAGAAGGTGATGGTGCAGTACACCATGATGGAGGCCGAGCGCGCGGGCCTCTTGAAGATGGATTTCCTGGGCCTGGAAACGCTGACCCAGATCGCCAAGATCCAAAGCTATGTGGAGGCCCGCCACGGGAAGCCCGTGGACATGGAGGCCCTCCGCGCCTTCGATGACAAGAAGACCTTCGACTTGTTCGCCAGCGGCGACACCGACGGCATCTTCCAGTTCGAATCCGGCGGCATGAAACAGCTGCTGCGGCAGCTGGGGCCCGACCGCTTCGACGACCTCATCGCGCTCAATGCGCTATTCCGCCCGGGCCCCTTGGGCGCCGGCATGGGCGAGACCTACGTGAAGCGGCGCCACGGCGCCGAGCCCGTGACGTACCAATTCCCGGTGCTGGAGCCCATCCTGGCTCCCACCTATGGCGTGATCCTCTACCAGGAACAGGTCATGCAGATCGCGAGCGCCATCGCGGGCTACTCCCTGGGCGAAGCCGACATGCTGCGGCGCGCCATGGGCAAGAAGGACCTCCTCAAGATGCAGAAGGAGAAGTCCAAGTTCACGGAGCAGGGCGTGGCCCGCGGCTTTGATGAGCGGAAGGTGGGGGAGATCTTCGACCTCATCGAGTATTTCGCCGGCTATGGCTTCAACAAGAGCCACAGCGCGGCCTATGCGATGGTGGCCTACGAGACCGCCTACCTGAAGGCGAACCACCCCACGGAATTCATGGCAGGGCTCCTCAGCACCAAGAGCGGCCGCACCGACGACGTGGTGAAGTACATCCAGAACTGCCGAGAGAAGGGCATCGAGGTCCTGGGGCCGGACATCAATGTGTCGGGCCTGGACTTCACCGTGACGGGCGAGAAGCAGATCCGCTTCGGGTTCGCGGCGGTGAAGGGGCTCGGCGAAGCCGCGCTCCAGGCCATCCTGGAGGCCCGGAAGGCCGAAGGCGGCTTCAAGGATTTCTTCCACGCGCTGAAGGCCACCGATTTGTCCAAGGCCAACCGCCGCGTCTGGGAATCCCTCATCAAGGCCGGCGCCTTCGACAGCCTGGAACCCCACCGGGCCGCGCTGCTGGCGGGTCTGGCCTCCGCCATCGAATCCGCTTCCAAAGGGTCCAGCCCCGATCTCGGCATGATGAGCCTCTTCGATGAGGCCGAGATCGCAAGCTGTTCCGCGGATTGGCACCTGCCCGAAGACATCGCCCCCATGAGCCGCCGGGAGCGGCTTGCCGCCGAGCGGGAGACCCTGGGCCTGTTCGTCAGCGGCCATCCGCTGGAGGAATTCGCCGATGCGGTGCGCGTGCACACCCGGGGAACGCTCGCCCAGATCGCCGAACTGGCGGTGGGCGGGCAGGTGCAGGACCGTGACGAAGTGACGGTCGCGGGCATGGTCAGCAATGTGACCTTCAAGACCAACCAGAAAGGCGAGCCCTGGGCCATACTCCAGATCGAGGATGTGACCAGCAAGCTTGAAGTGCTGCTCATGGCCGGCCTTTTCAACTCCCAAACGAAGCTCCGCAGCCGCCCTTTCGACACCTACCGCCACCTCTGCCTGCCGGACGCCCTGCTGCGCATCACCGGCGAACTGAAGATCGAGACCATCACCAGCAATGATGAGGAAGAAGAGGACCGCACGGTGCTCAAGGTGTTCGCCACCAGCCTGGAGGATCTGGAGGGCTACCAGGGCAAAGGCTTCAGCGGCGCGGTGGTGCGCCTCCCCCCGGGCGAGTGCCCGTCCAACCTTTGGCCCCTGCTGAAGCAATACGATGGCGACCTGCCGGTGCACTTCGAATACCGGAGCGCCCAGGGGCTTGTGGCCCGGGTGAGGGCGGGAAGCGAGATCCGGCTCCGTTTCGATGCGGACCTGGCGGAACGGCTGGCGAAGGAAACCGGGTGTGGGCTGGGCTGGACGTATTGATGAGCTGTGAGCTATGAGCCATGAGCCATGAGCTTCTTGGGGATGCGGCCGCAGGCCGCGACCTTACTGAAGGAGCGCCGGAGGCGCCTCCAGATTAGCTGATAGCCGATAGCTGATAGCCCTCCGCCCATATCCCCTCCAAAGAAATACCTATTGCATTTCGTTTAACCCCCGCATACTGGAAAGAAGTTCGCATTCGCGGGCCCGTACGCAACAGCATCGCCTCCTTGCCTGGAAGGGACGACGCACCACCCAATCCAGGAAGAAGAAATAGGAAGCAGTCATGGCACAAGGCACCGTCAAATGGTTCAACGCAGAAAAGGGCTTCGGCTTCATCACTCCTGATGAAGGCGGCGCAGACCTTTTCGTGCACCACTCCGCAATCGAAACCACGGGTTTCCGCACCCTGGATGAGAATCAGCGCGTCAGCTTCAACGTCGGCCAGGGCCAGAAGGGCCCCCAGGCCACCAACGTCCAGAAGATCTGAAGCCAATCGGATCGTACCGTTCAAAATAGATCGGCCCCTTCATCGGGGCCGATTTTTTAGTGTCCGTTACGCCTTGGCCACGCTTCTCTGGCCAAGACGTTACGGACACTTATGTCGGCCAAGAGGGCCGAAGCGTTGGGTGGTACTCCGCACAGAATCGAAGATATTGCGGAAGCAGATACCGGTCACAGGCCGACGCGATGGATGGTGGACCGAGGAAAATCGAAGGCATAACGCAACAAGTAGCCGCCAGCCTTGTTCTGCCCAAGACGTTACTGCCCCTTATGTCGGCCAAGACGTTCCAGAAGGCGGGTGGTCCTCTACGCCAAGTCGAAGTCCGTGCAGTACCCAATACCGATCACAGGCCGACGCGATGGATGGTGGCCCGAGGCACATCGAAGGCATAAAACAACAAGTAGCAACAGACAGCGTTCCTCTGGCCAAGACGTTACGGACACTTATGTCGGCCTAAGACATCTCAAGCGACCATAACTTGGTTCCTTGATACAGAAGGTATCGGGTAAGAGGGAGATCATCTTTAACGAGCACTATTGAAATTATTGGGCCTCGATCGCAGATTTTTCAGCCTTTAGGAGCATGCTTCGGATTTCAGAGTTCTTCGCCTGGCTTGAAGGGCGTTGACCGCGGAAGTTTACAGCCAGTGGATTGGCACCAGCCATTAGTAGTGCCTGGGTGATCTGAGGGAAATTCCCCCTTGCCGCGTAGTGAAGCGGAGTCTCATCAAACTTGTCCTTCACGTTGGGGTCGGCGTGTCGATGGACTACAACCAAGATAAGCCCTGCCACCGAATCAGCATATTTGGATTCAATTGTCAGGGTAGCCGCCAACCTGTGCAGTGGGTACATACCATAGTCACCCTCCCAGCGACTCTGAAGATTGAAATTTGGTGCTCCCAGAAGAATTTGAAGAAAACATTCCGGGACCATAATCCAGCTGCTCGAACTAAGAGCCTCAAGTAAGGGGGTTCGCCCCCTTGGATCGTATTGATTGAGGTCAACCTTTTCGTCGATCAGCTTCTTTAGTGCTTCATGGTCGAGCCATGTCAAGGCACGCATAATTCTCATGACCTGCTGATCTTCAGGTTGGATATCGGGGACATTCCGGCTTCTTAAGAGTGGGATCAGGCCATCAGATTTACGGAGATAGGCCAGTTCAATGGATGAGTATCCGTCGAGCTTACTGTGAGGATCAAGTCCTCTATCCAGAAGGGTTGACATCAGTAGTTTGTCGTTGGAGAAAATAGCCATGAACAGCTCGTCTTTATGACCTGATAATCGGGCCCCCTTAGAGAATAGGTAGCTTATGATTCCGCGGGCTTTTTCTCTTTCTGGGGCCTCTTTGGTGAAGCCAAACGTGGCGATCGCGACTGTAATGGGACGATTTTCCCCCTTGGGTGCAATATTCGGATCAGCGCCTTGCCTGATGGCGATTTGCACACCTTTCAGATCCGAATTTTCGATGGCCGACATAAGAAGGCGAGTCGCCTCTTCCGGTGGAGTCTCGCTTCCACCCACTCCGGCGAAGGAGACTATTTGGACGACAGGGAGCACTGCCACGGCAATATGATGACGCATGTGGGGCCTCGCTTTGACAAGCATGACAACGCTATTCTCTCACCCAACAGCGCCTTAAACGCTCCCATGCCCCTTATTCACTTCACTCCCAACCCGTCAAAAAACCACCCACAGCCTGAACATCAGGCTATGGGTGGTTTTGCTTAGAAAGTTTGTTTTTTACTGCGTGACCGCGAAAGCCACTCTGTCGTCCCTCACGCGGTCCGGATCCAGGATCTTGATGGTCGCGCTGGAGCGGTCGGCGGCGTAGGAGATGGAATAGTGCTGGTCCTTGATGAGGGAGCCCGGCACCACGTTGACCTTGCCGATCTTGGTGACGCCCAGGTCCGCGGCCTTGATGAGGACGACGGGTTCCGAGGGGCCGTCCAGCAACAGGTCCTTGTCGAAGCGCATGGACTTGGCGTTGGCGCCCATGCGGTTCTTGGAGAAGAAGGGGATGACGACGACGCCATCCTGCTCGAGCTTGGCCTGCTCGCCCACGATGTAGTGCATGGAATTGAGCTTGGCTTTCTGCCGCTCGCTGAGCGTATTCAGGGCGGCCACCTGGTCCATGAGGCCGGTCTTCTCCTGGCGCAGAGCCGTGATGTCGGCCTCAACACGCTGCTTCTCGATGTTCAGGCTGTCCAATTGCTTGGCGAGCTCCTGCCCCTTCTTGATGGCCTCGTCGCGCTCGCCCTCGGTCTTCACCTTGGCCAGCTTGATGGATTCGGTGGGCGAGAGGGGCGCGTGGCCCTGGCTCACGCTCGTGCCGTACTTCCCGTTGACGTAGAAGTGGTAGACCTCCCAACCGGGCTCCAGCTTTTCCAGGATGTTGGCCTTGGCGACCAGATCCTTCGCCTTTTCGGCGTTCACGCCGCGGTGGCGCAGGAAGGCCATGGCCATGGCGTAGTGGTTGTCCCCATCCTTGGCCAGCTCGGGCTTGGGCAGCAGGGCGCGCAGGCTGTTGACCTTCTTGTTGAGCTCGCTGATCTCCTGGTCCTTGTCCAGGATGGCCTGGAGCAGATCGCCGGTGCTGGTGCCCTTTTCAGCCTTCAGGCGCGTTTCCAGCAGGGCCTTCTGGTCGGGCGTCAGCTGCATGGTTTCCGGATTGGGTTTCACGTCCTTGACACCCGCCTGGGCGAGCTGTTGTTGCTGCTGCTGGCCCGCCTGCTGGACCTGGGTCTGGAGGCCCTGAGCCTGTTCGGCTTTCTGGGCCATGTCCTTCACTTGGGGGTCCTGCTTTCCGCAGGCCAGGACCAGCGTGAGCATGGCGGCCGCGAGGATCGTGCGGATCCTGGGATTGAGGGTTTCAGGTTTCATGGGATCTCCAAAAAAGGTGGGGGTGGCTTGAACACTTTCAAGTATGTCCATTGTCCTACATCGGTCCGGAATTACAGCAAAAAGCCCTGTTTTGGACGGATCAGCGGATCAAATGCATGGGCGAACTGGACGGAAAGATCGCTCTGACAAGGTTGTGACAGAGTGCCGACACGCCCAGGAGCGTGTCTTAAAATTCCCCCGTGCCGCGCTGGGAGCGCCGGGCGAGCAGGGCAAGGCAGCCGACCACGGCGTATCCGCCCATACGCCACGGAGGGTAACGCAGCCCTACGAAGGCCGCCGCCCCAGCCCGAAGGGACGGGGCCAGCCGCGCGCATCGCGGCGTCACGGGCCTTGAGCGTATGACCGATACGCCGCTGCGGCCCGTTCCTTACGCTGCATCGCGGCTGACCTCCGTCGCGGCGCGGGGGAATTTTAAGACACGCTCTAAGACCCGGACGAATCCAAGAAACGCTAGACTGAAGCCTGGAGCCGCCATGTCCAAAACCGTCCGCATCGCCAATGGCCAGGGATTCTGGGGAGACAGCATCGACGCGCCGGTGCGGCTCGTGGAGTACGGGAAGATCGACTACTTGACGCTGGACTATCTCGCCGAAGTCACGCTTTCCATCATGCAGAAGCAGAAGCGGAAGAACCCGAGCCAAGGCTACGCCACGGATTTCGTGGACCTGATGGCGCGCACGCTGCCGATGCTCAAGCAGAAGGGCATCAAGGTCCTCGCCAATGCGGGCGGCGTGAATCCCGAGGCCTGCCGGGCGGCCATCATGGAAGTGGCGAAAAAGCTCGGTGTCACGGGCCTCAAGATCGCCACGGTGACCGGCGACGATGTGTTGGGCCGGCTGGAGGAATTCAAAGCGAAGGGCCTGAAGCTCGCCAACATGGACACCGGCGAAGGACTCTTCGATGCGGAGCGCGACATCATCAGCGCCAATGTCTACCTGCAGACCCAAGCCATGGTGGACGCCCTGGCCACCGGCGCGGACATCGTGCTGACGGGCCGCTGCACGGATCCCGGCCTGACGCTGGCGCCGCTGATCCACGAATTCGGCTGGGCCGCCGATGACTGGGACCGCCTCGCCGCGGGCACCATCGCGGGCCATATCCTGGAATGCGGGGCCCAGGCCACCGGCGGGAATTTCTCGCGGTGGTGGGAAGTCCCGGATCTGTGGAAGGTCGGTTATCCCATCGCCGAGGTGAGCGAGGACGGAACCTTTGTCGTGACCAAGCCTGAAGGCAGCGGCGGCATGGTCACCGTGGACACCGTCAGCGAACAACTGGTCTACGAGATGGGGGATCCCAAGGCCTACCTCACACCGGATGTGGTGGCGGATTTCTCGAGCATCCAGCTCCGCCAGGCTGGCCCGGACCGCGTGGCCGTGAGCGGCATCAAGGGCGGTCCCCGCACGCCTTTCCTGAAGGTGAGCGGCGCCTATCTGAAGGGCTACAAGGCCACGGGCCAACTGACCCTTTGCGGTCCGAAAGCGCTGGAGAAAGCCCAACTTTGCGCCGACATCGTCTGGAAGCGCCTGGAGGCCGCCGGCTGCGTGTA
Organism: Holophagaceae bacterium; assembly: GCA_016720465.1. NCBI lineage: Bacteria > Pseudomonadati > Acidobacteriota > Holophagae > Holophagales > Holophagaceae > Holophagaceae bacterium. Next base: position 251,387 of record JADKKO010000002.1, read on the forward strand.
CGAGCACACGGACGCCGAATACCTCGGCAGCTCCACCGTCCACAAGGGCATCGCCTTCGAGCCGCCTGAGCCCGCGGAAATCGTGCTGAGGCTCAGCGTGAAGGACAGCGACAAAAAGAAAGTCGAGCGGTTCGGCCGGGAGCTGGCGCCCCTGGTCACCGCAGGCCCAGCAGGCGTCACCGGGTTCGCCGGAGGCCGCCCCAAGGCCGCTGAGATCGTCGCCTATTGGCCCGCGTTGATCCCGCGGGAAGAGATCACGTGGAAGGTGAGCGCGGAGGAGGTGTAGGCAGCGCCGGCTGTTCCCCGGAGAGGCCGCTCCGTTCGGCCATGACCCGGGCTTGGCAGTCCGGGCAGATGCCGTGGGTGAAGCTCGCCTGGCTGCGCGCCTCTACATAGGTTTCAAGCTGGCCCCAGTAGCCCTGGTCATCCCGCACCTTGTGGCACCACGCGCAGACCGGCAGGAGGCCCTTCAACTCGCCGACTTCGTCCAGGGCCTGGCTCAATTCCATGTTCAGGGCCCGCTGGCGGGCGATGGCCATCCTGAGGCCGCCGACCGTCGCGGCCACCAGCAGGTAGACCAGGGCGTGGTCCAGGAACTCCCACACCGCGTAAAAATGGCTAGAGTGCGCATGGCCCGCCCACTGATCCACCAGGCTCCAGGCGAGGGTGTTGAACAAAGCAAGCGCCACGGCCCAGCGCCACCCCGCCATCCAGGCCGCCACCAGGACCGGCAGGATGTAGAAGGCCGAGAATTCGAGCTCCAATCCCGTGCGGTAGTCCAGCCAGGCCACCAGCAAGGTGACCGCCAGACTCGCGGCCACGCCGGTTTTCGGCGACAGGGGAATTGCTGTCATCCATACCTCGATTTCAACTTGGACGCCAAGTTCGTGCCGTAAGTTTACAGATCATTTCAACAATTCAGCCACCAGCTCCGGCACCCGCTGGGTGGCCGTTCCCTGGCGCTGCTCATCGAACCGCGGATTCGGACTGGACCCTTCCAGGTTGATCTCGATGGCGCGGGCTCCGGGCGGCACAGCGTCCACGAAGCCAGCCGCGGGATAGACCGTGCCCGAGGTGCCGATGGCGATGAAGAGGCCGCATTCCTCCAGGGCCTTGAAAATCCTGTCCAGCTCCAGCGGCATCTCTCCGAACCAGACGATGTGCGGCCTCAACTGCCCCGGTTCGTCGCAACGGGGGCAATGGCTTGTGGGCAGGATGTCCTCTGCCCAGGCGGAGGCGGCGCCGCAAGCCAGGCACCGGGCCTTCAGCAATTCGCCGTGCATGGGCACGAGGTTCAGGGAACCAGCGCGGGCATGGAGGTCATCCACGTTCTGGGTGACCAGGAGCAAGGGGCCGGGCCAGCCCCGCTCCAGGTCCACCAGGGCGCGGTGCGCCGCATTGGGCGATACGGCTCCGAGCTTCCGGCGGCGTTCGTTGTAGAAGCGCTGCACCAGCCCGGGATCGCGCCGGAAAGCCTCGGGCGTGGCGACATCCTCCACGCGATGCTGTTCCCAGAGCCCGCCATTGTCCCGGAAGGTGGGAAGGCCGCTCTCTGCGGAGATGCCGGCTCCGGTGAGGATGACGATGGGTGTGGCGGAACCGGACCCCACGGACGCTCCATCATGATGACGCTTCCATTAGACCAGGGTCCGCCAGCGCCGCCGCTGGATCCACCGAATGGCAGGGCGCCGCAGGTCCCGGTGGGCGTCGGGCATCCTCCTGCCGCCAGAGCCCTGCGGGTTCCCGAGCCGCGCGATTCCATCCCCGGAAACCCAAGCGCGCCGAGGCGCACCCAACAGCGGAGGCCGTGCTAAATTGGTAGTCCGGCTGCCCACCCGCCCCGAGGTTTCATGCGCCTTTTCCACACTCCAGCCCGCTCCACCGCCACCGGCCGCCAGCGGGGCTTCACGCTCATGGAACTGCTGGTGGTGATGACCATCATCGCCCTGCTTTCGACGGTCGGCATCGTGGGCTACCGGCACAGCACGAAGCTCTCCAAGGAATCGGTCCTGAAGGAGAACCTCTTCCAGATCCGCCATGCGCTGGAGCAGTACCACGCGGACCGCAGCCGCTACCCCACCTCCCTGGCCCAGTTGAGGGACAAGGGCTACGTCCGCGAGATTCCCAAAGATCCCATGACCAATTCCTCGGAGACCTGGCGGACGGAAATGGAATCCGCCGACCCCGACCAGCCGGACGCCGAACCCGGCATCTGGAATGTCCGCAGCGGCAGCCAGGACATCAGCGAGGACCAAGTCCCCTACAGCGATTGGTGAGCGGTGGCCGATCTTGATTCCCGGCAGGGCCATCGCTACGACAGCCCCTCAGATTCTGGCCTACCTGAACGACCTCCATGCCGGCCATGGCCATGCTCCTGGTTTGGCCGCGGCCTTCGCCGCGCCCGAACTGCGGGGCCTTCCTGCCATCCAGGTGGGCATGAGCGAGGGCAAGCTGCTCACGCTGCTGCTGCGGCTTGCGGGCGCGAAAAAGGTGGTGGAATTCGGCACCTTGGCGGGCTACTCCGCCATCCGCATGGCCCAGGCGCTTCCGGCCGGCGGCCGGCTGTGGACCTTGGAGTTGGAAACAACCTACGCTGCGGTGGCCCGGGAACAAATTGCGGAGGCCGGCTTTGCGGATCGCGTGGAGGTGGTCGTCGGACCGGCCCTGGAATCATTGCCTGCGCTGGAATCCGAAGGTCCCTTCGACGCGGTGTTCCTGGACGCCGACAAGGGCCGGTATGACCTGTACGCGCGGTGGGCGGCCCTCAATCTGCGCCGTGGCGGGCTCCTGCTGGTGGACAACGCCTATTATTTCGGACAGCTCCTGGATCAAAGCCCGGATGCGGAGGCCGTGCGCCGTTGCCACGAAGAGGCCACCCGGGCCTTCGACACTGTCTGCATCCCGACACCTGACGGACTGCTTCTGGGGATGAAACATTGATCCTGACGCTTGATCTTCTCGAGGGCGCGTTCGCGGTGGTCCGCCTGGATCCCGACGAGCTGGTGCCCGCCTGGGCCCGGGGCGGAATGCTGTGGTCCATCACCCAGACGCCCGAGGAACTCTCGATCCTGTGCGCCTCGGACCGTGTGCCGCCGGGGTACCGCACCGAGGGGCCGTTCAGGGCCTTGAAGGTGCGAGGGCCGCTGGACATGGCCATGACCGGCGTGCTGGCGTCCATGGCCGGCCCCCTGGCGGAGGCGGGCGTGAGCATCTTCGCGCTCTCGACCTTCGACACGGACTATGTGCTGGTGCGCGAGACGGCGGTTGAAGCTGCGCTCCGGGTGTTGCGCCTCGCCGGCCATCAGGCCGGATGAGCTAGACTTCAGGCTATGGGAAAAACACTCCGCCGCCTGGACAGCGCCTCCCTGGTGCTCCTTCTGCTTTGGCTCGGGATGGCCTTGGGCTTCGCCGCGCTCATGGCTCCAGCCCTGTTCGCCAACCTGCCGACCAAGGATCTGGCGGGCCGGGTCGCGGGGGTGATGGTGGCGCGCCTGGATCTGGCCGCGTGGGTGGCGTTCGGTGGCACCCTCTGCCTGAGCTACGGCGGGCGGTGGCTCAACGAGATCCAGGACGCCAGCCCCATCGGCCCCCTGCGCCTCTGGAGCGCCGCGGTCCTGGTGGCCCTGCTCTTCACGTTTTCCAGCACCTTCCTGGCCACGCCGAGGCTCCAGGAACTCCGCGCAGAGATGAACGCCCCGGTGGATTCGCTGCCCCAGGATGATGCGAGGCTCATGAGCTACCGCAAGACCCATGGCCTCTCGACCCAGTTCTTCTTCATCCGCGTGGTCCTGGCGGCGGCCCTGGTCTGGGGCCTGGGCTACCTGCCGAAAGCGAAGCAGCCGGAAGCCTGACCTTCAGGACAGCTCCGCCTGGACAAGCGGCCGCTCCCAGTCTTCGAGCTGCCGCGGCCTCGGCGGGCCCGGGATCAGCTCCCGCAGCCATTCGCGGACTTCCTCGATGCCAGCCTTGGTCAGGGCGCAGCTGAACACCGCATCTGGATGCCTCTTTTTCATGTCCAGCCGGCGAGGCCGGGTGAGGCGGTCCGCCTGGTTGAGCACCAGCAGCCGCGGATGGTCGCCGCAGCCGATTTCATGGAGCGTGGCGCCGACGATCTTCAAATGTTCTTCCAGATCTGGATTCGCGGCATCCGCCACCACCACCAGCGCATCGGCGGTGCGCACTTCGCCCAGGGTCGAGCGGAAGGCCGCCACCAGTTGGTGGGGCAGTTTGCGGATGAAGCCGACGGTGTCGGATACCAGCGCTTGTTTCGGCGCACCGGTCTCATCGTCGGCGCCCAGCCAGGCCTTGCGCGTGGTGGTGTCGAGGGTTGCGAAGAGCATGTCCTTGGGCTCGCCTTCGCCCGTCAGGCATTTCAGGATGCTGGTCTTGCCGGCGTTGGTGTAGCCCACCAGCGCCACCCGCGGCAGGCCTGGGACACGGCCCTGGCGCTGGGTTTCCCGCACCCGTTCCAGGTGTTTCAATTCCTTCTTCAATTGCGAGATGCGCAACCGCGTCATGCGGCGGTCCACTTCGATCTGCGTTTCGCCCGCGCCCCCGCGGGTGCCCGTGCCGCCCGCCTGGCGCTCAAGGTGGGTCCAGGCGCCCTTCAGCCGCGGCAATTCGTATTCGAAGCGCGCCAACTCCACCTGCGCCCTGGCTTCGCGCGTCTGGGCGCGCTGTTCGAAGATGCTGAGGATGAGCCCCGTGCGGTCCATGCAGCGCAGGCCCGTGGACTTCTCGATGTTGCGGACCTGGCCGCCGCTCAGCTCGTCGTCGCAGATGAGCAGGGTCGCTCCTAATCGCTTGGCTTCCTGGGACGCGGCCTCCAATTGCCCCTTGCCATAGAAGCTGCGGGCCTCCGGCGTCGCGCGCTTGAGCTTCTCCTGGCCGATGGGGTCGATGCCTCCGGCCCGCGCCAGCTCGGCGAGCTCCAGCAGATGGTCCTCGATGGTCGCCCCCTCGTCGTCGCGCCCTTGCCGGGCCAGGAGGAAGCATCGAGGTTGGGGTTCTGCCATGAAGCAAGGATAAGGGCCCGGCGGGAAAGGCGGGCGAGAAGTCGAAAGGTCGAAAAGTTAAAAGGGGGGGGGGGAAAGGGTCCCACCGCCTCTCGTTTTGGCTTACCACTACAACTGGCTGATGATGGACTCATGGACATGGCCGCCCTCCACCTTGCAGCGGACCTGGGGGGCTCCGTGCTGTCCGGGGAAGGCGGGGCGCTGGTGCTGGTGGAACGCCAGCGCGGCCATGGGCTTCCCGCCCTGCTGGTGCTGGGCACGCGCGCATCGCAGGTATTGGAAGCTCTGGAGGCCTGGGAGGCCAGCGATGCCGGGCTGAATCTCTGCGCGCTGCTGCCCGCCCCGGACGCGGAGGTTGGCGTTGCGCTGCGGTGCCACCGCCGCCGCATCGGTTCGCTTGTGGCCGCGTTGGATGTGAGCCTGCCTTGGCTCGATGATCGCCCCATGCTCGCCAAGCGGCTGCCGGGGCGGATCTTCATGGCCTCGCCCGAAAAACTCGGAAAAGCTCCGCTCTCGCCCCTGGAAAAAGATGAGTTGAAATCCTTCCTTCCGGATTGGGACAAGCAGCAACGGCGGCGGGCCTTCCGCCGGGGCCCCTGGGCTGAAGTGGAGGGCGGTTTCGAGGCCGATCTCTGGTCTGGCGTCGCCTTTCCCACCGGCGCCGAGCTCCGTGTGCCGCCCCTGGAACTGCCCACGGCCTCGGCCCTGATGGAGCTGCTGCGGTCCAGCCTGCGCGCTGCTTCCGGCCAGCCCGTCCCCCTGCTGCCGCTGCCCGGCGATCCCTCCAACCTGCATGCCCTGGCCCAGCTCACGCCCGCCATCGCGGCCTTCCGCGGCCCCGTGGCAGCCTGGCGGTCGGCCTATCAAAAACTCGCCGCACTGCCCGCCCCGCCGCACTTCTGCGCACGGTGCTGAGAGGCACGGAGAAAGATGAAGGCCCGCACTGGTTGTGGCTTTAACTACGCAACTCCTCAACTTTCAACTCAACTTTCAACTTCTCAACCTTTGGCTGGCGCCCCCCTCGCACAACCCCGCCCCGGATATTTGGAGTGAGGGCGTAGAATCAAGGCAGTTTTCCCAGAAGGGAGCGCCCCTTGGGAATCAAGGCGCTGCTGGTCTACCCGGAAATGCCCCCGACCTACTGGAGCATGCGCTACGCGCTCCCTTTCCTCGGCTGCAAGGCTTCGCTGCCGCCCTTGGGCCTGATCACGGTGGCCGCGATGCTGCCGAAGGATTGGGACCTCAAGCTCGTTGATCTGAATGTCGGAACCCTTTCGAAGCAGGACATCGAGGCGGCGGATCTGGTGCTGACCTCCGCCATGCTCGTGCAGCGCGCCTCCTTCGAAAAAATCGTCGCGATGTGCCAGGAAGCGGGCAAGCCGCTGGTGGCGGGCGGGCCCTATCCCACCAGTTGCCATGAGCAGATCGAAGGCGTGGATTACTTCGTCCTCGGCGAAGCGGAAGTGAACCTTCCGCCTTTCCTGGAGGATTTCAAAAATGGCAATCCGAAAAACTGCTACCGCGATCCCACGCGCCCCGACATCACCCGCACGCCGCCGCCGCGCTTCGACCTGCTGGACCGGAAACGCTACGCGGGCGCGGCCTTGCAGTATTCGCGCGGCTGCCCGCACCACTGCGAATTCTGCGACATCGTGGAACTCTTCGGCCACAAGCCCCGCACCAAGACGCCTACCCAGATCCTGGAGGAGCTGGAGCTGCTGTATGAGGGCGGCTGGCGCGGCTCGCTGTTTGTGGTGGACGACAACTTCATCGGCAACCGGCTCCAGGTTCGCCGCCTCCTGCCCGAGGTGGCCCGCTGGCAGGAAGAACGGAACTTCCCCTTCACCCTCTACACCGAGGCCAGCCTCGATCTGGCGGCGGACGAAGCGCTCATGGACGACATGGTGCGGGCGGGCTTCAACATGGTGTTCGTGGGCATCGAAACGCCGGACCAGGCCACGCTCGAAGCGGTGGGGAAAAACCTGAACAGCCGCGCCGATCTGCTGGCCAGCGTCCGCGCCATCCAGGCCAAGGGGCTGGAAGTGGCCGCCGGGTTCATCGTGGGCTTCGACGAAGACCAGGGCGATATCTTCGACCGCCAGATCCGCTTCATCGGGCAGGCTGCCATTCCCACGGCCATGGTGGGCCTCCTGACGGCCCTTCCGGGAACCCGGCTCCACACCCGGCTGGCCTCCGAGGGGCGGCTGCTTTTCACGTCGGTGGGGGGCAACAACACCCATGACTTGGAGCTGAATTTCCTTCCGCGCATGGATGCGGGCCTCCTTCGCGCGGGCTACAAGCGCGTGCTTGCCGAGGTGTACCGGCCGCGCCGCTACTTCGCCCGCTGCCTTGACTTGATCCGCCGGATGAAGCCCCACAAGGCCTCCGTCCGCCGGATCCGGCTCGTCGAAGTGCGGGCCTTCTTCCATTCCCTCATCCGCCAGACCTTCTCCCGCTACACGTTCGCGTACTGGTCCTACCTGCTGCGGGGCCTGACGCTGCGCCCCCGCATGCTCGCCGAGCTGGTGACCATGGCCGTGAAAGGCCACCATTTCTTCACCATCACACGGAGCCTACTGGAACTGGAGAAATTCAAGGACAGGCTGCAACGCTCAGGGCAAGATCTCGAAGCCCGCCTGCACCGCGCCATCCAGGGCAACGCGAAGAACATGGCCGCCTGGAAGGCCTACCGCGCCAAGCTCCTGGCCCGTGCCAAAGCCCGCTGTGAGCGCTTCCACCCGGATTTCAAGCACAGCGCAGTGAGGGCGTTTGAGGAATTCAGGGGTACGGTGGAAAGGTTGCGGATACCGAGCACCGGAGTGTTGGGGAATTCAGGGCGTGATTCCTAGACCCATGATTGGATCCAGATTGAACGCAAGGCTAACCTCTGATCCACGCGTCAAGCCGCGCCGTCCGCCGCATCGCTCCTCCAGGTTTGCCTAGAGCGTGAACCAGTGGTGGCTGCCGTACAAGCCGGGGCCGAAGAATTGGCATATCCACGGTTGTTTAGTTGGTTTTCAAATCCGTGTTCATCCGTGTTCATCTGTGGTTAAAAGCTTTTCAGCCACAGATGAACACGGATGAAATGCAAAGAATCCGCGGTGGAACGCGCCAGGATTGCCAGGCCATTTTCGGCACCCTCAAATTTTCTTGCGACTCGATCACTGAAGGGATATGGTAGGACCACCATCACGGATTTATCCAATGAAGCGTACCCATTTACCTAGGGTCCTGGACAGTTCATGACCCGCGCTGGTCAGCCATCGAGACCGCATTGATAACCGTTTCCATTTCTTCCAGAGGACTCCCCATGAAGCTCATCCGCCACGCCCTTTGCTGGTCCCTCGTGTCCAGCGCCAGCCTCGCGCCCCTCCCCGCCCAAACCCCGGCCACACCCGAGGCCACGGGGCTGCCCGGCGACCATTTCATCCTCCAGGGAGCGCTGGAGCTCTTCAAGAAGTCGGACTCCCCCGAGGCGTTCGAGAAGGCGCTGAACGAGCAGGCCAACCATGTGAACAACCTGGATCTCAACGGCGACGGAGAAGTCGACTACGTCCGCGTGGTGGACCGGATGCAGGGCGGCGTCCATGCGCTGGTCCTGCAGGTGGCGATTTCCGAGAGCGAGAACCAGGACATCGCGGTGATCGGCCTCGAAAAGACCGCCGACGCCAATGCCATCGTGCAGATTGTCGGGGATGAAGAAATCTTCGGAGAACGGACCATCGTCGAACCCGGCGAGGGGGATGACGATGACGACGAGGATGCCTCCGGAGGCAACCAGGCGGGCCGCGGGCCGAACGCCCCTGAACCCAGCGCCCTGGCCGCCAACCGGGTCCGGGTGGTGGTGAACGTATGGCCCTGGCCCTGCGTCCGGTTCGTGTTCGCCCCGGCCTATGTGGCCTGGACGTCCCCCTGGCGGTGGCGCGTGTACCCGGCCTGGTGGCGCCCCTTCCGGCCCCTGGCCTGGGCCGCCTTCCATCCCTTCCGGTCCCGCCTGGTTCCGGGCTTCGCGGTGGTCCGCACCCATCGCGTGCTGGCGGCCCATCGCCTGTATGCGCCGGGCCGCGCGGTTTCAGTCACCGTGCGCACCCGCTATGCGCCCGCCCACGCCAAGGCCCGGGTGACCCGCACCACCACGGTGCGGACGGGTCCCCACGGCGGCAAGGTGAAGACCACCCACACGACGGTGCGCGGGGGACGGCGGCGCCATTAGGTTTCAGCAATGAGCCATGAGCTATCAGCCATCGGCTGATCTGGAAGCGCCTTCGGCGCTCCGTTCATAACGCCGCGGCCTTGGGCCGCATCCGAATGCAGCTCATGGCTCATCGCAGCTCTACGAACATCAGCGGGGGCAGGTCGGCGCTTTGCAGCTGCCATGTGGCCTTGCCGACGCGGAAGGCGGCGGGCAGCACCAGGCCGGGTGTGTAGCACCAGTAGGTGGCTTGGTCGGTCCTGAGCATTTTCACACCGCGATGCTTGCCCACTTTCCAGGCGGCAGGCGCGGTTTGCTTCAAGGTGGTGGCGTTGGGGGCGATCATTTTTTCCGGGCCCGTGTGGGTGAGCACGAATGCACGCAGCGCCGCCAGCTCGCCCTGTTCGGGACGCAGCGCGATGAAGGCCGGATGGTTGCCGTCAACGACCTGCAGCTCCGCCCGCCGCCCGCCGGACAGGTACCTCAAGGTTCCGCGCGGGGCCTGCGCAAATAGGGAAAGACAGGCGGACGCGGCGAGGACCGACCGGATCAACCTTCGCCACCGGTCCAATCGACCTTCAGCTGCTGCTGGACGAAGTAGTCCTCCACTTCGGCCATGGTCTTCAGCGGGCCGTGGAAGAGCTTGGTGTTGCTCATTTCCGCGTCCAGCGCCTTGACCACCAGCAGGCCCATGCCCGGCGTGTCGTGCACCATCACGTACCAATTCTTGTAGTCGCCCTCGCTGACGCGGCCCAGTTTTCCGATCGGTATCACGTTCGCTCCTGCTGGTTCATTCACATGTTCAAGGCGCGGCCATGGACGGCGCGGGCGGCTTCGGGAAAGACTTCGTTCAGGGTCGGGTGCGGGTACATGGTGTTGATGAGCTCGTCCACGGTGTATTCGCCGCCGATCAGCGCCAGGCTGGACGCCACCAGTTCCGTGGCCTTGGGGCCGATGATGTGGATGCCCAGGATCTCGCCGTACTGCTTGTCCGCCACGATCTTGATGAAGCCATGGGGCTCGCCGATGATGTTGGCCTTGGCCATGGGCATGAAGGGGAACTGGCCCACCTGAACGTCGAAACCCTTCTCGCGGGCCGCCCGCTCCGTGAGGCCGACGCTGCCGATTTCAGGGTCGCAGTAGGTGCATCCGGGCACGCGGTCGTAGTCGATGGGATGGGGGTGCGCGTCCGCGCCCAGGGATTTCGCCGCGTGCTCCGCGGCGACGACGCCCTCGTCGCTGGCCACGTGGGCGAGCATGGGCGTCTTCACGATGTCGCCGATGGCGTAAAGGCCTTCTTCTTTGGTCTGCATGAATTCGTTGATGTCGATGTAGCCGCGCTCCTGGGTGGCCTTGGTGTTCTCCAGGCCGATGTTGGCCGTGACCGGTGCGCGGCCGATGGAGATGAGCACGTGGCTGGCTTCGAGGGTCCCGGGCTTGTCGCCTTCAAGGTGGCAGACAACCTTGCCAGCGGACCTCTCAAGGCTGGCGATCTTGGTCTTCACGCGGACATCCATCTTGTAGGACTTGGCGAAGATTTTCGCCAGTTCCTCGCCCACGGCCGTGTCCTCGATGGGCACCAGCTGGTCCATCATTTCCACCAGCGTGACCTTGCTGCCCAGCCGCGCGAAGGTCGACGCGAACTCCACGCCGATGGCGCCGCCGCCCAGGATGACGAGGTGGCTCGGAAGTTCCGCCAGGTCCAGGATGTGGTCGCTGTTCAACACGCGCTGGCCGTCGGTCTCCAGGCCCGGCAGCTCGCGGGGAACCGACCCGGTCGCGAGGATGATCTTCTTCGCGGTGTGGACCTCCTGCTCCACCACCACGCGCCCGCCCCCCAGCAGTTTTCCGATGCCCTTCAGCACCGTGACCTTGTTCTTCTTCATCAGGTATTCGATGCCCTTGCCGTTCTTAAGCACGATGCGGTTCTTGCGCGTGACGATGGCCGGGAGATCCGCGCGCAGCTTCGAAACATCCACATCGGCGATGCCGAATTCCTTGAGGTTTTCCATCTGCTCGAAACGGTGGGCGGTCTCCAGCCAGGTCTTGGCGGGGATGCAGCCGCGGCGCAGGCAGGTGCCGCCGAGACCCGCGGGATCCTTTTCCACCAGGGCGGTGTTCAGTCCCAACTGCGCACCGCGCACCGCGGCGATGTAGCCCCCAGGGCCACTTCCAATCACGATCAGGTCGAACGCAGCCATGCCAGCTCCAAAGCCATGGACAGAAGTATCCCACGGGCCGCGGGCGGGCCAAACCGGCCGCATGGTAGGGTGGACCCAAAGCCTTGATTTGATGGGGGAACTCGTGGAATCCACGCGCGAAAGCTCCGAAGGGCGGGCCTGATGGACATCCGCTTTCGCCTCGCGGTGGTTTGCCTGGTGTCAGGTCCGGTTTCCTTGTGCGCGGGCGGGCTGGAGTCGCGCACGCCCTACCACTCCGCTTCGGACGCCGTGGCCAGGCCCGGTTCCCAGGTGCCCCTGACGGCCTGGTTCAGCCACAGCGCCGGGGTCCAGAAGAGCCTGGAACATGCCCCGGTGCGCGTGGAGTGGCTGGTGGACGGCGCCTGGACACCCATTGGCGAGGCCACCACGGACGAAGAAGGCAAGGCGGTCCTGGCGGTGAAAGCGCCCGCCAAACCGGGCTCGGTGAAGGTGCGCTGGTGGTACGAGCAGCAGCCGGCGGAGGGGACGCTCTTCGTCATCGGGCCGGGGCAAGCGGCTTCAGTCTTCGACATCGACGGCACCCTGACCATGTCGGATGCGGAGAACTGGAAAGACTACCTCCGCCGCCTGGGGCGCCATCCGCGAGCGGAGGGCCCGAAGCTGCGCCCCAATGCCGTGGAGGCCGTAAAGCGGGCTTCGGAAGGCAGCCTCGTGGTCTACCTCACGGGCCGCCCTCCCTGGCTGGGAAGGCCCACTCGCGAATGGCTGGCCCACCATCGATTTCCCGAAGGCGTGGTGGTCTGGATGCCCCTCGCCCGCGACATCCTGCCCACGCAGAAGCGCGTGGGCGAAGCCAAGCTCGCGCAATTGAAATCGATGCAGAACACAGGCCTGACCTTCATCCGGGCCTTCGGCAACGCGCTCACGGACATCCACGCCTACGAAGGCGCCGGCATCCCCAAGGCCCAGACCTACATCATGGGCAAGCACGGCGGCAAGGGGGGAACGGTGCAGGGCGGGAACGGATACCCCGTGAAGGGAATTCCGGACTGAGCTGTTTCCTGCGGGCCGGATTCCCTTCGCAGCCGCGGATCTCCTACACTGGCCCTCATGCGCACGATCCTCCGCTTCCTCTTCTCCGCGCTCGGCCTGCTGGTGGCGTCCTATGCGCTGCCGGGCCTCCACCACGGATCTTTCGTGGACCTGCTGGCGGTGGCGGTGGTGCTGGGCGTGCTGAACGCGACCCTGGGGCCGCTGCTGAAATTCATCGCCTTCATCCCGGTGGTGTTCTCCTTCGGCTGCTTCAGTCTCGTGATCAACGGCCTGGTGTTCTGGCTGGCGGGAGCGCTGTCCCATCGGCTGGGGTTGGACTTCAGGGTGGATGGGTTCTGGGCTGGATTTTTCGGCGCCCTCATCACAAGCCTCGTGGCGAGCCTCGTCGAAGTCGTGCTCATCGGAAGAGAACCCAAGGATGGGCCAAGGGCTCCCCGGGGAATCAAGATCGTGAATTGAGCTGGATGGATATGAGCCATGAGGTATGTGCTATGAGCTATGAGCTTTGAGCCATGGGCTATTAGCTGTGAGAGGATGGCGCATGCGAAACCACAGGGCTTTGACGGTCTTCAAGTTGGCTGATGACTTAGCGTTGGCGGTATATGCCGCAACTGGAACCTTTCCAAAATCAGAACAATTTGGTTTGGTCTCCCAAATGAGGAGGGCCGCTGTATCGGTTCCATCGAATATCGCTGAGGGCTGCTCCCGGCATTCCGAAGCCGAATTTGTTCACTTCCTACACATCGCGTTGGGCTCAGCCCGCGAACTTGAATACCAGGCTTCATTAGCCCAACGATTGGGTTTTTTTCGCGATTCAAACATTGAAATTCAAGCCAATTCTCTTTGCCGAACCCTCTCGGTCTTCATCAATAAAATCCGAGCTTGAATTCTCGATGCATTCATTCTGTTTGATTCCCCCACTGCTCATAACTCATAGCTCATAGCTGATAGCTGATAGCTGATCGCTGATAGCTCAAAGCCCACAGCCCACCAGGACACTTCCACCCATGAAGCCAGCCACGAAATTACTGGTCCTGCTGACCAGCATCAACCTGGTGAACTACCTGGATCGCTACGTGGTGGCGGCGATCCTGGAGCCCCTGGGCCAGGATCTGCGCCTGACGGATTCCCAATTGGGCAGCCTGACGTTGGTGTTCGTGGTGGTCTACATGCTGGCGGCGCCGGTCTTCGGGTGGCTGGCGGACCGCTATCACCGCCCGCGCTTGGTGGCCGCGGGCGTGGCCTTATGGAGCATCGCGACCCTGCTGGCGGCCTTCGTGCACAGTTATCCCATGCTCCTCTTCACGCGCTCGCTGGTGGGCGTGGGCGAAGCCGCCTACGCCACGCTGGGTCCGGCCATCCTCAGCGATGTGATTCCCGAGGATGAACGCGCGGCGAAATTCACCTGGTTCTACCTGGCCATTCCGTTGGGTTCGGCGCTGGGTTACGGCCTGGGCGGCATCGTGGCCCAGCATTTCGGATGGCGGGCGGCCTTCCTGGTGGCGGGCCTCCCGGGGTTGATCCTCGCAGGCCGCATGATGCTGCTTTCGGATCCCGTGCGGGGCGCGATGGACCACCTGCATGATCTCAACGCAACCGCAAGCTGGCTCCAGAGGCTCGGCGCCATTTTCAAAAACCGCATCTGGCTGGCCTGCACCGGCAGCTACGTGGGCTATACCTTTGCCATGGGCGCCCTGGCAACCTGGGGCCCAGCCCTCCTCCAGCGGAAGTTCGAGGTGAGCGTGGGCCAGGCGGGCCTCGTGTTCGGCGGCCTGGCTGTGGTGACCGGCATCCTGGGCACTTTCCTGGGCGGAATCCTCACCGGAAAACTCCAGCATCGCTGGCCCGACGCAGGGGTCTGGATCAGCGGATGCACGCTCCTGGCCGCCGCGCCCGCGGTGGCATGGGCGGTTTCATCCGGGAACCTGCACCTGACCTACGCATTGTTTTTCCTGGGCATGCTGTTGCTCTTCATCAATACCAGCCCCGTGAACGCGTTGACCGTGAGCTGCCTGCCCTCCAGCGTCCGCGCCACCGGCGTCGCCATCAACGTGCTGTTCATCCATCTCTTCGGCGATGCCGTGAGTCCGAAATTGGTGGGCGCCCTCAGCGATCGCCTGGGCGCCGATGGGCCGGCCCTCGGCCAGGCCATGCTCGTGGCGGTGCCTGCGATCATGGCTTCCGGCGTCCTGTTGTGGTGGGCCCGGGGATTCCAGGCTTCGGAATCCCGCTGAAGCCGCGGCTGGATCCTGGACGAACACCGACGGGCAAGTCTTGCATGGAGGTGAAATTCCAGCCTCGCGAATGGCGGGTTGCGGCTAGAGTTGGGCCTACCTTCCACCGGACTCGGGTCGCATGCTGGAGACAGGGCCATGGTTTTGAACAATCGCACGGTCATGGTGGTCGAGGACCACGATTTCCAGCGCCGGATGACGCTGCGGCTGCTGAAAGATCTCGGGGCGGGGGAGCTCCTGGAGGCAGCGAACGGGGTCGAGGCGTTGAGCCTGCTGGCTGGGCGGACCGAGCCCGTGGACATCATCTTCTGCGATCTGGACATGCCGGAAATGGATGGCGTGGAGTTCATCCGCCACGTGGCCGAGGACCAACTGGCCCAGGCCGTCGCCGTCGTCAGCGCCATGGAAATCTCCATCCTGAACACCGTGGAAACCATGGCCAAAGCCTATGGACTGCAGGTGCTGGGGGCGATTCCCAAGCCCCTCAACCTGCAGGACCTCACGGCTTGCATCTCCAGCTTCCACCCCAAGGAGCAGGTCCGGGAAGCCGTTCCGGCTCGTTCCGAATTCGACGCGGAGGACTTGAAACAGGGCCTGAAGGAACGGGAGTTCATCGCCTACTTCCAGCCCAAGGTTTCCTTCGCCACCGGTGAAGTGCAGGGCGTGGAGGCCCTCGTCCGCTGGTTCAGGCCGGGCCACGGCGCGGTGTCGCCGTTGCAATTCATCCACCGGATGGAGCTGGAGAACCTGGTGACGCCCTTGACCGAGGTGTTGCTGACCCAGACCTGCGGCTACCTGAAGGCCTGGGCCAGGAGAGGCCACCTGATTTCGGCTTCGGTGAACATCTCGATGCAGTGCCTCTCCGATGTGAGCATCGCGGACCGGCTCCACGACCTCGTGAAGGAATCGGATTGCGATCCGCAAAACATCATCCTGGAGGTGACCGAAACCGAAGTGATGGTGGATGTGGCCAAGGTGCTGAACGTGTTGGCGAGGCTGCGGCTCAAGGGTTTCGGACTCTCCATCGATGATTTCGGGACCGGGATATTCCTCCCTGCAGCAGCTCAGCAACGTGCCCTTCACGGAGCTGAAGATCGACCAGTCCTTTGTCAAAGATTCCCCCACCCAGCCCAGGCACCGGACGATCATCGAAACGAGCCTGGACCTGGCGCGCAAACTCAAGCTGAAGACCGTGGCGGAAGGTGTGGAAACGCGCGCGGAATGGGATCTGCTGAAGTCCCTGGGCTGCCAGCAGGCCCAGGGCTATTTCATCGCCCGGCCCATGCCGGGCCACCAGCTGCTGGATTGGTTGCAGCTGTGGCAGGCCCCCGAGGAAGCCTGATGACGGTAGTTTTAAACGGCCCTCAGGCCTCTTTCGGGGAGCGCGCGCGGCAGGATTCGTAGAGACGGACCAGAAATTCCATGATGACCCACTCGTTTTCCCGGTGGTCTGTGCGGAGGAGGCGGTTGAGGTGCATGTGCGCCAGGCTTCCGGCGAGGCTGGCCACCTCTTCCTGCATCTGGCCCCGCTCGAAGGCCTCCCGGATCCGCGCCAGGCCGCAGAGGCCAGGAGCCAAGGGCGACTCCACGGCGATGGGAAACCCCGCTTCCAATTCCTTCCGGAATTCCCTGAATCGCTTCCCGATCTGCGCTGCACCCTCGCCTGGATCTCCGAATTCTTTCCGGAATCCATCCCGCGCAGCCTGGGCCAGCTCCTGACGCGAGGGGAGGCTCAGTCCCAGCGCCGCCCAGATCGCATCCGTGTCCCTGAGCCCGGCCCGCCACCGTTGTTCCAGCGTCATGCCCCCGGACAGCCGATCCAGGATTTGCTGGCTGTCTTCAAAAAACCATTCCTCGGCCAGGGCGAAGGCGAGCGGCCCCCCATAGCGCTCCAGTTCCGGTTCGAAGGTGTCCACTTGCACTTTCCACAGGGAACCATGCGCCAGGTGCTGCTCCAGGTGCTGGTGGAGCCGGGGAAGCAGTTCCGCCAGCAGCCGGATGGGCAGGCCATGGAAGCGCAGCCGCAGATGGGGTGCCGGGTCGCGGAAGCGGACGAAGTGCCAACGGTCCCAGAGCCCTTCCGCTTTCGTCATCCGCAGGAGCGGTTCTAGACCCGACAGAAGCTGATCCGCGCTGGCAGATCCGCAGTAGAGCTTGAGGTAGAGCCACTCCGAGCCGGGTGGATGGACGCGGGGCTCGATCCCCATGCAGATCTGGCGGAGGGGAGCTGGTTTGGAGGGGGAGGAAGGATCCGCTTCGAAGGGGATGACCAGCTCGTGGGCGAACCGTCCTTCCGGCGAGGCGACCAAGGCTTGGCCGGGGTCCGGAAAACACTCGGTAAGTGTGAAGGTTGACCGGCTAGAGACGAGGTGGTGCAGGGTCTCCACCCACAGGACCTGGTCCAGGTCCACGAGCAAGCTGTTATCGGCATCCGTGAGGAGGACAAGCCGAGGAAGCTTCCTGGTCTTCCGCAACCGTTGGAAGGCGTCCCAGGCGCCTTCGCGGGAGTCCGCCTGCGCCTCCTTCAGCTCCCTGGATTCGATCCGCCAACGGGCCTTGCAGAGGACCTGCCGTCCGCAGGTGACCCGCGGCAGGAAGGGGAGTTCAGCCAAGGCTCCCCAGGACCAGCCTCCGGGGCGCCCGTCCTGGTCCTGCAGGTTGGCCAGGAACCGGTACAGGACGGGTCCGCGGTTGAAGTTGTGGGCCGACGACAACCGCGGAATGACTTCCCGTCCCAGCCGCGCCGAAGCCAGGAAAACGTGGTTTCCCCGCACCGTCACCCGGAGGTCCGAAGGGCGGATGGCCTTGTCGCCTGGAACGCCAGGCGTGGCGAGGAAGGGGATCTCATAGCCCCGAAGGGAGGGCCGGGCCAGGACATTCCCCGTCCTGCCTTCCGGCACATGGAGCACTTCCGCGAACACCGCTTCCGGACGCAATGCTTCCTCTTTCTGCAGGTGGCTTTGCAGGCGCCCCTTCAATTCTGGATCCCCGGACGCAAATCTCCCGAGCCAGCGGGCCGCCGTGGGACCCGAATAGGCTTCCATCCAGAATTGGAATTCCCCACGGTCCAAGGCGGAGGGGCTGGAGGCCGCCAGGCTGGCCAAGGCCGCGAAGGAAGCGGGAAAGGGCTGGGGCTCCGGATTGGTGAGCGCTTCCAGGTCCGCGTCCTCCAGTTCCCAGGCCGTGGCTCCCTGCCATCGCGGGATTTGCGCCATGAGAAACAGGTCGCGCCGGGAAAGCGGGCGGGGCGGCGCTGGGCGTTGGATGGGCAGATCCATCAACAAGGGAGAATCCTGGGGAGGAGCCCCGTCGAAGCCGATGCCGCTCTCCTCGTCCAGGACTTCCAGGAGCGGCATCCACCGGCTTCCGTACCTTGCCTCGAAAGCCGCCCGGAACCGGTCCAATGGCGTTTCGTCCGGGGGCTGGGTCAAGCGACGGAGCCTGTCCGCCCCTTCCTCCAGGGCCTGGCGAACCTTGGGTGACAGCGCCAGGCCAGGGGAGGGCCGGAAGAGATCCACCTGGAGCACATCCCGGGTTTCGGTTGGAATCCCCAGGTCGGCCAGGGACGCCGAAAGACCGTGATAGCCCCCAGGCTTTGAACCCAGGGGCGAGCGCTGGATGGCGTCCAGTTGCGAGACCACCGCGAATAGGGGACCGGTCATCGGCGCCGTGGCCGGATGAGATTGAAGGATCTGGATGACTCGACCCAGCGGGTCGGGATCCGTGAGCGGCGGGCAGAGCCCGCCGCAGAGCACTTGGGCATCGATAAGCTGATTCAGGAAAACTTGGGCTGCCGTTGGCTCCACCTCCATGCGCCGCGCTAGACAGGCCGTCAAGTCCTCCAGGCACGCACCCTCCTGCGCTTGCTGGAGCGCCAAATCGAGATGGGGCGTGGCCTCCACGGCCTCCAGGTGGTAGGACCGGCCCTGTCCGGCTTGGTCCCTCCGCTCGAGGTAGCGGTACCACCCGCCTTGGGCGTAGAGGCTGGTGTTGGGCCGATAATCCAGGAAAGACCGTACCTCTGCCTCCCGCTCCAACCGGTCCACCAGGATCTCCAGGACGCTCCAATCCAGGCGCACCGACTTGCGGCATTCCGGCCAGCATCCCACCGAAAGGTGGCTGGCGTGGTTCCAGGTCCCGGTGGACACGCCCGCAAAGAGACCGAAAGGCGTCGAGCGGCTACTCATCCTGCTGAGGTACTTCATCAGGGAATGTTCCATGTTCCGAGCGGCCTTGCCTTGCAGCGTTCCCTCCAGCCAGGCGTCCAGGCGCGAGGCAAGATCCGGGGAGGCGAGCGCCACGGCTTCCCGCACGATGCCGCGCTGGACCAGGCCGCGAAGGACCTGGTCCAACCCCGTCAGGCCGCTTTCCGCGCGCGGACCTGGGGCAGGCTGAGGATTGGCCTCCCACCCTTCCTGGGATCGAGGCGAGAGTGCCTCCAGAGGGAGGCTTGGCGTGCGGAGCACGAAAAAATCAGCGGCGTGGCAGGGGAGCGGGTGGGGCATACCGATGTGGTTCCTTCCGATCGGGGCTGTCGGTTCCGTTAGCCTGGCTGCCAGCCGGACGACCAGAATACTTCGAGGCCACCGCCAAACGGTGTGGATCAGGCCTTTTTGCTGGCACCGGTGTCCCGGCCCGCTTGTTTGGCGCTAGGGCCGAGGCGCGGCCAGAGCGGCAGGCCGCCAATCCCCGGCGGCCCGGCGCCCCCGAAAGGTGTCTCTTTGGGATTCCAACGGTTGAAGTTGTGTTTATATACCGTTGATGGAAAGACCTTGGTTGTCACCCCTGCAGGTCCCAAAACCTAGGTTGCGCCCTGCGGCGCTACCTGGGAGTTCCCGTGAACAACAGCCTTTCCTTCCGAAAAGAATCCATCCAGCGTTCCAGCAGCGAGAGCCAATCCCTGAGCCACCCGCTCGCTGGAATCCGGCTGGACCAGGGCGCGAGGCAGGGTCGTGAGCCGCAGCGCCCGGCCATCACCACGATTCTCACCATCACGCAATGAGGACATTCCTCGGTTCACCGAGTCTGGCTACAGCCTGGCCGCCGGACCGGCGAACCCTTGGGCTTCCCTGTTTCCGCTGGCGAAAAACTGGCGGGTGATGGGAACTTGCTATTCGTTGTGGGTCCTTTTCCTGCTGTATGGCTACTGGACTTCCAAACAGCCAGTATCCCCATGGATGTGGGCCAGCGTCTTCTCCGCCCCGCTCACCCATATATGCGCCTTCGCTTTCCTCGCGCCCCTACCTTGGATCCTGCCGCGCCGCCTTGCTTCACCTTGGAATTTCATCCTGGGCTTCGTCCTTTCGGTCCTTTTCTGCGAACTGGTTTCGATCCTTCTCCCGCTTCTCGATGGGTGGCTATACACACATGCACACGTCAAGTTCGACCAAGCCAAACTCATGCAGATCTACGTTGCCCTCGTGGGGCCGGCCATGATGGTCGTGGGGGGACTTGTCGCGGCCAGGGCCCGGTCGGAAGAGCTCCGGGAGGCTTCCGAAGCCGAAGTGCGGGTCGCCAGGAACCGCCTGCTCCAAAGCCAGATCCACCCGCATGTGCTGTTCAATGCGCTCAATGGGCTGGCGGAGCTCGTGCACAAGAGCCCCAAGGCCGCCGAGAACGCCATCCGGCACCTCTCCGAACTCCTGCGGCGCATCATGCGGGCGTCCGAGCACATGCGGCTCCCCCTCGGGGAGGAACGCAAGATCGTCACGGATTTCCTGGCGCTTGAGTCCATCCGATTGGAGAACCGGCTCCGGGTGGTCTGGGAGTGGGACGAGGCGCTGGATGCCATCGAGGTGCCTCCCCTCCTGCTGCAGCCACTGGTGGAAAACGCCATCAAACACGGGATCGCGCCCAGCATCCCCGGTGGGGATCTGATCCTCCGGGCCCGGGCCCATGATGGGGTCGTCTTCCTGGAGGTATGGAATTCCGGGGTCCCAATCCGGGAGCGCGAGGAGGGCAGGGGGATCGGGGTGACCAACCTGCGTTCACGCCTGTTGTTGCATTTCGGGAGCGGAGCCAGTTTTACCATCGGGCCTTCGGGCCAGGGGACGCTCGCCTGCATCCGGCTGGATGCAATGCAAGTAGAATGCAGCCATGAAACAACTTAAGGCCCTGGTGGTCGATGACGAGCCCCTGGCAAGGGAGCGGTTGACCAGATTGCTCCAGGAAGCTGGCTGCGAGGTCGTAGGCGAGCTTGGAGACGGCCTTGCGCTTCTCGAATGGCTGAACCAGCCCTTCGATGTGGATGTCATCTTCCTGGACATCCAGATGCCCGGGCTCAACGGGATGGAAGTGCTGGCGGAAATCCCCTCCTGTCCGCCCGTGGTCTTTGTGACCGCCCACTCGGCATATGCAGTGCGCGCCTTCGAACTCGCCGCGGTGGATTATCTGTTGAAGCCGGTGTTCGAGGACCGGCTTGCCAAGTGCTTGCAGCGATTGGGTGAACGGCTGATCCGGCGGCTCACCCCGCTGGAATTGAAGACGCTGCTGCCGCCCCCCGCGCGCTTCCCCATCCGGGCAGGGGACGGGGAGATCTTCATGGAGTTGGAACTCATCACCCATTTCGAGTTGGATAACGACCGCGTATGGGCTTGCCGGGGGTTGAACCGCTATTTGACGCGCTGGACCGCCCTGTCGGAAGTGGAACACAGCTTCCCGGAGGACGGCCTGCTCCGCATCCAGCGCCACCTGCTGCTGCGGCCCCGGATGGTCAAGGGAATCCGGTCCGCTTCGGTGGGGCGGATCAAGGTGATGGTCGCTCCGAAGGTGGAATTGACCGTCAGCCGCGCCATGACGCCCCGGACGAAGGAGTGCATCCGGATGGGAGCTTCCTGAGGCATTTTGCCGGGCCAGCGCCGAAACCGCAGGCCTCCCGCTCTTGGTTCATCAGTGCTCCCGGGGTCCAAGCGGCTCGGACCACGGGTACTGCTGTTTTTACTAGGAAAAATTTATAGAAAAATTATCTTTTGCCAAAAGCTGCGGACGCTCGTTCGGGGGGAAAAAAACACCGTTCGGAGGTATCCGAATCTCCGGCCGACACCGGGGCCTATGCTCGAAAAGGTGTTGTGAAAGTGTCCACCATCAAGGGTTTGAATTCGATGCTGAAGAGAACCATGAGAACCAGGGGCCACCTCCCAAGGGTTGATGGAAGTGCCACCACCTTGCGTGATGATAGAGGCCATAGAGT
This sequence comes from Holophagaceae bacterium, assembly GCA_016720465.1. Classification (NCBI taxonomy): domain Bacteria; kingdom Pseudomonadati; phylum Acidobacteriota; class Holophagae; order Holophagales; family Holophagaceae; species Holophagaceae bacterium. Next base: position 273,232 of record JADKKO010000002.1, read on the forward strand.
GAGAACAGGCCTTACACATCTTGTAAAAACAAGACAAATTTTATCAAAACGCGGGATCCGAGTCGAACCTGATTTTTTTTCCAAGTGCTCGTTTGAGGATGGGAATGGGGTCCTAGGCCTAGGCCAGTGCACCCTCATGGTGGTCGAAGACCACGATTTCCAGCGCCGGATGGCGATCCGGCTCTTGAAGGACATGGGAGCGGGATCGGTCCTGGAGGCAGCGAACGGACGCGAAGCCTTGGATATCCTGGCGAGCCGGGGCAAACCCGTCGACATCATCCTCTGCGATCTGGATATGCCGGAGATGGACGGCGTGGAGTTCATCAGCCACGTGGCCGGAGAGCAATGGGCCCAGGCCGTGGTCGTGGTCAGCGCCATGGAGGTTTCCATCCTGAACACCGTCGAGACCATGGCCAAGGCCTATGGCCTGCGGGTGCTGGGCGTGATTTCCAAGCCCCTCAACCTGCAGGAACTCACGGACTGCATGGCCAGATTCCACCCAGAGGGGAACATCCGGAAGGCCAGCGTCGCCAGCGCCGAAATCGATGTGGAAGATTTGAAGCGCGGCCTGAAGGAGCGGGAGTTCCTCACCTACTTCCAGCCGAAGGTTTCCTTTGCCACCGGCGAGATGAAGGGCGTCGAAGCCCTCGTGCGCTGGTTCCGGCCTGGCCATGGCGTGCTGCCGCCCAGCCGCTTCCTCCGCCAGATGGAACGCGAGGGGCTGGTGGCCCAGTTGACCGAAGCGGTGCTGACCCAGACCTGCGGATACCTCAAAGCCTGGGCCAAGCGGGGCCATGTCCTCACAGCCTCGGTGAATGTCTCCATGCTCTGCCTCGCCGACGTGAGCATTGCGGACCGCCTTCACGACCTGGTCAAGGAATCCGGTTGCGATCCCAGTCAGATCATCCTGGAAGTCACCGAGACCGAGGTCATGACCGATGTGGCCAAGGTGCTGAACGTGCTGGCACGCCTGCGGCTGAAGGGATTCGGACTTTCCATCGATGATTTCGGGACCGGGTATTCCTCCTTGCAGCAGCTCAGCACGGTGCCCTTCACGGAGCTCAAGGTCGACCAGTCCTTCGTTAAGAATTCCCCCACCCAATCCAGGCACCGGACGATCATCGAGGCTAGCCTGGACCTGGCCCGCAAACTCAAATTGAAGACCGTCGCCGAGGGCGTCGAGACCCGCGCCGAGTGGGATCTGCTCAAGTCCTTGGGATGCCAGACCGCGCAAGGGCATTTTGTGGGCCGCCCCATGCCGGGCCATCAGATGCCGGATTGGATCCAGATGTGGCGGGCACCTGAGGAAGCCTGCTGATAGAAGGCTCATGAAACCCATCTCCCTCTTCCTCCGGTTTTTGGATCGGTTCAGCCTCCGACACTTGTTGATGGTGTGGATGGCCGTGGCGCTGGCGGGGTGTTCGGCCACGCTGCTCGCCTACTGGCGGACCTATCAGCACCTCAGGATCCCTGCGGCTGGAGCAGCGGATGCGGGGGCTGGATACCTGTTTGCCGCGTTGGCCGTGGCCGGCCTGTCCATGACCGGGATCCTGGGGCTGGCCATCTCGCGGAGCGTCGCCCGCCAGGTCCAGGGCATGGCTGAATTGGCCCAGCGCTTGGAGATGCGCGACTTCAAGGACTACCCCGTGGCCATTCCCGACGGCGAGCCGGGAAAAGTGATCCGGTCCTTCCTCGACATGCGCAGGGCGATCATCGGATATGAAACCGAACTGCGGACCGCCGTGGACCAGTTGCGCGAAGCCAACCACAACCTCGGCCAGCGAGAAGCTTTTTTGCGAGCGTTGGTGGACTCCGCGCCCGTGGGCATCCTGACGCAGGACCGGGATTCCGTTATCCTGTCCATCAACCCCTTCCTGCAAGAGTTGCTGGGCTATGGAGCTGAAGAGGTGGTCGGAAAGGATCCAGCCGCCTGGCTCGATCCGCAGGATGCCGAGGCGTTCTACGGCCGGCTCAGCGGCTTTTACGGGAAACCGGTGGGATCGGGCCGGGCCTTGCACGAGGCCATGGTGGCTCTGGGCCCCTTTCCCCCCCAGGAATTGAATTTCATCCGCAAGGACGGCGCCAAGGTGCCCGTCATGGTCGCCGTCTCCCTGATGCAGGGGAATGGGAACGGGTCCCTGGGCAGATTGACGGTGGTGACCGACCTGACCGTGCTCAAAGCGCTGGAAATGGGGCTGAGGGAACGGGAAGCCGAGGCCCAGGCCGCGAACCGGGCGAAATCCGCCTTCCTGGCCGCCATGAGCCACGAGGTGCGCACCCCTCTCATCGGCATCAACGGGATGATCGAGATTCTCTCCATGGGGACCATGGACAAGGACCAGCGCCAGGCGGTGAACATCATCCATCATTCGGCGCAGAGCCTCTTGCAGATCGTCGGGGACATCCTCGATTTTTCGAAGGTCGAGGCCGGCAAGCTCGAATTGGTCCCCGAGACGATTTCCATCCGGAAAGTGATTGAAACGGCGGTCACCAATTTCGCCCAGGCCGCCTCCAGCAAGGGGCTCCAGATCCACCGGGAAATCAGTGATGCGGTGGGCCCGGCCCACGTGGCGGACCCCTTGAGGCTGATCCAGATCCTGAATAATTTCTTGAGCAATGCCGTGAAATTCACCAAGGAAGGAAGCATCACGGTCAGGGTCCGGCGCGTGGAAGCCACTGCTGGCGCCGAAAAGTTGAGGCTTGAAGTCCAGGACACCGGCATCGGAGTTCCCGAAGAAAACCAGGTCGGCCTGTTCCAGCCTTTCTCCCAAGCGGAATCGAGCACGACCCGGCGATTCGGCGGGACCGGGCTTGGCCTTGCGATCAGCCGCCGCCTAGCGGATCTGATGGGGGGCGAAATCTCCATGCAGAGCGCGCCGGGCAGGGGGACGCTCATGGCGTTCACGGCCACTTTCCCGCTGGGAGACGTCAAGGACATTGTTGAGGCGGAATCGCTGGACCTGAGGGAAGTGGCTGGGTGCTTCCGGCCCACTCCCAGCGTGGAAGAGGCGGTGCTGGAGCGGAGCCTCATCCTGCTGGCCGAAGACCATCCCACCAATCGCGCGGTGCTGACCCGCCAATTGAACCTGGCGGGTTTCGCCCTGGAGGTGGCCGAGGACGGGCTGGATGCCTTCGAGCGATGGAAGAGCGGCCGCCATGCGCTGGTGCTCACGGACCTGCACATGCCGCGGATGGACGGCTACCAGCTCACCGAAGCCCTCCGGAACTGGGAACGGGCGCATGGCCTATCCCGGACGCCGGTGATCGCCCTCACCGCCAATGTGCTCCAAGGCGAGGCGGAACGCTGCCTTGCGTTGGACATGGATGACTACCTCACGAAACCTGTGAGCCTCTCGATGCTGTCGGTCAAGGTGCGCCAATGGCTGCCGCACCTCCGATGGCCTGGCGCCGATCCGGAGGAGCTGGAGGCACCGGCCGCCGGGGAGCTTCAGCCCTTGGGACTGGACCACGAGGCCCTGTTGGCCTTGAGCGGGAATGATCCAGCGACAGCCACCGAAATCCTGGAAGATTTTCGGTTCAACACCCGGATGGATCTTGAAACGCTGACCCAATACTTTGAACTGAAGGACCAGGATTCGGTCGTCCGTCAAGCCCATCGCATCAAGGGCGCCAGCGCCATGGTGGGCGCCCACGTCTTGGCGCAGAAAGCCAGGGATCTCGAATCCTCCGCCAGGGCAGGCGCATGGGGCGAAGTCCAATCGCTGATGCATCAGTTGCAATGGGCCTTCGAGGGGACGGCTAGGACGGAATGAACCGATGGCTGTCCAATCCTCATGCTGGCGATCGGCCCTGGAACATCCTCAAATCCCGCTCATCCCCTGTTTCGCCGCCACCCAGTTCATCACTTCCAGCGGGGTCATGGCCTTGAGGTCCAAGGCTTCCAGTTCCTGCCGCAATGGATCCTCTAGGGGCTCGAACATGGCCAGCAGCGGCTGCTGCACGGGCAGGGAGGCCGACGTTTTCGAAGGGAGCGAAGGCTGGTCCCCCGGTTGTTCCAGCAACCGCTGGGCCTTGGCGATCACGGCGCGGGGCAGGCCGGCCAGCTTTGCGACGTGGATGCCATAGCTCCGGTCCGCGGGACCCGGCGCGATGCGATGGAGGAATAGAAGCTGATCCTCCCATTCCTGGACTTCCACGTGGAGATTCTGGATGCGCGGGTCTCCGGCCAGTTTCGTCATCTCGAAAAAGTGCGTGGCGAACAGCGTGCGCGGCTCGCCGCCTTTCAGGTCCCGGAGATGGAGCGCGATGGCTTCCGCCAGGGCGAGGCCGTCCCGGGTGCTGGTCCCGCGGCCGATCTCATCCAGGATCACCAGGCTCGCCGGGGTCACCTGGTTCAGGATCCGGGCGGTTTCCGTCATCTCGACCATGAAGGTGGATTGGCCCTTGGCCAGGAAATCCGAAGCGCCGATGCGCGTGAAGATCCGGTCCGTGATGCCGAAGCGCATCAATTCCGCAGGCACGAAGGAGCCGGTTTGCGCCAGCACCACCAGCAGGGCCGCGGTGCGGAGGAAGGTGGACTTGCCGCCCATGTTCGGGCCCGTCACCACCGCCATGTTCTGCGCCTGCCCGAGCTCCAGGTCGTTGGGTATGCATTCGCGGCCCAGCCGCGCTTCGAGCATGGGATGGCGCGCGCCTGCGAGGACCAGCTCCCGCGCCTCGCTCAGTTCAGGCCGGGTCCAGCCGCTGTGCCGGGCCCGCTCCGCGAAGGCGCACAGCAGGTCCAGCGCCGCGACGGTCCTGGAAAGGGTGACCACATCGGCTCTTGAAGCGAGCACCGCATCCAGCAGCCGCTTGTACTGGATCGTCTCCAGGCGGACCTGGTCGCTCTCCGCGCTCACCAGCCGCTGCTCGAAGGCCAGCAGCTTCTCGGTGGTGAAACGCTCGGCGTTGGCCAGGGTCTGCTTCCGGAGGAAATGCTGGGGAGCCGCCGCCAGATTGGATTTGGTGATCTCGAAGTAGTAGCCGAACACCCGGTTGTACTTGATCTTCAGGCTGCCGATGCCCGAGGCCAGGCGCTCCTCTTCTTCCAGCTCCAGCATCACCTGCTTCGCATCGCGCGCCAGGCGGCGGACCGCGTCCAGCTCCGCATCCACGCCGTCCCGGATGACACCGCTCCTTTCGAGGTCGAGGGAGGGCGCAGCCTCCACGCAGCGTTGGAGCTCCTTCAGCAAGTCCGCGCAAAGTGGCGTGGACCCGGGCCAGAGGCCCAGGTCCTCCGCGTCCCCGAACCAGCCCCTGTCCCGGAGCAGCGCCGGGAGATCCTGCAGGGCCGCCAGCCCGTCGCGAAGCTGCGCCAACTCCGGCGGCGTGGCGAGGCCCATCGCGATGCGGCCCAGCAGGCGGTCCAGATCCGGCACCTTGGCGAAGAGCCGATGGAGCGGCTCCCGGCGGCTGTCCTCGGTCAGCCAGGCCACCTGCGACCACCGCCGTTCCAGCGCATCGCTTTCCCGCAGGGGCTGTTCCAGCCAGCTCCGCAACAGGCGGGAACCCATGCGCGTGCGGCACTGGTCGAGCAGCGCGAGCAGGCTGCCCTGCTTGCTTCCATCCAGCGTGTTGGCGAAGACCTCCAGGTGCCTCGCGCTCGTGGCGTCCAGCAGCGGGCCCGCGGCGCCCAGCTCCAGCGACACACCCTGCAGGTGGGCGGGGCGGCCCTTCTGGGTGATCTCGACCTGGTCCAGCAAAGCGCCCAAGGCGCCGATGGCGGCAGGGTAGGGCTGGAGGCCGACGCCTTCCAGGTGCTGCCACCCGAAGAAGGCCAGGATCTGCTGCGTGGCGCGGGAGGGTTCGAAGCGCCAGGCCGGGAGCTGCTGGGCGGCCGCCTCGGACCGGAGGGGCGGCTCGACGCCTTCGGGCAGCAGCAGTTCGTGGGGCGCCAGGCGTTCCAGGGTGGCGCCCAGGGAGGCTTCGCCCTCGCCCGGCAGCACCCGGATCTGGCCGCTGGCCAGTTGCAGCAGCGCGATGCCCCAGTGGGCTCCGATGCGATGCACGGAGGCGAGCCACCGGGCGTCGTCATCAAGCCAGGTGCCGGGCGTGATGATGCGGCGGATCGCGCGGGGCAGCAGCCCCTTTACTTCTTCGGGCTTCGCGGTGGGCTCGGCGATGGCGGCGCTGAAACCCGCGGCCAGGAGCTTCGGCAGGTAGCCTTCCAGCGCGAAATGGGGCACGCCGCACATGGGCATCTCGGTGTCGGTGCCCTTGCCCCGGGCGGTGAGCGCGATCTCCAGCACCGGGGCCGCGAGCACCGCGTCCTCGCCGATGATCTCGTAGAAGTCCCCCATGCGCGTGAGCAGGATCGCGCTGCCCGCCTCGCGTTTGAGGCCCGCGATCTGAGTCATCATCGGGGTGGCCATGGGTGTCCGGCGGAGCTTATCTGTGTGAGCGACCGCCCAGGGAAGGCAGATCGAGCGAGGAATGGAAGGGCATCCCAACATCATCGCGCAGGTTGATGGTGGGCGCGGGTTTGATTCGGTATGGTGAGTAAACAATAAGAAAATCTTAGTTGACAGTAATCAAGTTTGAATCGATTCTTGTTTTCTGGGGGTCCCATGACTCTGCTTCCCTTCACTCAAAAAGCCAATGACGCCCTGGTGGCAGCTCGATCCAAAGCGGTGGCCGAACAACATCCCGAGATTGTCCCGCCACACCTCTTCCAGGCCCTGCTGGTCCCGGACATGGGACTCAGGCCCGTATTGGAACGGGCCGGGCTGTCTCCTGAATCCCTGAAGGGGCTCCAGGACGGGGTTGATGACATGGTGGGAAAGCTGCCCAAGGCCATCGGCGGTTCCGAACCCCAGCTCGGCGCTGGTTTCCGGCATTTCCTGGAGGTGGCCAGCGACACCGGGCGCGGCCTGGGCGACCGCTTCCTGGCCACGGATGCCATGCTGCTGGCCTTTTCCAACGCCGCCACCGATGCGAAAAAGCTGCTGGAGCGCTTCGGGCTGGATCGTAAAAAGCTCGAAGCCGCCATCAAGGAAAGCCGCGCAGGGGCCCGTGTTGAAGACGAGAAGGCCGAAGAGAAATTCGCCTCGCTCCAAAAATACGCCAAGGATTTCACGGCACTGGCCGAGGCCGGAAAGCTGGACCCGGTCATCGGCCGCGATGAGGAAATCCGCCGCGTGCTGCAGGTGCTGTCGCGGCGCACCAAGAACAACCCCGTGCTCATCGGGGAACCCGGCGTCGGCAAGACCGCCATCGCCGAAGGGTTGGCCCAGCGCATCGTGAAGAACGACGTGCCCGAGAGCCTGAAGGGCATCCGGCTGATGGGCCTGGACATGGGTTCCCTGGTGGCCGGAACCCAGTACCGGGGCCAGTTCGAGGAGCGCCTGAAGGGTGTGCTGAAAGAAATCGAAGAGAGCGACGGCGGGATCATCCTCTTCATCGATGAGCTGCATACGCTGGTGGGGGCTGGCTCCGCGGAAGGCTCCATGGATGCCGCGAACCTGCTCAAACCCGCGCTCGCGCGGGGCGACCTGCGTTGCATCGGCGCCACCACGCTGAATGAGTACCAGAAGCACATCGAGAAGGACGCGGCGCTGGAACGGCGCTTCCAGCCGGTCTACGTGGAGGAGCCGAGCATCGAAGACGCCATCTCGATTCTCCGGGGCCTCAAGGAGCGCTACGAACTGCACCATGGCGTGCGCATCAAGGACGCGGCGCTGGTGGAGGCGGTGCAGCTTTCCAGCCGGTATATCGCGGACCGCTTTCTGCCGGACAAGGCCGTGGACCTGATGGACGAGGCGGCCTCAAGCGTCCGGATGCAGCTGGATTCCAGGCCCATCGAGATCGATGTGCGGGAGCGCCGCGAATTGCAACTGCAGTTGGAACGCCATGCCCTGGCCAAGGAGAAGGATTCCATCTCCAAGGCCCGCCTGAAGGAGCTGGATGGAGAATTCGCCGAGTTGAAGGAAGAACTTTCGCGGCTCCGCGCCCGATGGGAAAACGACAAGAAGGCCATCGAGCAGACCCGCGGACAGCAGAAAAAACTGGACGACCTCCGCATCGAGCTGGAGCAGGCCAAGAACCGCGCCGAGTACGAGCGGGCCTCGCGGCTCGAATACGGCGAGATCCCCGCGCTGGAAAAGCAGATCGAGGCCGGCTCGAAGAATGAATCCTCCATGCTGCGCCTGGAAGTGAGCGAAGAGGATGTCGCCAGCGTCGTGAGCAAGTGGACGGGCATTCCGGTGTCCCGGCTCCTGGAAGGCGAGATCCAGAAGCTGCTTCACATGGAGGCGCGGCTCCGGTTGCGCGTCGTCGGCCAGGACGCGGCGCTGGTGGGCATTTCCGATGCCCTGCGGCGCAACCGCGCGGGACTCGCCGATCCGAAACGGCCCATCGGCTCCTTCCTGTTCCTGGGTCCCACGGGCGTGGGCAAGACCGAAGTGGCGAGGGCCCTGGCGGAATTCCTGTTCGACGACGAGAACGCCATGGTGCGCATCGACATGAGCGAATTCACCCACGAAGCGGATTCCACGCGGCTGATCGGCGCAGCGCCCGGCTACATCGGCTACGAGGAAGGCGGCCGCCTCACCGAGGCCATCCGCCGCCGGCCCTATGCGGTGATCCTGCTGGACGAGATGGAGAAGGCGCACCCGCGGGTCTTCGACCTGTTCCTGCAGGTGCTGGAGGACGGCCGCCTCACCGACGGCAAGGGCCGGACTGTGAACTTCAGGAACACGATCCTGATCATGACCAGCAACGTGGGCAGCTCGGCGATTTTCAAGGCCGGCGGCCACGCGGACAGGGCGCAGACCGAGATCCAGGAGGCCCTGCGGGCCTTCTTCCGGCCCGAATTCCTGAACCGCATCGATGAGGTTGTCACCTTCCGCACCTTGGACCGCGACGACATGCGGGCCGTGGCGAAGATCCAGCTGAAGCGGGTGGAGGATCTGCTGGCCGAGCGGCGCCTAGGCATCGAGGTCAGCGAGGCAGCCCTGGGCTGGCTCGCGGAGGAAGGTTTCGACGAGCAGCTCGGCGCCCGCCCCTTGAAGCGGCTCATCCAGCACGTGGTCGTCAATCCGCTGTCCAGGCTGATTCTCGAAGGGAAGCTGGAACCAGGCTCCATGGCTCAGGTGGGTGTGCAAAACGCTGCGCTGGAGGTCGTGGCCAAAGCCGTGCAGTAATTTTCGATTTTCGATTTCCCAAATTCGATTAAGTTGGGGGCATCCTGATCCGAACCCATGTTCCCGATTCCTCCAGTGGTCGTCCAAACGCAGCCGGACCTGCCCCGCGCGGCCCAGGCCGCGCATCGGCGGCATCTGCCCTACGCCGAGTGCAACCCGCAGGCCCTCGCGGAGCTGGCTGCGGGGGTCCAGGTGCGCAGGAATGCGGTGGCCTCCCTCACCCGGCTGCTGAAGGCGGCTGAACACGACGGAGTCCCCCTCAAGGTCGCGGCTGGATTCCGCTCGGTGGAAACGCAGCGGGCGGCCTTTGAATCCGGCGCCAAGAAAAAAGGCCTCTCCTTGCGGTCCTACGCCTGGTGGACCGCGCCTCCGGGCTTCAGCGAGCACCACACGGGGCTGGCCGTGGATTTCGCGGACCCCAAAAGACCCAAGACGAATTTCACTCCGGCTAGCTTTTCGAAAACCGAGGCTTACATCTGGCTGAAAACCCACGCGCAGGCGTTCGGGTTCGAACTCTCATTCAGAGAAAACAGCGGATTGAGGGTGGCCTTTGAACCTTGGCATTGGCGCTTCGTGGGCGATGAAGAGAGCCGAGCCATCTTTGCCGTGGCAAGGCAGGGCCGGGTCGCTCAAGATGGAGTCCTGGCCCCCCGATGATCCATGACCGCCCCTCCTGTCCGCCTTCTGTCCCTCGGCTGAACCGAACCTCCCTGTTCCCATAGGCCTCGACCTTGAACCCCCAATCCATCCTCGTGGTTGATGACGAACAGGGCTTCCGCGAGCTGCTGGTGGAAGCCCTGCGCACCGAAGTGTCCCGGGTGGACAGCGCGCCGGAGGCTGATTCCGCCTTGGCCATGGCGGTGGAGCAGCACTACGCGGTGATCTTCACGGACCTGATCCTGCCCGGCAGCCAGTCGGGACTTGACCTGATCCGGTCCATCCGCAACGTGGACCGCCGCACGTTCTGCATCGTCATGACCGGCAACGCGACGACCGAGGTGGCCATCCAGGCCCTGAAGGAAGGAGCCTACGATTTCATCCTGAAACCCTTCACGCTGGTGGAGATCAAGGCCAGCCTAAAACGCGCCCTGAGCCACTACGCGACCTTGAGGGAAAACGAGGCCTACCAGACCCAATTGGAGGAAATGGTCGCCGAGCGCACGGGCGAGACCATGAAGCTGAAGGAGGATATCGAGCATCTGTTCGAGAGTTTTGTGGCCGCGTCCGTCACGGCCATCGAGTCCCGGGATCCCAGCACCTCCGGCCATTCCGAGCGGGTGGCGAAACTCACGGTCTCGCTGTCGGAGGCCGTGAACCGCACCGATGGCGGCCGCTACGGACCCACCTACTTCACCGCCGCGCAATTGCGGGAAATCCGGTACGCGAGCCTGCTGCATGATTTTGGGAAGGTCGGGGTGCCGGAGCATCTCCTCCTGAAGGCGAAAAAGCTGAAATCCGAGCGGCTCGACCACCTTCTGCAGCGGCTCCACCAGAGGGACCTGGAACAGACGTTGAGCCTCTTCGAGCAGGCCTGGGGCAACGGCTCGCATTTCGACCCGGATCGCCTGAAAGCGCTGATGAATGCCCAGCGGCGGGAATCGAGGGCCCTGGCGGAGAAGCTCCAGCGGTGCAATGAGCCGAAGCACCTGCTCCAGTCGGAGCTGCACGAACTGGAGGCCTTGGAGAACCTGGAGTTCAAGCACTGGAGCGGCGAGACGATCCCGCTGCTGGATCCTTCCGACATCGAATGCCTGCGGGTGCGCAGGGGCAGCCTCACCGAGGGCGAGCGGGACGAAGTGAGGGCCCACGTGAGCCATTCCTTCCGGTTCCTGAGCCGGATCCCGTGGACCGGCGAGCTGGCCAATGTTCCGGACATCGCCTATGCGCACCACGAGCGCCTCAACGGGCAAGGCTATCCACGGGGCATCGCGGAGGGCGAGATCCCAATCCAGAGCAAGATCATGGCGATCTCCGATGTCTTCGACGCCCTCGTGGCCAAGGATCGGCCCTACAAACGGGCCGTGGGGGTGGAGGAAAGCCTGGACATTCTGAATGAGGAGGCCCAGTCAGGCCTCCTGGACCGGAATCTGCTGGACATTTTCCTGGAAGCCCGCGTTTATGAAGTCACCACTTCGCACCCCCGGGAGGCCCCATGATCCCAGAGCACATTCTCCTTGTGGACGATGAAGGAATTGTGCGGAGCACGCTCCGCGAGGCCCTGACCAAGAACGGCTATGCCGTGGAAGAGGCCGATAGCGGCGAAACGGCCTTGGCCATGGTGGCCAAAAAGCACTATCCGGTCATCCTAACGGACCTGAAGATGCCCGGCATCTCAGGCCTGGAACTGCTGAGCTCCATCAAAGAGAAGGATCCTTCCTCCCTCTGTGTGATCATCACGGGATTCGCGACCATGGACGCGGCGATCGACGCCCTGAAGAAGGGCGCCTACGACTTCATCAAGAAGCCCTTCCAGACCCTTGAGCTGCAGGTGGTCCTGGACCGGGCGCTGGACCACGCCCGGCTCATGAAGAAGGTGGAAAACTACCAGGCGGACCTGGAGAGCCGCGTGATGACGCGCACCTGGGAGCTGCATGCCTTCCACGAAGAGGTGCTTCGCCTCAACGCGCTGTTGCTGGCGGCGCAGAATGAGATCGAGCTTGAGCCCCTGGTCAAACCCTTCCTGGACCACTTGAGGACGCGGTTCAATCCCGATGGCTGGGCCCTGCTGGTGCCGGATCCAGGCTCGGATGCCTGGTCCTACCTGTTGAAGACCGGGGAGAACAACTGGCCCGACGAACGCTCCTGGAACGATCTCAGCGCCATCCACGAGGCCCGGGAATGCACGGTCGAAACGGGCTACAGCGAAGGCTTCATGGTGCCCCTGCGCCATGGCGACACGCCCCTGGCCATGCTGATCCTCGGGTTCGATGGCCGCTCGTCCTTTTATCCCTCGGACCGGAGCTTCCTGCTCTGGAAGCGCCAGATGGAATCGGCGCTGCTGGGGCTCCATCGCGCCCACGCCCTCGCCAGGCGCCTCGCGGGTCCGGCAGGCACGGCGGGCAGGGTTTGAACCAGCTGCTTTGGATCGGCTTCGAGGGAATGGATGCCGGGGCTGTTCCTGCGGACATCGTTCCCGGTGGCATCATCCCGTTTTCGCGCAATCTCGATCCTGATCCCGAGCGGGGCCCGGCCCGGTTGAAAGCCCTGCTGGACGGATTGCAGTCCCGCTGGGGTGCGGAGCTTCCCCTTGCGGTGGCCCTGGATCAGGAGGGCGGAGCCGTGTCCCGGTTGAAGCCATGGGTGGGTGCCACGCCGGGCTTCAAGGCCATCTGGGATCGGGGGGGCGCGGGCGCTTGTGAAGCCTGGGGGCGGCTTTGGGGGACGGGCCTCCGGTTGCTCGGATTCAACGTGGATTTCGCGCCTGTGGCGGACCTCTGGGATGGCACCGAAGGCACTGGCATCGGAAACCGTGCCGCCAGCAGCGATCCCGCGGCCGCCGCCCGCGCCGCCGGAGCCTTCCTGCACGGCCTTGAAAGCACCGGGGTCCGCGGCTGCCTGAAGCATTTTCCCGGGCTCGGCGGAACCCAGGTGGACAGCCACCAGGCGCTGCCCGAGCTGGGCGATGCCGGAATGATCCGGCGCAACGCTTCGCCCTTCGTGGCGCTCTCGAACGAGGACCGCCTGGTCATGGTGGCCCATGTGAGGACGCCCGCCACGGGCGCGCTCCCCGCCTCCCTGCATCGCGGCTCGGTGGTGGACAATCCCTGGGGCGTCCGGGGGAGGTTCCTTCCCGATGATTTGGAAATGGGCGGCTGCACGGATTGGAGCTGGGCGGACCGCGTGCGGCTCTGCCTTGAAGCGGGGCACGAATGGCTGCTGGTCTGCCAATCCGGGCAGGGGGTCAGGGCCTGCGCCGAAGCCCTGGCGGGGCAGCCGGATGGGCTCTCCCGCCCGGCGCTGGCGAAAAGCCTGGCCATGCGGAGCAACCTGCTCCGGCCCCAACCAGGACCGCTGGACAGGCCGGCCTGGTCGGCATGGGTGGAACAGATACGCAGGGCCAGCAGCGCCCATCCAGGCTGAAGGAAGCTATTTCGCGGCAGCCTTTAGGGACTCGGTCCGGTCGGTCTTCTCCCAGTTGAATTCCGGGCGCCCGAAATGGCCGTAGGCCGCGGTGGAGCGGTAGATGGGCTTGCGCAGGTCCAGGAGCTCGATCATGGCTTTGGGTGTGCAGTTGAACACGTCCCGCACCGCCTTGACGATGGCCGCGTCGGAGACATGGCCGGTGCCGAAGGTGTCCACATGGATGCTCACAGGCTCCGCGACGCCGATGGCGTAGGCCAGCTGGATCTCGGCCTTGTCGGCGAGGCCCGCCGCCACGATGTTCTTCGCGATGTAGCGGCCCATGTAGGCGGCGCTGCGGTCCACCTTGCTGGGATCCTTGCCGCTGAAGGCGCCACCGCCGTGGTGGCCCGCGCCGCCGTAGGTGTCCACGATGATTTTCCGGCCCGTCAGGCCGCAGTCGCCCATGGGGCCGCCGATGACGAAGCGGCCGGTGGGATTGATGAAGAACTTGGTGTTGGCGTCGATCAGTTCTTCGGGCAGGGTGTACCGGATGACCAGTTTCTCGATTTCGGCGTGGATGGTGGCGTTGGTGACCGCTTCGTCATGCTGGGTGGAGATCACCACGGCCTCGATGCGCTTGACTTTGATGCCGTCGTATTCGACGGTGACCTGGCTTTTGCCGTCCGGACGCAGCCAGGGCAGGGTGTCTTCCTTGCGCACCTCGGCGAGGCGGCGGGTGAGGCTGTGGGCGTATTGCAGAGGCGCTGGCATCAGCTCGGGCGTTTCGCGGGTGGCATAGCCGAACATCAAGCCCTGGTCCCCGGCGCCGCCGGTGTCCACGCCCATGGCGATATCCGGGCTCTGCTGGTCGAGGGTCACCACCACGGCGCAGGTTTCGGAGTCGAAGCCTTTGCAGCTGTGGTCGTAGCCGATGTCCTTCACGACCTCGCGCACGAGCTTGGCCACCGGGATGTAGGCCTCCGTGGTCATTTCCCCCGCCACCACCACCAGACCCGTGGTCAGGAGGGTCTCGCAGGCCACGCGGCTCTTGGGATCATCCCTCAGCGCGGTGTCCAGAACCGCATCCGAGATCTGGTCCGCCATCTTGTCGGGATGCCCTTCAGTCACGCTTTCGGATGTGAAAAAATGCTTGCCTGCCGTGGCCATGCGCCGACTCCCTGTCCCGGTGGCGGTTCTGAGGCCCCGGAGCCCACCAGCTTAACATCGCCAGCGCTTGTCTTGCATTCCACAGAGGGCTATCTTTAGTTCACCCAAAGCCACGGCCAGCAGAGCGTTCTTTTTTTCCACGGAGCACACCATGATGCAGTCCCGATTCCGCAGCGCCATAACGTCGCCCTTCGCCGCCACCGCAGCATTGACGCTGCTGGTGATGGCGCCCGGCTGCGACAAGTTCAAGCAGAAATCCGAGGACAAAGAGATCAAGAACCTGGAGCAGAAGGCCGCGGAGCTGGACAAGCTCAGCCAGCAGCAGCACCAGGCGGCGGGCACCCAGGAAGAGAAGCTCAAGGCCATCGGCGCCCAGCCGGGCGGCGTGGACATCAAGCCCAGCGCCGAGACCATGCAGCTCACCGATGAGCAGAAAAAGGCGCTGGAAGAGCGGATCAAGACCGAAAAGAACAGCTCCTACCAGGCGCTCCTCCAGGAGGTCTTGAACAAGGACAAGGAGATCAAGGAACTGAACGACAAGGTCTCCAAGCTCCGCGCGGTGCTGCCCCGGCCGGATATGGCCGGCCCTAACGACAGCCACTACGGCATGGCGCTCCGCTTCCTGAAGAAGAAGGGCGTGCCGCTGGAGGATGCCCGCAGCCTGGTGAGCCGCGTGAACCTCATGGAGAAGATGGCCCCGGGCTTCGAGGTCTACCACTTCTACGCGAATGGCGTGTACGGCACCTGGGTGAGCCAGGGCAAAGCCAAGATCAGCCCCAGCGACCTCCAGCGCCAGGAGCGGGAGAAGATTGAAAATGAGCGGGACACGGCCGTGGCCCAGGGCGAGAAGCTCCAGGAGGAAGTCGACGATCTGGCCACCCGCAAGAAACAGCTGGAATCGGACATCAGCGGGCTCACGGATGAAAAGGTGAAACTCCAGGCCGCCGTGGCCGATCTCACCACCACCAGCGAAAAGCAGAAGGCCTTGCTCAATTCGCTGCATTACGTGGTGGGCAGCAGCAAGTCCCTGGTGGAGAAGGGCGTCATCATCGTGCCGGTTTTCGCCAAGGACCGCGCGGGCAAGAACTGGCGCGACGATGTGTTCGACAAGTCCCTGGATCTCCGTTCGGCGGACACCATTACCATCAGCGCGAGCGACCTGGGCCTGAAGAAGATCGGGAAGGTCAGCGTTGTGCCCGGCTCCCTGGTAAAAGACGAGCACTACAAGCTCACTTTGAGCGGCGACAAAATGAGCGCGGTCATCAAACTCTTGACCAAGGATCGCTTCCGCAATGAAAAAGTCGTCTTCGCTGTCTCGGAATAGGTTTTCCCGGATCGATTCCGCGAAGTTTCCGCTTCCACTCAGCCTTTCCACGCCCTAGAGTTGCATCCAACTCCCTTCCATCCAGCTTGAGGTGCCTATGTCACAGCGGCCCGAAATGATGAATTCTCCCTTGGTGCGCCGGACCAGCACCGCAGTGTTGGGGGCCTTGGCCCTGTTCCTGGTGGGATGCAGCTCGAACCTGAACGTGCAGGGCCCCGCGCCCTACGATTCGGATCCGGCCACCACCAGCAGCACCAATGAAGCGCTGTTCGATCCCTCCACGGGAGTGATTCCTTTTCCCAATCTGCTGCTGACGGGCACCACGACCAGCGTGGCCTTCAACACCACGGTCCCGGTGGCGGGGCAGTTGAATGTGAATCCGGGCGTTCCGCTCACCCCCGACAAGGCGGCCGCCTACATCAGTGTCAAGGAAGTCGGCAGCACCAACGCCGTCACCGCCATCAACGCGCCGATCTATGTCCGTTTCAAGTCGCCGGTGCTGGCCTCCAGCATCACGAAAGATACGGTGAAGGTGTACCAGATCCTCACGGACTCCAATGGCCTGACGGAAATCGGGCCGCTGGGCTTCAGGGACATGTCCGCGCTCTTCACCAAGGAGATGCTCAGCAGCACTGAACTGCAGCTCAACCCGATGATCTCGATGCAGCCTGGATCGCGGTTCGTCTATGTGGTGACCGATGGCGTCAAGGATCTGGCAAGCGAGCTCCCTGTGGCCCAGAGTCTGGTGTTCGGGCTCCTGAAGTATGTGAAGGGCGCGGACGTGAATCCGAACGCCACTTCAGTGAACACCAACCTGGCGGATCCGAACGATTTGCAAAATCCAGCCCGCCTTCTGGGCGCTAGCGCGGCCAGCCTGCAGTCCATCTACGGCAATGTCATCCAGAGCGGCGCCATCGTCATTTCGGGCTACGGCAAGACCATGGATGATCTCGTCGCCAGCTCCGCCGCGGATGCCAGCGGCAAGGCCGCATCGGGCGCCGGGGCCACGGGCATCGGACTCGCGAGCGAAAACCTCGCCCAGCGCCGCAGCCACATCAAGCTCATGGGCCGGTTCATCACCACGGCCGCCGGCGCCGTCGTGCCGGATCCTTTGGCCTCGGCCAGTGTCCGCGCTCCGGTGGAGACCTCCCTCTGGGCCTGGGCCAACAACGCCACTCTGCCCCTTTCCGCCAGTCCCGCCGTCAGCATGAATTTCTCCGCATCAAATGGCGAAAGCAGGGTTTGGAGCAATGCGGCTTCTATACCACCGGCGATGATTTTTTCTGGCAGCGCGGCGGTGAACACATTCTATGCGAACGCCGGCCTGTCTGCAGTGCCCCACTCTGCCATTGGGTTGGTTGCCATTGGAAGTTACGAAAGCGGGGATCTGAACATGGATCCCGCTATCGTGGCTGGGACGGCCGGGAAACCCATCAGCGGCGATCTGACCGGAACAGCCAATGTCTATAAGCCCGGCTCCGGTGGTGGCGCGGTACCTGGCACGGGCGTCCTCCAGGCCTCCCGCAATGCGACGGGTCAGATCCGCGGTTACTTCCACGTCACGCGCACCGTGCCCTTCTTCTTCCTGGCCCCCCTCGCCCCTCCGCCCCCCACCGGATACCCGGTGGTGATCTTCCAGCACGGCATCGGCGGCAGAGGCGGAGACTCGGTGGCCATGGCCAATGCGGCCTGCGCTGAGGGCTTCGCGGTGATCTCCATCGATCTTCCGCTGCACGGCGACTTGGCCAATGGGAGACCTGTGATCGAATGGTCTACCAATTTCATCAGTCTTCCGTCAACCCTGAATACCCGCACCAATATCCAGCAGGCGGCCTTCAATCTCTGGCGCCTGGAGCGGTTGCTGCTGCAACCTGCGGTGGACCCCTCTAGCTTCCAGGCCAAGATCCTCGCTGCCGGCAAACCCATCTCCCCCTCGCCCGCGGATCGGCGCTACGTGAGCATCTCCTTGGGTTCCATCGTGGGTTCCTACTTCCTGGCGGGGAATTCAAATCAGACCGGCGGCTCCAACATGAAGGCTCTCTTCTCGGTACCTGGTGGACGTCTGGCCTACCTGCTGCGTGATAGTTTCAATTTCGCGCCCATCATCAATCAAGGCCTCGCAGCCGCGGGTGTCGTTGCGGGAACTCCCACCTACAACCAGTTCTTCACGCTGTTGACGAACGTGATTGATACGGCGGATCCCGCTTACGTGACCTTCCCCATCAGCGCGGTCGCTCCTTCCCGCCTCGCGGGACGAGTCACCATTCAGGAAGCCATCGGCGATCTGGTGATTCCGAACAACGCCAACAATTATTTTGTGAACAGCCTTGCGGGCCGAGGCATCCTGGGCACGGCTTATGACACTGCCCCGAATTTCGCCCAGATCCGTCTGGCTGGCGCCACGAGCCCAACGGTGCCTTTCCTGCTCGGCCCCACGGGACTCAAGCCCTCCGTGGCTCCGGCGACATCAACGAGCGCTGGCCCGACCGAAGGAATCTTCCAATTCGGTACTACGGCCACACCAGCGACTCACGGAATGCTGTTGGATGGTTCCGCAAATTACCCACTGGCGCAACGCCAGATGGCTGTTTGGCTGAGATCGGGCAAGGTGATTGATCCCGCCGATACCGGCAGTGGCTTCTCCATTGCGCCGTCCCCTTTGAGTGAGGAAGCTGCAGCAGTCCTGGATAAGATCGCAAGGCCGGTCTTTGGCCCCATCCACTTCCCAGGTATTCCGCGGCCGGTCTTTGACCAGCCTGGAACCGGTTTTTTTCAGCGCAATTGCGGGAAGGCGTCGAGCAATTCTTCCTTCGCTTTCATCAGGCCCGCCACGTCGGGATGCCTGCGCAGGCGATACCCCCGGATGGCCTGCCAATCCTCCCTGAGGCGTTCGGACAAGGGCAGGCTCAGGAAAGCCAG
Organism: Holophagaceae bacterium; assembly: GCA_016720465.1. Classification (NCBI taxonomy): domain Bacteria; kingdom Pseudomonadati; phylum Acidobacteriota; class Holophagae; order Holophagales; family Holophagaceae; species Holophagaceae bacterium. Next base: position 291,844 of record JADKKO010000002.1, read on the forward strand.
GATCGCCAAGGCCGGCACGAATGCAGCCCCTGCCAGCCCCCAGAGCCAGATCGCCAGGCCCAGGAGCAGCGCGGCCCAGGCGGGCATGAACAGCAGGCCCCCCAGCAACTTGTAGGTGGCGGTCTGGTCCAATTCGTCCGTCAGGCGGTTGGCGAGCCATCCAATGAATCGGTAGGGAGGCCAGAAAAGCAGGGCCGCCGGAGCAAGCAACAGGGCGAACCCATGATGCAGAAGCGCTTTTCCGATCCAGGCGCGCACCTGGGCTCCGGGGTAGGGGAAGCCCACCTGGTCAGGCCGCAGGCCTTTCTCCTGGAGCCATTGATGGGCCTCGTCCACCCGGGACCGGAGCTTGGCACGGTCCCCCTCCCCAAGGGCCGCCAAGGCCGGGAGCAGGGATTGGGTGCGATGGCGCAAGGTTTCCAGGTCCGCCCGGTCTTGGGGGGCTTCGGCCAGCAGCCAGGCGAGATCCTCGGCCAGCCTCTGAAGGGCTTCTTCCGGACCATGGAGCGTGAGGGGCAGCAGGGCCTGGCGGATCCGCGCCGTGAGTTCGATCACTGATCCCGGGTCATCGCCCTTCGGCACCAGGTCCCCGTATTCGATGGGCGCGCCGAGCCGCAGCAGCGCATTGTGGCGGAAGAGTTCCCGCCGCCCATACACGAGGCCTGCGGGCACCAAGGCCGGAGAAATCCGGCTCGACAGGGCCATGCGGGCGGCGCCGGTTTTCAGGGGGGCCAGCCAGGCATTGCCGTGGCTGATGCCTTCCGGGAAAAGCCCGACCCGCTCTCCCTTTTCGAAGGCCCGGTGCACCGCCGCGAAGGCCTTGGCCGTAGCCCTGGCGCGGGACTCCGTGTCGTCGGTGTCCTGGGCCCGCTCCACCGGAATGGCTTGGAAAATGGCCAGGAGGGGCCGCAGGGGCAGCATCCGCCAGAGCGTGGACTTGGCCAGGAAGCAGGGCGATGGCGCCACCAGCGCCGAGACCACCAAGGGATCCAGCAGGCCATTGGGATGGTTCACCACCACCAGCACCGGCCCCGCGGGGAGTCCAGGGCCTTCCACGCGCAGCGTCCGGAACCACAGGCGGGACAGGGCCCTGGCCGTGATGCTTCGAGTTTTGGTCATCGTGGATCCGCCTGTGGGGACATAAATCCAGGATGACTTGAGGCGGCATCCTGGCGCTAGGCCCTGCGAATTTCAATCTGTGTGAATCGGCGCAAACTGTGGATAAAGAGCTTTTCACCTGCGAAATCAGCCGCTTATTTTTTCCGTGTTTATCTCTTTCCTCATCCATGTTCATCTGTGGCCTTACCTTTCGGCGGACCCATGACTTCTCCTATCGGCATCATCGGCGGCAGCGGGCTTTACGCCATGTCGGGCGTGCAGGACACGACCCAGCGCGTGGTGGAGACTCCTTTCGGCCAGCCCACCGATCCCCTGGTGGAGGGCAAGCTGGACGGCGTGCCCGTGGCTTTCATGAGCCGCCATGGCGTGGGCCACCGGCTGACGCCCAGCGAGGTGAATTACCGCGCCAATATCTGGGCTCTCAAATCCGCGGGCTGCGAAATCCTGATTTCCGTGAGCGCGGTGGGCAGCCTCCAGGAACGGCATGAACCGGGCTGCCTCCGTCTGCCGGATCAGTTCATCGACCGCACCCACCTGCGGCCCAGCACCTTTTTCGGCCACGGCCTGGCCGCCCACGTGGGCTTTGCGGATCCGACCTCGGCCTGGCTCCGGGGCAAGCTCATGGAGGCGGGGCGTTCCCTGGACCTGCCCCTGGAGAACGGCGGCACCTACGTCTGCATGGAAGGCCCGGCCTTCAGCACCCGCGCCGAATCAAGGCTCCATCAATCCTGGGGCGCGGATTTCATCGGCATGACCCAGGCGACCGAGGCCAAGCTCGCGCGCGAGGCGGAACTGGCCTTCGCAACCATCGCCCTGGTCACGGACTTCGACGCCTGGCGGGACGTCCCCGAAGCCGCGGACGCCCACGACATCATGGCCGTCATGGGGGCCAACGTGGCCAAGGCGCAAGCCTTGCTCCGGCGCGTGGTCGCGGATCTCGCCGGCGGCCCGCCCGCATCCGAACCCGCCCACAGCGCCCTTTCCACCGCCTTCATGACGGCGCCGGAACTGGTTCCCGCCGAAACGCGCGAGCGCTTGAAGCTGCTCATCGGCAAGTACGGGTACTGATACGAGTTTGCATTCGAAAAGATAAAAATTCACCACCAAGACGCCAAGTCACCAAGCAAGCGCCAAGCTCCAACATGGCTGATTTCGGCTCAAAATTGCTTCGCGAGGCGCGTAGCGCCTGCGGCCGAAGGCCCGCAAATTCAGGTGGCCCGGCGCGGATCACACCTAAGCGTGAGCCCGCCGCCGGGCCACCTGAATTTCATCTGCGAAGCTCGCACATGACGAGTCCCTTTGTGCCCTTTGTGGCTTGGTGGTTCTATATCTTTGAATGCAACTTGGTATGAATCCGCCCATGCCATTTGGACTTCAACGGGGCCTTTCCAAGGCAACAAGGGCTTCCTGCACTCCCGCAAGCTGGTCCTTGATCGCAGCCCAATCGGCTGGCTCGGCCATGGCGCAGGTTTCCAGCTTCGCGGCCCGGTCGGCCAAGTCGCGGGCGCCGATCATGGCGCTGGAACCTTTGATGCGGTGGCTTTGCCGCTGGATGCAGGGCAGGTCCTGGTTCCGGAGGCTGTCCTGCAGCGTGCGCAGGTCGGCTACCGTAGCCGCGATGAAATCATCCAGGATCTCCTGGGCGCCCGCGGCATCCCCACGGCACAGGTCCAGCAACCGTGCGGTGTCCAGGCCCGGCCTTCGGTCCATGGGTATGGGTCCGGGCCCGCTGTCCGGCGCAGAAGGCGGCAGCTCGCCCCCCGGCTCCGCATGGGGCAGCCATCGGCGCAGCTTGGATGCCAGCAAGGGAATGGTCACGGGCTTGATCAGGTAATCGTCCATGCCCAGCTCCAGGCATCGGGATGCCTCGCCGCCCACCGCATTGGCCGTGATGGCCAGGAGAGGCGTCCTGGGCAAACCGTGGGCGAGCTCCCAATCCCGCACGGCCTTGGTCAACTGGTAGCCGTCCATGCGCGGCATGTGGAGGTCGGTCAGGATCAGGGCGAAGCGTCCGCTCTGCCATTTCTCGAAGGCCTCCTGCCCATCCCCGGCGATTTCCAGGGCGAAGCCGGCCCGGGCCACCTGCTGGGTGAGCACGAGGCGGTTGGTGGGATGGTCCTCGGCCAAGAGGACCAGGCTGCGCTCCTGTTCCGCTGCCTCGATGCTGGGGGCCGGCCGTGCCCCGAAGGCCTTCGATGCGTCCAACAAGTCTGGATTCTCGATGTCCTGCACGCTCCCCACAGGCAGCTCCACCGACAGCGTCAGGGTGGTGCCCTGGTTCAAGGCGCTCTGCATGGCCAGGCTCCCGCCCATCAGTTCCGCCAGGCGACGGCAGATGACCAGGCCCAATCCCGTCCCCCCGAAGCGCCGCGTGGTGCTGGCTTCGGCCTGGGTGAAGGGCTCGAAGAGGTTCGCCTGGTTTTCCAGGGACACGCCGATCCCCGTGTCCTGCACTTCGAAAGCCAATTGCTCACGGCCGTTTTTCGCCTCCACCGACCGGAGCCTCAGGGTGATGGAGCCGCTTTCCGTGAATTTCACCGCATTGCTCATGAAATTGTTCAGGATCTGCCGGATGCGGAGCGAGTCGCCCACGTGGGCAGCCGCAAGGCGCGGATCCAGCTCCAGGTTGAACATCAGGCCCTTGGCGGAGATGGCGGATTTGAACATCTGCGCGACGGATTCCGCCAAGGCCTTCGCCGAGAAGGTCTGGGCGACCAGTTCCAGCTTGTTGGCTTCGATCTTCGAGAAATCGAGGATGTCGCCGATGATCTGCAGCAAGCTCTCGGACGAATCGTGGATGATGGCCGCCACTTGGCGCTGTTCCGGGTCGAGCTCGCTTTGCGTGAGCACTTCCAGCATCCCGGTCACGCCGATGAGCGGCGTGCGGAGCTCATGGCTCATGGAGGCCAGGAACCTGGATTTCGCCTCGTTCGCCGCCCGGGCCTCGGCCTCCCGCTGCCGCAGTTCCCCCTCCAGGATCTGCATGGTGGCCACGGTGGTGCGCAGGTCAGCCGTGCGTTGTTCCACCTTGGACTCGAGCTGCTGGTTGGAGCGCTCGAGCTCCTCCCGCAGCCGCGTGTGCTGGATGGCGACCACGAGCTGGTCGGTCATGTCCCGGGCGATTTCAGCGTGCTCAGGCGTCAGGGTCCCCGGAGCGGTGGTGGACAGGGCCACGAACCCCAAAGCCGTTCCCTCGCTTTCCATGGGGATGTAGACCAGGTTGCGGAGACCCTGGGAGAGCATCAGCTCCTCCACTGCGCAGCCCCGGATCTCGCTCAAATCCCTCAGGTCCACGAAGGGCGCCGAAAAAAGATCCTTCAAATCATGGAAATCGCCGATGGGCCGGACGTCGCCGGCGAGGGGCAGCCAGGATTGGTCCTGGTCCACCGCGAGCAAGGTGCCTTCGGTCGGCCCCTCGTTGAACAGCACCATCGCGGCGCGCTCGAAGGGCACGATATGGCGGAGCCGGCTCAGCGCGCCCTGCGCCAGCTCCGTGGTGGAACGCGCGCCGAGCAGCGCCGCGTCGATTTCCCGCATGGCCTCCAGCCGTTCGGTGTACTGCTGCAGATTGCGCTGGGCCTCGACCCGTTCGGTGATGTCCTGCTTGACCGCGAGGAAATGGGTTATTCCGCCACTGTCGTCCTTCAGGGGAGTGATGGTCATGTCCTCGGTGTAGAGGGAACCATCCTTCCTCCGGTTGATGATTTCGCCGCGCCAGACCTCGCCTGCGAGGATGGTGTCCCACATGGTCCGGTAGAAGTCCCGGTCGTATTTCCCGGATCTGACCAGGTCCCCGGTGCGTTTGCCGACGGCTTCCGCCAGGCCGTAGCCGGTGATCCTGGTGAAGGCCGGGTTGGCCCATTCGATCGAACCCTGGCGGTCGGTGATCACGATGGCGTTGGCAGAAGCTTCCAGCGCGCTGCTCTGCAGCACCAGTTGGTCATGGGCCCGCTTGCTCTCGGTGATGTCGGTGAGCGCGCCGACCATGGCGATCGTCCTGCCCTGTTCCACCACAGGTGTTTCGTGGACCTCGACCCAGAGCTTCCTGCCGCGGTTGGACCGCAGCTCCAATTCGTAAGGACGCTGGCGTTCGCCGGTCTCGATGGCCACGCGCGTGAGGTCCAGTCCGATGGCATTGGCCGGATTGTCCGTCAGGAATTCCGTCCAGGGCCGGAAAGTATCGTCCGGCGAGATGTCGAGGAAGGTTTCTATCTGCGGACTGACGTAGGTGAGCATGTTCTCGGGCGTGTGGGAGAAAAAGAGCTGGGTGCTGTGCTCGATGATCATCCGAAGCCTGGTTTCGTTCTCGCGCAACGCACGTTCCGCCTGCTTCCGCTCGGAAATGTCCTGCATGGCGCCCAGCATGCGGACCGCCAGGCCGTCGGCGTCCCGGGTGATGATGGCCCGGTCCTCCACCGTCGCGTAGGATCCATCCTTGCGGCGGAACCGGTACTGGTCGGCCCAGAACATGCTCTTCCTATTTTTCAAGGCCACTCGCAGGCCCGCATCCACGCTGGCCAGATCCTCCGGGTGGATGCGGCTGGCGGAGGACTGGTAGCCCTCCTCCATTTCATCCCTGGAATACCCAAACAGCTTTTCGAAATTGTCGTTCCGCCAGAAGGTGTCCTCCCTGAGATCCCAATCCCAGATGACATTGAAGGTCGCCCGGTTCGCCAATTCGAACCGTTCGTGGCTCTCGACCAGCGCTTTTTCCGCATTCCTGCGTTCGCTGATGTCGCGGACCACCGCCTGCAGCACCCTTCGCCCCCCCAACTCCAGGGAATTGAGCAGCACCTCGGCGGGGAAGATGGCGCCGGTGTCGGCCCGTTTATGCACCCATTCGAAGCGCTGGTAGCCGGTCGCCATGGCCGTGGCGATCCGTTCATTGGCCAGGGTCCGGGAATCGAGGCCGTTCGGCTGGAACTCAGGGGAAAGGTCGGACGGGTGTTTCGAACAGAACTCCTCCAGGCTGGCGCAGCCGAAGATCCCCAGGGCCACCTGGTTGCAGTCGAAAAACCCGCGCTCATCCAGGAGCATCACGCCATCGGGAGACGAGTCGAACAAGGTCCTGAATTTCGTCTCCGAGCGGCGCAGCGCTTCCTCGGCCAGCTTGCGATCGGCCAGCAGTCCAGAATTCTCCAGGGCGATGGCCGCACTGGCCGCCAGGCCCATGAGCATGGACAGGTCGGCGTCGCTGAAGCCGCCGGGCTTGTTGTGGATCTCGAAACAGCCCAGCAACACGCCCTGGCGGCTGATGATGGGGACATCCGCCAGGTTGCGGTAGCCCAAGGCTTTTTGGTTCTCGGGGATGACGTGGGGATCGTGGTCGGCCTCGTTGGTCACGTAGGGCGCCCGGGTCTGGATCACCCAGCCGGGAACCCCGTACCCGGCCTCGAACTCGAACTCGATCGGCATCCATCTGCCCTGGAGGTTGTATTCCTTGAAGACCATCCTTCCTTCAACAAGTTGTGCCGCGGTCCCGTCGGTGGCGCCGGTCAGCTCCATGGCGGTGGTGACGAGCTGGCGCAGCACCGCCGGGGCTTCCAGCACCGTGTTGATGCGCACGCTCGCTTCGGAAAGAACCGCCAATTGCCGGCTCCGCTGAAGCACCCCCTCCTCGGCGGCCTTGCGCTCGGTGATGTCGCGGGTGATGCCCAGCAGCATCGAGACCTTGCCGTTCGCGCCACGGAGGGGCACCGCGTGGGTCTCGAGCCATCGCCGCGCGCCCTTCAATCCTGCGACTTCGAACGCCAGCGTGCCGCTTTCGCCGTCCATCACGCGCGTGTGCAGCGCCCTGAAGGAGGCGTGATGCTCGGGCAGGATGAAGTCCATGAGGCCCCGCGCCTGGACTTCCCGCAGTGACCCGGCTTCGAGCATGGCGAGGCCCGCAGGGTTCATCTCCACCAGGTTGCCCCTCGGGTCCACGAGCTTCACGCATTCCGGCTCGGCTTCGATGATGGTCCTCAACCGCTGTTCGTTCCTCCGCAGCTCCGCCCGGGCCGCGCGCTCGATGGTCCGGTCGCTGAAGACCAGCACCACGTCGCTGATGGTTCCGCCGTCGTCGCGGATGGGTGCCGCGCTGAAGGCGATGGACCGTTCGGATCCGTCCCGGGCGATCAACAGCGTCTGGCCCTCCTCGGCCACCGCCGCGTCCGTCCGCAGGACCTGGTCCACCGGGTCTTCCACAGCGGCCCTGGTGTCCTCGTGGATGGCTCGGAAGACCTGCTCCAGCGGTTGGCCCTGGGCCTCGGCTTCGGACCATCCGGTGAGTTTCCCGGCTGCCGGATTCAGCTCCCGCACCAGGCCTTCCCGGTCCGTGGAAATGACGCCCTCGCCGATATTGTAGAGGGTCGCGCGGGTGGTTCGCCGAGCCTCCCGGCGCTGGCGTTCCGAGTCGTAGAGGTCCCGGAAGATGTCCGCCTGCCGGTGCCGGTACACGTAGGCCGTCGCGACGGCGGCGAGCAGGATCAGCGAGCTGACCATGAGGCTGATCATGCCGGCCCGGTAGCGGGCTTCGGCCAGGATTTCCCCCGCATCCACCTTGGCCACCATGAACCAGGGCGAATCCGGGATCGGGCGCAGATCCGCCAGCACCTCCACATTCCGGTAATCCCGGCCCTGGATCTCGCCACGCCTGCCGAGCAGCGCCTGCGCCTCCACGAGGCCGGTCCTGCCCATGGGAACACGCAAGGCCATGGCGGTTTTCGAACCATGGCGGAGCTCGTTCAAATACAGCACCTCGCCGCCGTCCCGCTGGACCAGCAGGGTCTCGGCGCTGGGGCTCGGCGTGGGCCAGGATTGGATCAGGGGAAAGAGGTAGGCTTCGGCGTGGCAGCGCAGGACCAGCACCGCCAGCGGCTGTCCCCCGGCGTCGCGCACGACTCCAGCCACTTCGATCTGGACGCCGCCCGGCTCGCGGGAAAAGCCGGAGATCAGGGGTTTCCCGCTGGCCAGCGACGCTTCGACGAACCGCCGAGTGGCAAGGCTGACCGGCTCCGGAGCCTCCTTGGTGCTGAGCGCGATGCGGCCGTCCAGGGTGAACAGCAGCACTTCGTCGTATTGGTCGCCCATCCGGTCGAGCTTCAGCTGCTTCATCACCTCTGCCCGATGTTCCGGGGAAGCGGGATCACGAAGGAATTCGGCGGCGACCCGGCTCAGCAGGGGCCCTCCGGCGAAGCGCTGGGCATCGGCCAGCCGCTCCTTGCGCCACTGCTGGATCTGTCCGGATTTCAACGCACCGATGGCGGCGAGTTCTTCATTTTTCACCCGGCGGAGGTCCTGGGTCTCCCGGCGGTAATACCAATACCCCGCGCCCAGCAGCGTAAAGGCGATGGCCACGAATATCGCCACCGGGATTCGGCCGGAGGGTCCTGGTCGCTTTGCCGGAACATTCATGCGGACAGTCCAATCTGATGCTGGATGTGAACACTATGCTGCCGAAACCTCGTGGAGGCATCGATACTTTTCTCCGGGGCCGCCGCCGGCCGCATGGGAATCTGCCGCTTCTTCCCGGCCGCCCATCCATGGCAGGGTAGTTCCATGAAGTGGATTCGATATCTGACTGGGATCGCCGGTGGCGGCTTCCTCATCGCCTCGCTGCTCGCCATCAACTTTTTCCAGATGTCGAGCCTCGTGATCCTGCCTTTTTCCCGCAAGCAGTTCCGGGCTTTCAATCGGTTCTGCGCAGACACCTGGTGGGGCTGGTTCGTGGTCTACACCGAGCGCTGGCAGGGCGTCCAGGCGGTGATCACCGGCGACGCCGTGCCGCGGGACGAGAATGCGATCGTGGTGGCGAACCACCGGGATTATTCGGACATCGCCATGCTGCTCTGCCTGGGGGCGCGCAAAGGCCGGCTGGGCGACATGAAATGGTTCGTGAAGGATGTGCTCAAGTACCTGCCCGGCGTCGGCTGGGGCATGCTGTTCCTGGATTGCATTTTCGTGAAACGGAACTGGACCGCCGACCGCGCTTCGGTCGAGAGGACGTTCGCGAAAGTGAAGGACAACAAGATCCCGATCTGGCTCGTCTCCTTCCTGGAGGGGACCCGCCTCACTCCCAGGAAACTGGAAGCCAGCCAGCGGTACATGTCGAGCCTGGACCTGGCCTCCACCAGCCACGTGATGTTCCCCCGCACCAAGGGCTTCGTGGCGTCGGTGCGGGGCCTGGGAAGCCATATCCAGGCCGTCTACGATGTGACCATCGCCCACGAAGGATCGGTGCTGAAACTCTGGGAACTCCTGAAGGGGAGCCCCCGGAAGGTGCACCTGCACGTGCGCAGATTCGCCGTTCCGGACCTGCCCCTGGACGATTCCGCGCTCGCCGATTGGGCCGTCGCGCTGTTTGCCGAAAAAGAAAGGCTGCTGCAGCGGTTCCACGAAACAGGCGCCTTCCCCGGGGAAGGCTGGCCTTGATACCAAGTTGCGTTCAACGAAATAGAACCACCAAGCCACAAAGGGCACAAAGAGACCCGTCATGTGCGAGCTTCGCAGATGAAATTCAGGTGGCCCGGCGGCGGGCTCACGCTTAGGTGTGATCCGCGCCGGGCCACCTGAATTTGCGGGCCTTCGGCCCGCAGGCGCTACGCGCCTCGCGAAGCGATTTTGAGCCGAAATCAGCCATGTTGGAGCTTGGTGTTTGCTTGGTGTTTTCGTGTCTTGGTGGTGAATTTTATCTTTTTGAATGCAAACTCATATGAGACGCGTGGCAGCTACTGGGCGTTGGGCGCGTCGGCGTAGACCTCGGGATCGGGGTCGGGGCCAGGCGGGAGCTTGGCCAGTTCGATCCGGACGGCCTCCTGGTGTTCGCATTCTTCGGCGCGAAGCTCCTCGAAGAGGACCCGGACTTCTGGGTCGGTGATGTGCTTCAGAGTGCGGTCGAAAAAATCATGGGCCTTCGTCTCGGCGGCCATGACCACGTGGAGCGCCTGCCGCACCGTCATGAAGGCGCGGGCGCCGTCGTATTCCGGGGCTTCGACATCCCAAAGCATTTCCCGGGTCACGCGGCGCGGGGCGGCGCCGAACAGCTTTTTCCGGCGCGCGGTCAGGACGACCCGGTGCCGGGCTTCGTTCTGCTCCATGAGCAGGAAGAATTTTGCCGCCTCGGGGGTGCGGTGGGTGCTCATCTGATGGGCGAATTCCTCGTAGCGTTCCTGGGCCTCTTCCTCCACGAGAATCGCCAGGTCCAGGGCATCCATGAGGCTGAGGCCCGCGTAATCCAATGAGTTGGCCATGATTCGCTCTCCAGGGAATGGGCGCCCGTCCGGTTGAAGCATCCAGGCCGCGCGGGGTATTGCCATCGCCCGAAGGGGATGGATGCGGTTGTCCAGCCTTGACAGGCCTGCCTTGGGCGGGGCATCAGGTTTTTCAATGTTTTCAACCATATCCCAGTGGCTCTGGGACCAAAGTCACACTTCGGGCGCTCCGCAGCCCGCAGGGCTCATCTCCGCAGCTCCGGGCCCGGCCGGTAGGGCGCATAGGCAGGGTTCCACTGGGCCTTGCGGACCAGCTTTTCCAGGGTCAGGTCATCCACCCGCCGGGCCAGGCCGTGGTCCCGGGCCTCGCGGCCCACCGCCACCGCCACCGCCACCGAGACTTCGCGGATGTCCTGCATGGGCGGCAGCAGCATGCCCTCGGCTTCCTGCTGCTTTGTGACCATGGCGCTGATGGCCCGGGTGCCCGCCAGGAACATCCCGTCGGTGATCTTGGTGGCCTTGGACACCAGGGCGCCCAGACCCATGCCAGGGAAAACGTACAGATTGTTGCACTGGGAGACCCGCAGGGTGCGGCCCTTCCATTCGATGGGATCGAAGGGGCTGCCGGTGGCGATGAGGCCCTGGCCGTCGGTGGCGCGGGCGACTTCTTCGGGCGTGCATTCGGTGCGAGAGGTGGGATTGGAGAGCGCCAGGATCACGGGTCTTCGGGTGTTCCGGGCCACCTGGGCCAGGATGGCCTCGCTGAAGAGCCCGGGCTGGGCGGTGACGCCGATCAGCACCGTGGGTTTCGCGTGGCGGACCACGTCGGCGAGGGTGAACGTTCCGGAACCGCTGGAGGTCCATCCGGCTAGATTGGCGCGGCTCTGGGCGAAGGGAAGCTGCGGCGCCTCCAGCTTGGGGTCCCCTTCCACCAGGAGCCCCTGCTGCTCCACCGCAAAGATGCGCGTGCGGATTTCTTCTTCGTTCAGGCCCTCCGCCTTGAGCTGGGCGCGGATGTTCAACCCTACGCCGGTGCCCGCCTGGCCCAGGCCCACGATGACGAAGCGCTGGTCCTTGAAGGATTCCTTTTTGATGCGCATGGCGGTCATGAGCGCCGCCAGGGCCGTGGCGCCGGTGCCCTGGATGTCATCATTGAAGGACAGGATCCGGTCGCGGTAGCGTTCGAGATTGTTGAAGGCCTTGTGCTTGGCGAAGTCCTCCCACTGAAGCAGCGCATCGGGGAAATTGCGCCGCACGCCCAGCACGAATTTCTCCACGATCTCGTCGTAGGCGTCGCCTTCCAGGCGGCGGTGCCGGTAGCCCAGGTAGAGCGGATCGTTCAGCAGGCGCTCGTTGTTCGTGCCCACATCCAGGCTGATGGGCAGGCAGATCGCAGGGTGCAGGCCGCCGGCGGCGACATAAAGGCTCACCTTGCCCACGGGGATGCCCATGCCGTCGGAACCCAGGTCGCCCAGGCCCAGGATCCGCTCGCCGTCCGTGACCACGATCAGATAGACGTGGGGCAGGGAGATGCTCTGGAAGATCTGGTCGATGTTGGCGATGTTCGCGGGGGTGATGTAGACCCCGCGGAAGCGGCGCTGGATGTGGCTCATCTGCAGGCAGGCCTGGCCCACGGTGGGCGTGTAGATGATGGGCACCATCTCGATGAGGTTGTCCACCAGCAGGCGGTAGAACAGGGGCTCGCTGCGGTCCTGGAGGCCGATCAGGTACAGGTAGCGTTCGAGATCGTCGGGTTTGCGGCGGAAGGATTCCAGGGCCCGGTCCAATTGGATTGCCATGGTGGAAACGCCCGAGCTCACCAGTCCGTCCAGGCCCAGGCTGAGGCGTTCCTCTTCGGTGAAAGCCGAGGCCTTGTTCAGGTGCGGGTCGTTCAGGAGCTGCCGGCCGCTCAGGTGGACTTCGAGATATTCCTCGCCCGTCAGGGGATCGATCTTGAAATCGAAGGTCTTCATGGGGGCTCCGATCCGGGTGGCCGGAACTCCGCGTCCTGGAAGGCAGACGTGAACCGGCACCCTTGGCTTCTTCGAATGTATCCGGCCCAGGGCCTCCCCGCAGGTGCGCCTATGATTCCCGTCACATTGCCGGGCGCGGATCTCTGAGGCTTTCCCGGGTCCCGCGGACCGGCATTCCGGCCGCGTTAGCATGGTCCAGCCGGTTTCGTGTCCGGCAGGAGGTCGGTCATGGAAGCAGTGAAATCCATTCTGCGTCGCACGGAGATCTTCTCCGGGCTGTCGGAGTCCCATCTGGATCTGGTGGCCAGCGCCACGACCATCCGTGAGCTCGCGGCCGGCGCTTACCTGTTCCAGCAGGGCGAGGTCCGCCGGGCCTGCTTCGTCATCGCCGAGGGCAAGGTCGAGGTCACCCGGGACAATGGCGACGGACCCGAACCGCTCATCCTGCTGGGGCCCGGGGATGCGGCCGGGGAACAGGTTTTCCTCACCGCTTCGGCCCACACCGCTTCGGCCCGGGCGCATTCCGATGCGGTGCTGCTGGAGCTGGACCGGGAGCTGGTGCTGGGACGATTGAACCAGGACGGCGGCGCGGCCATCGCCATTCTCAGCAAAGTGGCCAATGTGCTGCATCGGCGGCTGGTCTACACCGGCAGCGGCCGCATGGGCCGGGAACAGGCCTACGCCAGCGGCTCGACCCGGCCGGAGTCGGATCTCATCGGGCCCATGGACGTGCCCAGCGATGCCCTGTTCGGCGTCCAGACCCTGCGCGCGGTGCAGAATTTCCCGATCACTGGGACGCCCGTCAGCCATTTTCCAGCCATGGTGCGGTCCCTGGCCCTGGTCAAGCAGGCCGCGGCCCGGGCCAACGCCCGCCTGGGCCTGCTGGATCCAGCCATCGCCAGGGCCATCGACACCGCCTGCCGCGAAATCATCGACGGCCACTGGCACGGCCACTTCCCCACGGACATGGTGCAGGGCGGCGCGGGCACCTCCACCAACATGAACGCCAATGAAGTGATCGCCAACCGCGCGCTGGAGCTGATGGGCCACAAACGCGGCGATTACGCGAAGTGCCACCCCAACGATCACGTCAATCTGGGCCAGAGCACCAACGATGTCTATCCCACGGCCCTGCGGATCTCGACCATCTTCATGCTCAAGACGCTGCTGGAGGCCATGGAGAAGCTGAAGGCGGCGCTCCACGCCAAGGGCCGGGAATTCAGCGATGTCATCAAGATGGGGCGCACCCAGCTCCAGGACGCGGTGCCCATGACCCTGGGCCAGGAATTCGAGGCCTACGCCATCACCACCGGCGAGGACATCGACCGGCTGCGGGAGACCGCCCGCCTCTTCCTGGAAGTGAACATGGGCGGCACGGCCATCGGCACGGGCATCTGCGCCGATCCGCGCTACCCCAAGACCGTGGTGGAGGAGCTGCGCCGGAACACCGGACTGGAGATCGTGCTGGCGGAAAACCTCGTGGAAGCGACTCCGGATACCGGCGCCTTCGTGATGTTCTCGGGCGTCGTGAAGCGCGCGGCGGTGAAGCTCAGCAAGCTCTGCAACGATCTGCGCCTGCTCAGCAGCGGCCCCCGCTGCGGTTTCGGCGAGATCAACCTGCCGGCCATGCAGCCCGGCAGCAGCATCATGCCCGGCAAGGTGAACCCGGTGATCCCGGAGGTAGTCAACCAGGTGGCCTTCTCGGTCATTGGCAACGATCTGACCATCACCCTGGCCGCCGAAGCGGGCCAATTGCAGCTCAACGTGATGGAGCCCATCCTGGCCTACAGCCTGGCCAACAGCCTGCGCATGCTGACCGCCGCCGTGAATGTGCTCACCACCAAGTGCATCACGGGCATCACCGCCAACCGCGAACGCTGCCGCGATCTGGTGGAGCACAGCATCGGCATCGTCACCGCCGTCATGCCCGCCATCGGCTACAAGCGCGCCACGGAGGTCGCCAAGATCGCCCTGGAAACCGGGGCTTCCGTGCGGGAGATCATATTGGAAAAGGGCTACCTCAACATCGCCCAGCTCGACGAGGCCCTGAGCCTGGAAGCCATGACCCAGCCCCGGCCCCTGCAGATGGTGGACGCCCAACGGTAGGCCACAGACTGAGCGGGAGCCGGGCTTCGCTGTTTTTCGATCAGATGACAAATAAATCAATAATAATTGTCATTAATGATGAATTCGTCGAGAATCTGGGAAACGTGCCGGGAAGCGGTGTAATTTTATCGCTTGATTTAGGTTGATCGTACGATCAATTTAGTGGGCGTGGCCAGCCTTCCCTCGACCCCGCAGCCCAAGGACACGGTCCAGATCCTCCTGGAAGCGGCCATCCACTGTTTTGCCCGGAAGGGCTTCGATGGCACCAGCATCCGGGAGGTCGCCGCCCAAGCGGGAAAGCAGATTTCCCTTATCGGCTACCACTTCGGGGACAAGGAAGGCCTTTACCTGAGGTGTTTCCAGCACCTGTTCGAGGTATTCCCGGGAACTCCCCTGGCCCCGGTCCATTCGGATCCCGCAGCGATCCGGGACAGCCCGCGCCTGGCGGCCCAGGCCCTCCGCGCGGTCATCGGCTCCATCATGCAGGATTTATTCGCCGGCGAAGGGAATCCGTTGAAGGAGGCCTCCATCTGCCTATTCGTGCGGGAGATGCGGTCCCCCCGGCCCTCGCTGCAGGCGCTGTACATCGACCGGATTTCCGCGCGGGTGCGAGTGATCAGGGCCTGTATCGCCTCCCTCCAGCCGGATCTGCCGGACACCGAAATTTCCTTCATCGGGCAGAGCATTTTCGGCCAGTGCCTGGTCCAGCGCCTGGCTTCCGGGTTGAATGCCCTCATCTGGCAACCGCTTCCCGCTCCTGAGCCGCCCGCGGTCCTGGCGGATCGCATCGCCGGCTTCGCCCTCAAGGGCCTTGGGTATGGGGGAGAGCCATGATGGGTCGATCCTCATCCGACCAGGCAAGGCCCCACCCTTCCATCAACCCTGGCATCTGCTTCTCGGAGGTTCCCCCATGCTGAACCGGCATCTTTACGGAAACATCGCCATCGCGGGCGGACTGGCGGCCGGGGCTTTGATTACCGGATGCGGCCGGAAGGAGCTGCCGAAAGCCACGGCAGAGGTGGCCGTCATCACCGTCCAGGCCGGAAGGGCGGTGCTCGCCTCGGAACTGCCCGGCCGGGTGTCCGCCTTCCAGGTGGCGGAGGTCCACCCCCAGGTCAATGGCATCGTCCAAAAGCGGCTCTTCACCGAAGGCAGCGATGTGAAGGCCGGCGACGTCCTTTACCAGATCGATCCAAGCCCCTACCAGGCGGCCCACGACAGCGCTCTGGCGAACCTCGCCAGGGCCGAGGCCCATCTGCCGGCGATGCAGAAGCGCGCCGAGCGGTTCAAGGAGCTGCTCGCCATCAATGCCGTCGGGCAGCAGGACTACGAGGACGCCTCCTCGGCGCACAAGCAGGCGGCAGCGGAAGTGAAGGCGCTGCAGGCCGGCGTCGAATCCGCCCGCATCAACCTCGGCTACACGCGGATCACCGCGCCGATCTCCGGGCGCATCGGGAGATCCACTGTCACCGCCGGGGCCCTCGCGGCGGCCTACCAGGGGCCCACCTTCACCACCATCCAGCAATTGGATCCCGTCTATGTTGATTCACCCCAGTCCAGCGCCCTGCTGCTTCAGATCCAGCGGAACCTGGCCTCCAGCAGGATCAAGGGCGGCACGCCGGACCAGGCCAAGGTGAAACTCCTCATGGAGGACGGGACCCCCTATCCCCTGGCGGGAGTCCTGAAGTTCTCCGATGTGACGGTGGATCCCACCACGGGCTCCCAGACCCTCCGCATGGTCTTCCCGAATCCCAGGCACATGCTGCTGCCGGGTATGTACGTCCGGGCCATCGTGGAGGAAGGGGTCGATGAGCGCGCCATTCTGGTGCCTCAGCGGAGCGTCACCCGGGATCCCAAGGGCAATGCCATCGCCATGGTGGTGGACTCCGCCGACAAGGTGGAGCAGAGGATGCTCCGGGTGGAGCGGGCCATCGGGGACCAATGGCTGATCCTGGAGGGCCTCCAGCCGGGGGACCGCCTGATCATGGAAGGCCTCCAGAAGATCCGGCCGGGAATGCCCGTGAAAGCGGTCCCCTTCGGGGCCAAGCCTGCGCCGGCGCCCGCCGCCGCGCCGTCGAAGTAGAGGAGCCGATCCATGGTCAATTTCTTCATCGACCGGCCGATCTTCGCGTGGGTGGTGGCCATCGTCATCATGCTCGCCGGGGTGCTGGCCATCCGCTCCCTGCCGGTTTCCCAGTATCCTCCCGTGGCGCCTCCCTCCATCACGGTGGACGCCTTCTACCCCGGCGCTTCGGCCAAGACGGTGGAGAACACCGTCACCCAGATCATCGAACAGAAGATGACCGGCCTCGACAACCTGCTCTATTTCTCCGCGAGCAGCGATTCGTCGGGCCGCGGCAGCGTCACCCTGACCTTCAAGCCGGGCAGCAATCCGGACGTGGCCTGGGCCATGGTCCAGAACAAGCTGGAAACGGCCAAGCCGCTCATGCCCCAGGTGGTGCAGCAGATGGGCATCCGGGTCACCAAGTCCACGCGCAATTTCTTCATGATCGTCGCGATCCGTTCCGAGGACGGCAGCCTGAAATCCGACGACCTGCGCGACTACATGTCCTCCAACATCGAAGCCGTGCTGGCCCGGGTGGAAGGCGTGGGCGAGGTCATGTCCTTCGGATCCCAGTACGCCATGCGGCTCTGGCTGGACCAGGACAAGATGACCGGATACCGCCTCACGCCCAACGACATCCGGACGGCGGTCAAGGCCTACAACGCCCAGGTCTCCGCCGGGCAGGCCGGCGGCCTGCCCGCGGTCAAGGGCCAGCAGTTGAACGTGACGATCAATGTCCAGGAGTTGATGCAGACGCCCGAGCAGTTCGGGGACATTCCTTTGCGCATCAATCCGGACGGCTCCACGATCCATCTCCGGGATGTGGCCCGGATCGAACTGGGCACCGAGAACTACGGTTCCGAAACCAGCCTCAACGGAAAACCCGTGGCGGGCATGATCGTCCGCCTGGCCTCCGGCGCGAACGCCCTGGACACTTCCAAGCGCATCAAAGCCAAGATGGACGAAATGTCGAAGTTCTTCCCGGCCAGCGTCACGGTGGCCTATCCCTACGAAACCACGCCCTTCGTGAGCGTGGCCATCGAGGAGGTGGTGAAGACCCTCATCGAGGCCGTGGTCCTGGTGTTCCTGGTGATGCTGCTGTTCCTCGGCAACTTCCGCGCCACGCTGATCCCCACCATCGCGGTTCCGGTGGTGCTGCTGGGCACCTTCGCGGTGATCCAGTACGCCGGCATGTCCATCAACATGCTCACCATGTTCGCCATGGTGCTGGCCATCGGCCTGCTGGTGGACGACGCCATCGTGGTGGTGGAGAACGTCGAGCGGGTCATGCATGACGAGGGCCTGCCGGTGCTGGAAGCCACCCGCAAATCCATGGCCCAGATCACCGGCGCCCTGATCGGCATCGGCCTGGTGCTGGCGGCGGTGTTCGGCCCCATGGCTTTCTTCGGGGGCTCCACGGGCGTCATCTACCGGCAGTTCTCGCTCACCCTCATCACCGCCATGCTGTTGTCGGTGGTGGTGGCGCTGATCCTGACCCCGTCCCTCTGCGTGACCTTCCTGAAGTCCGTGCCGAAGGGGCACGAAGCGGCCGAGAACGGCTGGAAGGTCACCCGGCCCTTTTTCCTGTGGTTCGACCGGACCTACTACCGGTTCCGCGATACTTTCACCAGCCAGCTTGAGCGGGTGCTCGGCAAGCGCGCCCGCTACCTCGCCATCTATGCGGCAATCGTCCTGGGGACAGGGCTCCTGTTCCTGCGCCTGCCCACCGCCTTCCTGCCGGAGGAGGACCAGGGAATCCTCATGGCCATGGTCCAGCTGCCGCCCGGCTCGCCTCTGGAGCGGACCGAATCGGTCATGAAGGAGGTCCAGCAGCACTTCATGGTGGACGAAAAGGAGGCCGTGGAATCCATCATGTCCGTCTCCGGCTTCAGCATGGCCGGAGTGGGCCAGAACAACGGCATGGCCTTCCTCAAGCTCAAGGACTGGAAGCTCCGCCAGCGTTCGGATCTCAAGGCCGCCGCTGTCCTGAAACGGGCCATGGGCAAGCTGATGGCCCGCCGGGACGCCCTGGCCTTTGTTTTCGCCCCCCCGGCGATCCTCGAACTGGGCAGCGCCACCGGCTTCGACTTCCAATTGCAGGACCGGGGCGGCGTCGGCCACGGGAAGCTCATGGAGGCCCGCAACATGCTCCTCGGCATGGCCGCCAAGGACCCGAACCTGAAGAGCGTGCGCCCCGTGGGCGCGGACGACCAGCCTGAGTACAGCGTCCGCATCGACCAGGACCGGGCCGGCGCCCTGGGTGTCCCCGCGGCGGCCATCGCCGACACCCTCTCCAGCGCCTGGGGCGGCTCCTACGTGAACGACTTCATCAATCAGGGCCGGGTCAAGCGGGTCTACATGCAGGCCGACGCCCGGCACCGGATGCAGTTGGAGGACCTGAACCGGATCTACGTGCCCAACAAATCCGGCGGCATGGTGCCCTTTTCGGCCTTCGCCACGGGGGTATGGACCCAGGGTTCCCCGAACCTGCAGCGCTTCAATGCCTACCCCGCCATCAACATCAATGGCGAGCCCGCCCTGGGCCGCAGCACCGGGGACGCCATGAAGGCCATGGAAGACATCGCGGCCAAGCTGCCCACCGGCATCGGCTTCGAATGGACCGGCCTTTCCCTGCAGGAACGCCAGGCCGGAACGCAGGCTCCCGCCCTCTACGCTTTCTCGGTGCTGGTCATCTTCCTGTGCCTGGCGGCGCTCTACGAGAGCTGGACCATTCCCTTCTCGGTGCTGCTGATCCTCCCCATCGGCGTGTTTGGAGCGGTCGCCGCCACCTGGGGCCGCGGGCTCAGCAGCGACGTCTACTTCCAGATCGGACTGTTGACGACCCTCGGCCTGGCCGCGAAGAACGCCATCCTGATCGTGCAATTCGCCCAGGAATTGATCGCCCAGGGACATGGACTCCTGGACGCGGCCCTCCAGGCCTCCCGCATGCGGCTGCGGCCCATCCTGATGACCTCCCTGGCGTTCACCTTCGGCGTGCTGCCGATGGCGATCACCACCGGCGCCGGCGCCGCAGCCCAGCACGCCATCGGCACCGGGGTGATCGGCGGCATGCTGACCGCCACCTTCATCGCCATCTTCTACATCCCGCTGGCCTATGTCTTGGTGTCCGAGCTGTTCCGGAAAAAGCCCCCGGAGGCGGTTCCCGCCGAGGATGCGACCGATCCCGGAGGGGTGCAGCCATGAGGCCGATCCGCGTGTTGCCCGCCCTTCCTTTGCTGCTGGCCATGGCCGGATGCATGTCCATGGCTCCGAAATACCTGGCGCCCACGCTTCCAGTGCCCAGCGCCTGGCCCGGGAAGGCCTCCGGCCAGCTCGAGGCGGCGCCCGCCCCGCAAGCCGCTTCGGACATCTCCTGGCAGGACTTCTACCTGGACGCGAGGCTCCGAAAGGTCCTGGATCTGGCCCTCCAGAACAACCGGGACCTCCGGATCGCCTCGCTCAATACCGAGAAGGCGAGGGCGTACTACCGGATCCAGCGCGCCGAACTGTTTCCGGCCCTGAGCGCGCTCGGCAGCGTGAGCCGGCAGAAGACCTCGTCCAGCGACGCCACCGCGGAGACGCAGTACAACGTGGCCCTGGGGGTCAGCGCCTGGGAACTGGACTTTTTCGGGCGCGTCCGCAGCCTGAAAGCCCGCGCCCTGGAGCAGTATCTCGCCACCGAGCAGGCCCGCCGCAGCGCCCAGATCTCGCTGCTGGGCGAGACCGCGAATGCCTACCTGACGCTCGCCGCCGACCGCGAAAGCCTGAAGTTCGCCCGTGAAACGCTGCTGAGCGAGGAGAGTTCCAGCAAACTCATCAGGCGCCGCTTCGAGGTCGGGGTTTCCTCCGAGCTCGATGTCAACCGCGCCCAGATCAGCCTGGAAACGGCGAGGGAAGACGCGGCCCGCTTCACCAGCATCGTGGCCCAGGACGAGAACGCCTTGAACCTCCTGGCCGGCACGACCGTGCCCAAGGAACTGCTTCCGGAGGATCTCCGCAGCCTGAATCCGCTCAAGGACATCTCGCCTCAACTGCCCGCCGAAGTGCTGACCCGGCGGCCGGACATCCTCATGGCCGAAAACCTGCTCAAGGCGGCCAACGCGAATATCGGCGCGGCCCGCGCGGCCTTCTTCCCGCGCATCACGCTCACGGCCGGAGTGGGGACGGCCAGCAGCGAACTCTCCGGCCTGTTCAAATCGGGATCGGGCACCTGGGCTTTCTCGCCCCAGATCCTGCTCCCGATCTTCGACATGGGGGCCAGGCGGGCCAATCTCAAGGCGGTGAAAGCCGACCGGGAGATCGCCCTCGCCCAGTACGAAAAGGCCATCCAGGTGGCCTTCAGGGAGGTGGCCGATGCTCTGGCGCGGCGGAGCACGCTGGAAGAGCAGCTCGCGGCCCACGAAGCGCTCGTCCAGGCCATGGAAGGCACCCATCGCCTGGCCACAGCCCGCTACCAGGCGGGAATCGATGGGTACCTCAGCGTCCTGGACGCCCAGCGTTCCCTTTATGCCGCGCAGCAGGGGCTCATCGCGCTGCGCAGGACCAAGTACGCGAACATGGTGACCCTCTACAAAGTGCTGGGCGGAGGCAACGGAGAAGGCGGAACCGGCACGGCGCCTGATGCTAAGTTGGGTTCTGAAGTGTAGAAAAAGACCCACCGCCGAGGGCGCCAAGAAAAGATAATTTTTCCTACTTACCAAGCCAGTTCAGCTACCTGTTTTTCACGAATAAAAACTCATCCACAGATTCCACAGATTCCCAAGTTGCATTCAAAGATATAAAACCACCAAGCCACAAAGGGCACAAAGGGGCTCGTCATGTGCGAGCGTCGCAGATGAAATTCAGGTGGCCCGGCGGCGGGCTCACGCTTAGGTGTGATTCGCGCCGGGCCACCTGAATTTGCGGGCCTCCGGCCCGCAGGCGCTGCGCGCCTCGCGAAGCGAATTTGAGCCGAAATCAGCCTGTTGGAGCTTAGCGTTTTCTTCACTGTTCGCAGTATTCAATCTGTGTAATCGGTGGAATCTGTGGATTCAAAGTCCTTTTCTCGCATCGTTGCCAAACCATTCCAAGCTGAGGTTCGGGGATAATCAGGATTTTTTTAATTCAGCCCGGCATCAATCCGAAACTGGCCATCGCGCATCCCTTTGCTCAGGGGTTTTGCTGGCGGCCCTCGACCTTCGATCCCGAGACGAAGGCCTGCGCAGCGGCGGCGGCGTCCAGGCTCACAAGGACGGCCGCGCGCTTTTTCACGGCGTCCACCGCGTTGGGGACATAGGCCTTTTCCGTGCCCGGAAGGGTGAGGTTGACGGCCTGCGCCCCGGGCGCGCCGAGGCTCCACTTCATCTCGTTGTCCGCGAAAGCCACGCTGCCGCCCTGGCGTTTGAATGATTCCAGCTGCTTTGCCGAGCTGGAATCCGGACCATAGGATTTATCGAATTCCGCGCGGGCGATGGGGAGCCGGAAGCGGAGCTGGTTGCCTTCAAGGGCGATGTAGGCCCGCTGGCGCCGGGCGGATTTGAGGAAGAGAGCGCGCTCCTGGGCGGAGATCTTCTCCCTGCCTGCTTCGCTCTTCAGGAGCTGCCGGATCTGCGCATTGCCCGCCACGATGAGCTTGGAAAACCGCGACACGGTGACGAGCTGGGTGCCGCAGAGCTTGCCCTGGCCATCCAGGTAGAAGGCTCCGTTTTCCACTTGGACATTGTCCAGCAGCAGGTTGAAAAAAGCCTCCCGCTGCGCGCGCGCCGCAGGCTCCAGCTTTGCATCCTGCGGGGCTTCCGGCTTGCCGAGGTCCTCCAGCCCCTTGCGCACCGCATCGCGATCGTATTCCCAGATCCAATTGGCGAAGAAGAACGTCCTCTGCCCCGACAGCACCGATTGAAGCTGGCCCAGCTCCTTATCCGAAAGCTCGTCCGGCCGGTCCTCGCCGAAGATGCCCTGGTAGACCTGGAAGATCCGGAGCGTGTCCGTCTTCGCATCGTACCGGTAGGTGAGGGTCTGGGATTCGAATTCCAGGCACCCCGTGAGCAGCAACACGCACCCGATGGCCATGAAGGCCGCAAGTTTTTTATACATAGGCCGAGTATCGCCACTTTCAGCGCCGGTACAAGGATTCATCCACCCCAAGCTCCATGGTTCCATTCCGCACCTCGGAACGCAGGGCGAGACGGCCGCCACGCCGGACCCTCCGGGGTTCCCGGAACAGCCACAGCGGTGTTTTCCAATGGTTCCTCCGGGTCACTTGGGCGGCAGCGGTGGACAGGGAAATGCCTTCGGCGAGGTCCGCCTCGAAATGCACCAGCAGGCCGCCAAGGTTGCCGGACCGGGCGAAACGCAAGTCCACCTCGCAGGAGGGGGACGGAGGCGCATCGGCGAGGGGAAGGTCATGGAGCAGCATCGGTTCCGCGAGAACGGGCCAGGCCCGGGCCTCCCAGGGATTCACATAGGCGCGTTGGAAGCCGGCTTCGGAACCTCGCAGGGCGGCCAAGGGCAGGCCGTACCAGCGTTCCCACCGCTCCAGATTCTCGGGCGTGAAGAAAAGGTCCTGGCGGCGAGGCTCGGGCACTTCCACGGGGGTGGCGAAGATCCGCAGCCGGGCGGGGATCAGCCGCGCGCCGGGCTTCAGGAACCGCGAGGCCGCGTCCCCGGTGGTTTCCAGGATGCGTTCGCCGAAGGGATCGTGGCCGAACAGCTCCGACACCATCACATCGGCCAGCTCCGGCAGGGCCAGCTCCGTGGAGCGGCCACGCATCAGGACGATCCGGCCGCCGAATCCCGATCCCTGGAAGAGCTGGAGGGCCGCGTCGGCGATGGGCTGGGATTCGATGGCGTAGACCCGCGCAGCGCCTGCCTTCGCCGCCGCGAGGGCCAGGACGCCGGTGCCGGTGCCCACATCCACCACCACGTCCCCAGGCCGCACCGTCTGGCGGATGGCCCGCAGGTAGCGCGTGGTGCGCGGGCGGTCTTCCAGCATGCGGATCTGGGCGGCGGGGCCGAAGGCGCCCCAGGCGGAATCCCTGCGGCGCGCGGGCAGGCCGTGTTCGGGAACCAGGATGCCGGCTTCGGCCAGGGCCATGATCCGGCCCACGGCCTCGGCGAGTCCCTGGGCCCCCAGGGCGCCCGAGGCCAGGAAGCGCCAGCCCTCCTCGAGGCTGTGGACGTCCTCGAAAAAGGCGAGCGCCGGCAGGATGGACCGGGGCAGCTCCAGCGCCACGCCACCCGTTTCCAGGCGGATCCAGGGCCCCCTGACGTCGAGGCGCACAGCCTCCGCCAGGCGCAGGCGCGTGTCCTTGGCCAATGCCTGGCTGTCATCGGGGGCACCAGTGGGTCGCACGGCTTCATTCCTCTGCCCAGATGGTGGCGCATTTCCAGCGCGATGGGGAATCCAAGCCCTTTCCGATGCCTCGCCTGAACCGCCGGCGCCCGTGGGTAGGCCGGCGATCAGAGATTGCCCTCCATCTGCCTGCGCCAGGAGTGCGCGTAGCGGCCGTCCTGGGCCAGCAGCTCCGCGTGGGTTCCCGCTTCGGCGATGCGGCCTTCGGCCATCACATGGATGCGGTCGGCCTTCATGGCGGTGGTGAAGCGATGGGTGATGAGGAGCACCGTCCGCCCGGCCGCGAGGCCCCTGAACCGATCCAGCCAGTCGCCCTCTGCCCATGAATCCATGGAGCTGGTGGGCTCATCCAGGACCAGCAGGGGCGCCGGAGTCAGGAAGGCCCGCGCCAGGGCCACCCGCTGCCATTCCCCGCCGCTCAGTTCCACTCCGCCGAACCAATGCCCCAAATGCGTGTCGTAGCCCTGGGGAAGGCGATGGATGGGCGCGTCCGCGCCGGCTTCCCGGGCGGCGGCTTGGATGCGCGAGGGCTCCTCCAGGGCGCTCAGATCGCTCTGGGCGATGTTTTCCGCCGCGGTCGCGTGGTAGTGGACCGGGTCCTGGAAAAGCACCGTGATATGGCGGCGGAGGTCCTCCAGGGCCAGGTCCCGGACATTCTTGCCATCCACCAGGACCCGGCCCTGGTCGGGGTCATAGAAACGGCAGAGCAGCTTGATGAGGGTGCTTTTCCCGGCACCGTTGCCACCCACGATGGCCACCACTCCGCCCGCTGGGATCTGGAGGCTGAACCCATCCAGGGCCCACCGGTCGCTCTCCGGATAGCGGAACCGGACGTCCTCGAACTGGAGCGAGGGGGCCGCCTCGGCAAACAACGGCGCGGGCGGCGGCGGATCCGTGATGCGGGGCCTGAGATCCAGGAATCCGAACAGGTTTTCCAGGAACAGCATGTTCCGGTAGATTTCCCCGGCCTGGCTCAGCAGGGTGTGCAGCAGGCGCTGCCCCTGATAGAACACCTGGGCGAACAGCGCCAGATCGCCCAGCGAGGCTCGGGCCGCCAAGGTCCGGGTGACCATCCAGGCCAGGCCCAGCACCACGCCGCACACCGCCACGGCTCCGGCCAGCAGCTCCGCCCGCATCTCCCGGCCCGCCAGGACGGCCTGTTCGCCCCGGAGGCGCGCGCGAAGGGACTGGAAGGCCGCCTGGTAGTGCCCGCCCAGATTGAAGAGCCGCAGCTCCATGGCGGAAGTCCGTTCGGTCAGGAGCCAGTCCAGGTAGTTGGTCTTCCGCACCGTTGGCGTGCTGCGCAGGCGCCAGTCGTGCTGGCGCAGGGCGTTCCGGGCTACCACCCAGAGCGCCGGCAGCATGGAGCCCACCAGCAGCAGCGGCAGCCACGGCGCGAAGCGCAACAGCAGCGCCGCCATGGCCGCCAGGGTGATCCCGTTCTGCGCCAGCGCGCCCAGGTTCTCCAGCAGCAGCACAGGACGCGTCAGGGCGTCCACCCGGGCCCGGTGAAGCTGGTCGTAGTACTCCGGCGTTTCCAGGAAGCCCAGATCCAGCACCTGGGCCTGGGCCTGGATCAACCCGGACAGGTGGTCCTGGACCCGCTCGGATTGCAAGGTGCGCACCCATTGGGCCAGGCTTTCCAGCGCCTGCATCAGCAGCAGCGAGATCCCGAGCAGGCCCACCAGCACCAGCACCGATCTAGGTTCGCCCCCCCGCACCAGGGCTTCCACCAGGGCCTTGATCAGCAGCACCGGCGCCACCGGCAGCAATCCCTGCACGAGCAGCAGTCCCAGCGAGACCCACATCAGGGGACCGGCGGATTCCCGCACCAGCCGCAGCGCCCTGGGCAGGTGGGGGAACTGCGCCAGGGCCCGGCGGGCCGCATGCGGCGATGGGACAGGTGAACGAGGCATGGGAGGTTAAGGTTAGCGGCCGTTGCGAAATAACCAGCGCTTTTCTGGTTAGTTCGCTACGGCCGCTTATGTCGGCCGCAGGCCGACGCGATGGATGATGCTCCGCGCAAAATCGAAGGGCTACGGCCGCTTATGTCGGCCGCAGGCCGACGCGATGGATGGTGCTCCGCACAAAATCGAAGGTGCGTTACGGCGCCTTATGTCGGCCGCAGGCCGACGCGATGGATGATGCTCCGCGCAAACTCGAAGGGCTACGGCCGCTTATGTCGGCCGCAGGCCGACGCGATGGATGATGCTCCGCGCAAACTCGAAGGGCTACGGCCGCTTATGTCGGCCGCAGGCCGACGCGATGGATGATGCTCCGCGCAAACTCGAAGGGCTACGGCCGCTTATGTCGGCCGCAGGCCGACGCGATGGATGATGCTCCGCCCAAACTCGAAGGGCTACGGCCGCTTCAGTGATCGGGTGTGTCCATTCTTGGCGCGGGGGTTCCGTGGCTAAGATGAAGTCTTCTGAAAACCGCATTGGTTTTTTCATGATGTTTCATTCCTTCCGGGCCGGAGTGAGGGGAGCAGTCGGGGTGGCAACGATCCACGAGCGGCATCCACCATCAGGATTGGCGGCGGCCCTGCGGCCCGAGGCCCGGTTGCTGCTGTTGTGCGCCCGGCTGGCCATCGGGCCGGAGGAGCGCGCGGAGATCCTGGGGCTGCTGGGCGCGGACCTGGATTGGGACTACCTCCGCGGCCTCGCTTCGCGCCATGCCCTCTTTCCGCTGCTGCACCGGAACCTGGATGCCATCGCGCCTTCGTCCATTCCGCGGCCCTTCTTCGTGGAACTCTGGGCCCATCACGAAAAGCTGCGCCTGCGGAACGCCGCCATGGCCGCGGAGCTGCTGGAAACCCTGCGCCTTCTTGATGCGCATGGCATTCCGGCGATCCCCTTCAAAGGGCCGGCGCTGGCCGCGGCGGTCTATGGAGACCTGGCCCTGCGGTGGTTCCGCGACCTGGACATCCTGATCCGGCCCCAGGATCTTCAGGCCGCCAAGGAACTGCTGAAGACGCGCGGCTACCGGCCCGATCACGAACTCGATCCAACCCTGGAAGCGGCTTTCCTGCGCTCGAAGGCCGCCCATCACCTGGTGATGGCCTCCAGCGATGACGCCTTGCTGGTGGAACTGCACTGGAAGACGGACGCGGATCATCCGCTCGAGGAGGCCGCCGACAGCGCCTGGTGGGCCCGGCTTGGCGAAACGGATCTAGGGGAGGGCAGGGTGCGCTGCTTCGCGCCCCGGGAACTGCTGCTGATCCTCTGCCTGCATGGCAGCAAGCACCACTGGAGCAGCCTGGCCTGGCTCGTGGATGTGGCCGAGCTGATCCGCCAGCAACCGGGGATGGATTGGGACTGGGTGCTGTCCAGGGCCGGGGAAATGCGGAGCCTGCGGCGCCTGGCCTTGGGTTTGTGCCTGGCGCGCCAGCTCCTGGATGCGCCCCTCCCGGATGACGTGATCCAAAGGGCGCAGACGACTCCGAGGGTCGAGGCGCTCGCGGCGCGGATCAGCCGCATGATCTTCGACCCGGAGGCTGTGGAACTCGGCCCCCTCCAGCGCCTGCGCCTCGACCTGTCGCTGTGCGAACGCCTTGGCCAACAGCTGTCGCACCTATTCAACCTCCTCCTGAACCCCAGCCTGGAGGAGTGGAGCCGCTGGCCCCTTCCCCGACACCTTTTCTTCCTCTACGCCCCGTTGCGGTTATTCACGTTGATGGAAAGGAATCTCTGGGGAAGGGGGCGCGGAAAGTGATTCAGCCTAGGTTGAAAAGACCACCGGCCCCGCCGTTCCTACCCACGCTCGACTGATCGCGGCCAGCCCGACAGGATCAGGCCCAGTCCCGCGCCGAGCGCATCGGCCAGCCAATCGTAGACATCGCAGGAACGTCCGGGCACGAAGCGCTGATGAAGTTCGTCGCTGGCGCTGAAGACCGCCACGATGATGAAGATCAGGATCCGCCGCCGGACCAACGGCAGCGCAGGGTGCGTGCGCCGCCAGGCGATGTCGATGAAGGCAGCCTGGACGCCGAAGGCCGCCAGGTGCGCCACCTTGTCCAGGAAGCCCGGCAGCGCCACATCGAAGGGATAGCTGGACCGGCTGCTGAGCCACACGATGGCCCCGGCCACGGAAAGCGGGAGGACCCAGATCCAATAACGGCGCATGGCCTAATCCAACCACAGGAGCCGGGCATTTCCACAAAAACAGCCAAATGGTTAGAAAACAAAGCCACAAAAAAGTTGGCCACAAAGGGGCACAAAGTTCACAAAGAAAAGCTTAAAAAAATATTTCCTGATTACCCACGAACCTCAGCCTGAAATCGCTTGATACCCATACACAATAAAAACCATGAATCCACAGATTCCACAGATTGATGACTGCGAACAGTGGAGAAAAGAAGATCGCTCCTGGCCGGTAGCATGGGCCGCCCCGGCTCGGCCGGGGCCGCGCGACTTCGTCGTGCGGGTTTTCAGGGCGGCGGCGGCCTCGCGCCTTTGGTGCGGAAGCGCCGCCGCCCTGAAAACCGGTTGGCCCATGCGGAGCAGTAGGTTGCTCCTTCTGGCCCGAAGACACATGGGAATCTGTGTAATCGGTGGAATCTGTGGAAAAGCTTTTAATCGTGAAAAATGGATAGCTGAATTTGCTTGGCAATCAAGAAAATCATGTTTGTTTTTCTTTGTGTTCTTTGCGCCCCTTTGTGGCTAGATGATTTTTTTATCTTTTACCGCCCCTTGTGGCCATTCCTGGCAGGCATTGATCACATATTCCCGACCCTGCTACGCGGCCCGCGGGGATTCCCGATATAGTTCTCCTGTCCTCCATATCCGCCGAATCCTGGTCTCCCGCTTCCGCATCCCACTGTCTTTTCAAAGGTGTCCCGATGAATCCGCATGAGTCCAAGCCCCGCGCCTCCCGATTCCCGGCCCTCCTGGGCGCCCTGTCGGCGGTCCTCCTGCTGGCCGCCTGCCGCGCGCCCGGCATGAAGATGAGCACCTCGGGCCTGGACAAGAATTCCACCGTGCGAATGAACGGGCAGCTCGTCACCCTGAGGCCCCTCAACGCCCAGACGGTGGTGGCCTACGGCACCCCGTCCCCGGTGGTCTCCGGCATCGATCTGCTGGCGTCCAAGGTCGAGCCCTACAAGGTGGGGCCCCAGGACATCCTGCTCGTCACGGTATGGGACCACCCGGAAATCACGCTGCCCCTGGGCCAGTACCGCACTGATGCGGCCACGGGCATGCTGGTGGACGAGGAAGGTTATTTCTACTTCCCCTACGTCGGCCGCATCAAGGTCAGCGGCCTCACGGTCACCCAGGTGCGGGATGTCCTGACGGAGAAGCTCAACCGGGTGCTCCAGCGGCCCCAGGTGGATGTCAAGGTCGTGGGCTTCCGCTCCCAGAAAGTCTATGTGGGCGGAGAAGTCCGCAATCCCGCCACCTATAACGTCACGGATATCCCCTTTACCCTTTCCGAAGCCATCAATCGCGCCGGCGGGTTCCTGCCATCCGCGGACCAGAGCCGGCTGGTGCTTTCCCGCGGCGAACGCACCTGGAACCTGAACTTCCAGGATCTCCTGTCCAGGGGCAACCGCATCGACCAGATCCTGCTCAAGGACGGCGACTCCCTGCTGGTGCACAACCGGGATGAATCCTCGGTCTATATCATGGGCGAGGTCCGCAATCCGAGTTCCGTTCCCACCCACAATGGCCGCCTGACCCTGGCCCAGGCCCTGTCCGAAGCCGGCGGCATCAACCAGGCCAGCGCCGACCCCCGGTCCGTCTACGTCCTGCGCCGCGGCAAGGCGGAAAACACCGTGGATGTCTTCCATCTGGATGCCTACAGCCCCGTGGCCATGGTCATGGCGGACCGCTTCGCGCTGCAGCCCAAGGACGTGATCTACGTGGACGCCGGCACCCTGGTGCGGTGGAACAAAGTCCTGACCTTGCTCCTGCCCTCGACCTCGCTCATCGGGGTCGCGGCCGACGTCAAGACCTTCAAGTAGGAACCCGCAAAGCCCTTCATGCTGCCTGACATCCGCCACATCCTGGTCATTTGCGAAGGCAACCACTGCCGCAGCCCCATGGCCGAAGCCATGCTGCGCCAGGCCCTGGGGCCCGGCATCCGGGTCAGCTCCGCTGGATTGGATGCCCTCGTCGGGCAGCCCGCCCACCGGGAGGCCAAGGCCCTCATGGCCAGGGACGGCATCCATCTCTCCGAGATCACCGCCCACCTCGGGCGCCAGTTGACCGCGGACCTGGCCCTCGGCGCCGACCTGATCCTGGTCATGGACCAGGCGCAAAAAGTGGCCTG
Organism: Holophagaceae bacterium; assembly: GCA_016720465.1. NCBI lineage: Bacteria > Pseudomonadati > Acidobacteriota > Holophagae > Holophagales > Holophagaceae > Holophagaceae bacterium. Next base: position 321,898 of record JADKKO010000002.1, read on the forward strand.
CGAACGCCTGGCGCCCAGCGCAAGGGGCCGCGTCTTCCTGCTGGGCCACTGGCTCTCCCCGGGCCACCAGGAAATCCCCGACCCCATCCGCGGAGGCGCCGAAGCCCACCGCCTGGCCCACGACCGCATCCAGCGCGCCATCCAGCCCTGGCTCAGCCGACTCGCCCCAAAGAACACAAAATAAACAAATAACTATAAAAAAAGATAAAAAAACAAATAAATACAAATAAATACAAAATAATAAAATATTGGCCACAAAGGGGCACAAAGAACACAAAGAAAAACAAAACATACATTTTTTAAGCTTTTCTTTGTGAACTTTGTGCCCCTTTGTGGCTAAATTGTTTTTTTATGTTTTTGTGGTTTATTCTTCCTTTCTCTGAGGCCGATGTGGATATCAAGCCATTGTGCGACCTGGTGCGGCAGACGGCTTATGACATCCACACCTACCTGGGTTGCGGCCATCTGGAGAAGGTGTATGAGAATGCCCTGCTCCATCGGTTGCAGAAACTCGGATTGCGGGCTGAGCAACAGCACCCTATCCGGGTGTTCGATGAAGACGGCACTCCGATCGGGGATTATTACGCCGATTTGCTGATCGAAGAGGTTCTGTTGCTCGAGTTGAAAGCCGTGAAGAACCTAGCCCCAGAACACGACGCGCAGATCCTGGGCTACCTCAAGGCCGCGAGGTTCGAACACGGAATGCTGATCAATTTCGGTTCGCAGAAATTCGAAGTCCGCAAATTCATCCGAACCAGCAATTCACCTCAAAGTATCGAAAGGCCACAAAATAATTAATGGGTAAAAATAATATAAAAAATAAAATAAAAACAATTTAGCCACAAAGGGGCACAAAGAACACAAAGAAAAACAAACACAAAAACAAAAACAAACAAATTATATTTTTTAGCTTTTCTTTGTGAACTTTGTAAACTTTGTGAACTTTGTGAACTTTGTGAACTTTGTGAACTTTGTGAACTTTGTGAACTTTGTGCCCCTTTGTGGCTAATAATTTTTTATTTTTTATCGTTTTTTACGGCCATCCCCGGGAGACTGCTTGGGGCATGACAGGACTTTCTGCGGTCTTCCACGTATTTTGTGACAGATGCTCGGTCCTAACCGCCTCATAATTACCGAGCCACACAGCAAGGACCACTTCCATGATGAATTGGCATGATCACATTTCCGTAGATCCCAACGTTTGCCACGGACAGGCTTGCATCCGCGGTACCCGCATCCCGGTGGCCGTTGTGCTGGATAATCTGGCCGCAGGGCTGGATGTGGCGGAAATCACGGCCAGCTACCCCAGTCTCAAGGCCGAGGACATTCGTGCGGCTTTGGCATATTCAGCGGAAATCGCGCGAGAGCGCATCTATCCGTTCCCAGAAACAGCATGAGCACAAAGCAAGAGCGCGGTGCCAGCGTGCGAGGCGAAGCTCCGAAGGTGCGCCACACTGGACGGGCCGCATGAAATTCAAGGTCGACGAAAACTTGCCTGTGGAAGTGGCTCAAATGCTGCTGGCTGCTGGGCATGACGTGATGACCGTCCTTGACCAAGCCTTGGGTGGCGCACCGGACCCCGATCTGGCGAAAGTCTGCTGCGTGGAGGAGAGGGCCCTGCTTACCTTGGACCTCGATTTTTCAAATATCCAGGCATACCCACCTCGGGACTATCCAGGAATCATCGTCCTTCGCTTGACACAGCAAGATAAAGCCCATGTACTTCATACAATTGCGGCGGCAATCCCCTTGTTGTTGCAAGAACCGCTGAGTGGGCGGCTCTGGATCATCGACGAACACCGAATCCGCATACGAGAATAAACCCGAGGCACTTCATCCCTCCCCATTCTTACCTCGGCCCTCACTGCACATACCTGATTGGCACCCATGACCCTCCTTCCCGACATCACCCCCGGCGACATCTACCCCCAGGGTCCCAGCCGTCCCGACACCCCCGAGCATGAAAGCGAGATCTCCCTGGGGGACATGCTCGCCAATCTGTGGGAAGGCCGCTACATCATCCTGGCCACCACGGCGCTGGCGCTGGTGATGGGCCTCTACTACGGCTGGCGCAAGAGCCCCGTCTACCGGGTGGAGGCCATGCTGCAGATCGAGGACAAGCAGAACAGCGCCAGCAGCCCGGTGATGCAGGCCCTGAACAGCCTGCTGGACCAGGCCGCCAGGGCCTCGGCCGAAATCGAGATCATCAAGAGCAACCTGGTGCTGGGGCGCACCGTGGAATCCCTGTCCCTGGATATCCAGGCCGCGCCGGTCTACGGCCGGATCATCGGCGATGCCCTGGTGCGGGGGCGCAAGGATGCCCCCGAGCTGGCCGTCGAACGCTTCGAGATCCCCAACTACATGCGGGGCGTAGGGTTCGAGATCATCGCCTTGGACAAGGGCGCCTTCCGTTGGGAAGGGCCCGGCCACAAGGTCCTGGCCACCGGCAAGGTGGGCGAGGACACCAAGGCCGCCTATGACGGCCAGCCCCTGGTGCTCCAGGTGCGCCGTCTCACCGGAGCCCCGGGCCAGCGCTTCAACCTGACCCGCCTGCCCGTGCTGGCGGCCATCGGCGGCCTCCGCGGGGGGCTGAAAGTCGAGGAAAAGGGCCGCCAGACCAACATCCTGGGCCTCAGTTTCGAGCACCGGAATTCCGGACGGGGCGCCGAGATCCTGAACGAGATCGTGAGCCAGTACGTGCGCCAGAACATCGAGCGCAAGGCCGAGGAAGCCTCCCAGACCCTGGCCTTCATGCAGGAGCAGCTCCCCATGCAGCGGGCCAAGCTCGATGCGGCGGAGAACCGCCTGAACCAGTTCCGCATCCAATCGGGCTCCGTGGATCTGCCCCAGGAAGCCCAATTGGTCCTCACCCAAAGCGTGAACCTGGAAGGCCAGATCCTGGCCCTCAAGCAGAAAAAAGATGAACTGCTGCGCACCTACAAGGAAGGCGCCGACGTGGTGTCCACCCTGAACCAGCAGATCGCCAAGCTGCAGAAGGAGATGGGCAACGTCAACGTCAAGATCAAGGGCCTGCCCAAGACCCAGCAGGAGATCGTGAGCCTGACCCGGGATGTGCAGGTGAATACGGAGCTGTACACCGCCATGCTCAACAATTCCCAGCAACTCCAGGTGGCCCGGGCCGGCGAGATCGGCAACGCCCGCATCGTGGACCGCGCCCTGCCCAGCCTGGGCCCCATCAAGCCCGACAAGGCCAAGGCCATGGGCCTGGCCTGGATTTTAGGCCTGTCCGCGGGCATCGGCCTGACCCTGCTGCGCCGGGCCCTGCACCGGGCGGTGGAGGATCCCCGCCTCATCGAAAGCCGCCTGGGCCTGCCCGTGGTGGTGACCATCCCCCACAGCGAATTGCAGGCGGAAGAATTCCGCCGCATGAAGGCCCACGCTGCCGGCGACCACATCCTGGCCCTGCATCACCCCGAGGACCTGGCGGTGGAGAGCCTGCGCAGCCTGCGCACCGCTTTGAGCTTCACCATGAGTGATGCCCGCAACCGCGTGGTCATGATTTCAGGGCCCGCGCCTGCCATCGGCAAATCCTTCGTGAGCAGCAATTTCTCGGCCCTGCTGGCCCAGACCGGGGCCGCCAGCCGGGTGCTGCTGGTGGATGGCGACATGCGCCGGGGCAACCTGCACCAGTACTTCGGCATCACCCACCGCGCCGGCGGCCTGTCGGAAATCCTGGCGGGCCAGAAGCCCTGGCTGCAGGCGGTGCGCGCCACCGGCATGCCGGGCCTGGAGATCATCACCAGCGGCACGCTCCCCCCCAACCCCTCGGAACTGCTGATGTCCACCCGCTTCGCGGATTTCATCCTGGAAGTCTCCCAGGTCTACGACATCGTGATCATCGACGCGCCGCCGGTGCTGGCGGTCACCGATGCCGTGATCATCGGCCGCCAGGCCGGCACCACCCTGCTCATCGCCAAAGCCAAAGCCCACACCCTGGACGAGATCCAGGCTTCCATCAAGCGCTTCGAGACCGCCGGCATCAAGCCCAAGGGCTGCATCTTCAACGATGTGCCGGTGTTGAATGTGGGATACCGGTATTACCGGTACGCGTACCATTACGGTTATAAAAAATGACGCTAAATGGCAACTGGTCCGCACCCCGATTTCATGGGCCTCCATGCTGGGGTGTCCGGTGAGCGTAGCTGGGTTTGGGCTTCGTCAACCCGAATTCCGCGGCCTTCGGCCTGAAGCCCAGCATGCCTAGGGTCTCCATCCTCACGGGCCTTTACCAATGCGAGGCGACCCTTGCCGAGGCCCTGGCGTCCATCCAGGCACAGACCTTCACCGACTGGGAAATGATCCTTTGCGATGATGGCTCCACCGACCGGACACCGGACATCGCCCAGCCTTTCATTGAGGCGGACCCCAGGTTCAAACTGATCCGCAACTCGCGCAACCGGGGTCTGGCCGCCGCCCTCAACCTGGCGCTCCGGCAGGCCCAAGGGGAGTACGTGGCCCGCATGGATGGGGATGACCGCTCACGGCCCGACCGCCTCGCCAGCCAGGTGGCCTATCTGGATGCGAATCCAGGATGTGCGGTGGTGAGCGGCGCCATGGCCTGCTTCGACGAGACGGGCATCTGGGGCCATATCCGGCCCCAATCCGAGGAGCCCCGGCCCCAGGATCTGGCCTGGGGTTCCCCCTTCGCTCACGCGCCGAGCATGATGCGCCGCCAGATCCTGGAACAGTTGGGCGGCTACCGCACTGACGTGGGGCGCGTGGAGGACTATGACCTCTGGGTGAGGCTCTACGCCGCGGGATACCGCGGCCACAACCTGGACCAGATCCTGTATGACGTGCGGGAAGACCGCCAAACCACGCGACGGCGCGATTATCGGCGCCGCATGGACGAGGCGCGGATCGCCTGGCGGGCGTGTCGGGACTTGCGCCTGGCCTTGCGCTCCAGGGCCGGGGCCCTGCGTCCGCTCCTGGTGGGCCTCCTGCCAGGTTTGCTGTATAACGCGCTGCGGAGGCGCAAATATGCTTGATGCCCCCGACAAGGACGCTGTTTCCATTCCTGTGACCCATGAGGGGGCCGAGTGATCCCGATCCCTCTGCATCTCTACACCCCCGTTTTCTATCACGCGATGCTGGCCTTGGTACTGGTGACTGTCCTCTGGTATCTGGGTGCCCAGGAAAAGGTCGCGTCCCGGGCGGCAGGTGGAGTGCTCACGTGGGGCTTGGCCTTGGCCATGACCCTGTACTTGGGCCTGCGTCCAGTCAGTGGGTTCTATTTCGGGGATATGGGTGCTTACGCCATAAGCTTCCGGGATCTCCAATCCACAGGGACGGCCCTGAAGGTCTACGCGAACAGTGAATGGGCTTTCGCGGCCTTCATGCACGTCTCGGCGTCGATCATGTCCGCGGAGACTTGGTTCCTGCTCTGCGCGGCCCTCTACGTGGGGCTCATCACCAGAGCCCTGCATCGGGTCCATAGGGCGAAGGCCTACCTGGCCCTTCTCATGGCGATTGCCTCCTACTCATTCTGGGCCTATGGCACCAATGGCATCCGCAACGGTCTGGCCACGTCTCTTGTGCTGCTGGGCATGGCCTACCCGGACCGCAAACTCCTCATGGCCCTGTTCTTCGCCCTGGCCGTGGGCACCCACACCTCGGTGTTGCTGCCCGTGGCGGCCTTTCTCCTGACCTTCCTCTACCGGGACCCCCGGGGCTACCTGGGGGGATATCTCCTGGCGGTGCTCCTGTCATTGACCGTAGGTGGATGGTGGGAACAATTCTTCGCTTCCTCTGGCCTGGTGGGGGATGAGCGCTTCTCCGTCTATCTGCTGGACCAGTCCTATGCCAGCGAATTCAGTTCAATCGGCTTCCGCTGGGATTTTCTGGCCTACAGCCTGTGGCCGGTCGCTTTCGGCGCCTACCATATTTTCAAACGGAAGTTCACCGACCGCTTCTACCTCCAACTCTTCAATGCGTACGTCGCCGCCAACGCCTTCTGGGTGCTGGTGATCCGTGCCAGCTTCTCCAACCGCTTCGCCTACCTGTCCTGGTTCATGATGTTCTGGGTCCTGGTCTATCCGCTCCTGGTTGGTCCAGCCGCTGGGCGCAGGGGAAGGATTCAGGCAGGGCTGCTGGTGGCCTACTACGCGTTCACCTATCTCATGTTCTTGAAGACCTGAGAGGGGATATGGGCACCATGAGCGATCAGGTTCGGCCGGTGTCGCAACAGGGGACTTGCCGCGTCCTGCAGATCACAGGAGTGATGGATTGCGGTGGGACCGAGAACATGCTCATGCATCTGTTCCGCGCCACACCGAGGCAGGACATCGCCATGGATTTCCTCGTGAACTGCCATGGGCCCGTGCAGGGGTATTTCGATGAAGAGATCCTGCAGGCTGGAGCGAGGATCCTGCATATCCAGAGCCAGGGCCGCCTGGGTCCATTGCGCTATGTCCAGACCCTCGTCCGCCTCCTACGGCAGGGCGGACCCTACGATGTGGTCCATTCCCACCTGGATTGGCAGGGGGGGCTGATCGCTTTGGCGGCCCGTTGGGCGGAAGTGCCACGGGTCATCGTCCACTCCCACACCACTCGGGTAATGGGCCGGGGCCTCCGTTACCAGGTGGCCTTGGTCCTTCAGAAAGCCTTGATCCGCGCCTTTGCAACCGACCTGTGGGGTTGTTCCGAGGTGGCCTGCCGACATCTTTTCGGGCCGGATCGCCCCTGGTGTGTGATTCCCAACGGCATACCCCTTGATCGCTACCTGGATGTTTCCGCAGAGGCCAGGCAGGCTCTGCGCCAGGCCTGGGGCTGCGGCCCGGATAGCCTCGTTCTGGGACACGCGGGCAGTTTCTCCGAAAACAAGAACCAGCTTTTCCTGGTTGAGTTGATGCAGGGGCTGTCGTCACAGGGGCAGGAGGTCCACCTGGTCCTGGCCGGCGACCCTTCCACCCCCTATGGGGCGAAGGTGAGAACTCGAGTGCTGGAACTTGGGCTTCAGGATCGCGTCCACTTCCTGGGCCTACGTCGGGATCTGCCCGAGATCTTGTCGGCGCTTGATGTCTTCCTGCTGCCCTCGGCCTTCGAGGGCTTGGGGATCGTCGCATTGGAAGCCCAGGCTGTGGGCTGCCCGTGTATGGTATCTGAGGGAATTCCCACAGAGGTGGACCTGGGCCTAGGATTGGTGGCCCGCGTGAGTACAGCTTCTTCAGATTCTTGGGCCCGGTGTGTTTTGGAACGAAGCAGCCTGCTCCGACCGACCCGTGAGCAGGTGGCAACGGCATTCCAATCCAAGGGGTTCGATATCAAGACCAGCAGCGCGGAGGTGGCACAGCAATACCGAGAAGGGTGGCAGGCATGAGCCGGCGGATTTTGGTCACCTCTACGGCCATGCGGATCGGCGGGGTGGAACGGGCTTTGGTCGGTCTTCTCGACAGCCTCATCCGGGAGGGCCATGAGGTCAGCCTCTTCCTCTGGGCCCACGAGGGTGAGTTCATGGGCCTCCTTCCCCCGGGGGTGCATCTGCTGCCTGAGATACCCGCTTATGCCAGATTGGAGCGGCCCATCCGGAAGGCCGTGGCCCAGGGATTCCCCGGCATCGGACTCGCCCGCCTGGCGGCTAAGGCCATAACGGCTTTTCGGGCGGAGGTGCTGCGGCGGCCGGGCTATCTTCTGCCCCGGAGCGTCCGCTATTGCATTCCCTTCCTGCCGCCCGTGCCTGGCCATTACGACCTGGTGCTGAGTTTCCTGGCGCCCCACGACATCGCTGCACGGAAGATCTCAGCCAGTTGTCGCGCCGGTTGGATCCACACCGACTATGGTTCCCTGGAATGTGGCGTGGACACGACCTTCGAGGCGTCCATGTGGCAAAGCATGGATGCCCTCATGGCCGTGTCCGAAGGGGTCAGGGATTCCTTTATCAGCGTCTTTCCTACCCTTGCGGACCGGGTCCAGGTCATGGAGAACATCCTCTCGCCCGATTTCATCCGCCAACAAGCGGATGAGGATGTCAGCAAGGAAATGCCCTTCGAGCCAGGGATCATCCATCTCTGTTCTGTTGGGCGCTTCAGCCATGCAAAAAATTTCGATGCAATACCAGAGGCAGTGCGGCGCTTGGGAGGATCGGGCCGTTCCGTGAAGTGGTACATCATTGGTTATGGTCCAGAGGAGGAGCTGATCCGCCGCCGGATTCAGGAGGCTGGTGTGCAGGATCGGGTCATCATCCTGGGAAAGAAAGTTAATCCCTACCCTTACATGAAGGCTTGCGATACATACGTACAGCCTTCCCGCTATGAAGGGAAAGCCGTCACCGTCCAGGAGGCCCAGATTCTCGGCAAACCTGTCCTCATTACCAACTTTCCTACCGCCGGGAGCCAGGTTCAGGACGGCGTAGATGGCCTGATCGCGCCGATGGAAATGGACGGCCTGGTTGGTGGAATCCGCAAGCTGATCGAGGATCCTGCGCTTCGCGAACGACTGGCCGCCACCGCGGCAAGCCGTGATTACTGCAACCGGTCGGAGGTCGAAAAGATCCTACGGTTGATCAAGGCTGATCCATGACCGGAAACCGGAAGAAAGTCCTGTTCCTCATTGAAAGCCTTGCGGGCGGCGGGGCCGAGAAGGTTCTCTCGGTCCTTGTGGCCCATCTGGATAAGACGAAGTTCGATGTGACCGTCCTATCTGTCGTCAATACTGGAATCCATATCGATTCCATCCAGAAACATGCCCACTACCAGTTCTTCCTAGACAACCCGGCCAGTGATCGCTCCTTCTGGAGCCGACTGGTTTACCGCGTGAAATACAACCTCATTCAGAAACTCCCCGGAAGGTTGGCATATCGCTGGTTGATTAAGGATGCCTTTGAGTTTGAAGTGGCGTTTATCGAAGGTTTGGCAACGAAAATCATCAGTGCTTCTATAAATCCGAGGTCGAGGAAACTTGCTTGGGTGCATACCGATTTGCAAGCCAACCACTGGACGAAGCTCGTTTTCCATACCTTGCAACGGGAGGCTCAATCCTATCGTCGGTTTGACCAGATCGTTTGTGTCTCCAGGCAGGTCAAGGACAGTCTGGCTTCCCTGCTCGGTATTGTGGAAAGAACCAGCGTTCTACACAATCCCGTGGATACCCGGGAGATCTTACAGAAGGCCGAAGAAGGATTGCCCGTAGCAGAAGACCGGTCAACGTTGCGGTTGGTCAGCACTGGTCGTCTCGTGGAACAGAAAGGCTATGACCGTCTGTTAAACATCCATAAGCGACTATTGGACGACGGACTTGCGCATGAGCTGTGGATCCTGGGGGAAGGTCCGCAGCGCCCACAACTGGAAGCCTATCTCCAGCAGCACCAGCTCGAGGGAAGCGTACGACTTTGGGGGTTCTTAGCCAATCCGTATGCCATCATGCGCCAGTGCGATCTGTTCGTCTGTTCCTCACTGGCCGAAGGGTTCAGTACGGCAGTGACCGAGGCCCTGATCCTGGGAATCCCGGTGATCACGACTGATTGTTCTGGAATGAGGGAATTGTTGGGCGACCAAGAGGGGTTCGGCATCATCACCGGAAATTCAGAAGATGCTTTGTACGATGGCTTGAAGTCCCTACTCACCGAGCCAGAGCGCTTGGCCCACTATCGCCGCCAAGCGATCCTCCGAGGCCAGGAATTCGGGCTTAAGCAAACCCTGCCGGCAGTTGAAGCCCTGCTGGAGGGAGTTATTTGACATGAAACGAATGTTGATCGTGGCAAACGGACTGGAGGGAGGGGGAGCGGAAAAGGTACTCATCACCCTGATCAACCATTTAGATTCGCGGCAGTATGACATCACCCTATACAGCATGGTTGCCTGCGATATCCATCGCCTGGAGTTGATGCGACCAATTCACTACCGCTATTTCTTTGAGGCTGTCATACCGGAGGACAATGAACTCGTCCGTTTTTGGAAAAAGCTACGCAATAAGCTAAAACTATTAATTTTCGACTTTTTACCAGCTCGGTGGTTCTACTTCCTGTTTGTCACCGGAAAATTTGACATCGAGTTCGCTGCGATCGAGGGGTATGCCACCAAGGTCATCAGCGGGTCAGGCAATCCCACTTCACTGAAAATAGCCTGGGTTCACATTGACTTGTTCAACCTTCATTGGACCGACATTGTTTTTAAAAAACCGGACGAAGAAAAGAAGGCATATTGCCGGTTCGATAAAATCGTCTGCGTTTCCGCTGTGGTGAAAGAGAATCTGGACCGACTTTTCGAGGTTCATGAAAAAAGTCTAGTTCTTTACAATCCGGTTGATGTGGGCGATATTCGCCAAAAAGCGCGGGAACTCGTTCCAGTGCCACGATCCACTAGCAAGTTGTTCCGAATGGTAACGGCCGGTCGGCTGGCGGAACAAAAAGGCTTTGACAGACTTCTAGATATCCATCGGCGGTTGCTGGCCGACGGGTTGGCACATGAACTCTGGATTTTAGGCGAAGGGCCGCAACGGCTCGTGCTTGAGGCCTATATCCGAGAGCATCACCTTGAGGAAAGTGTTTGTCTTTTGGGGTTCCAGGCGAATCCATATGCTTTCATAAACCAGTGTGACCTGTTCGTTTGTTCCTCGCGGGCCGAGGGGTTTAGTACGGTTGCCACCGAAGCCGTCATTCTTGGACTCCCAGTTGTCACAACCGATTGCGCGGGAATGAGGGAGTTGCTGCTGACTGGTGAGGATTCCTGCGGTTTGATTACGGGTAATGATAATGAAAACCTGTATATCGGATTGAAGGATATTCTGCAAGACATGACGCTTTTAGAACGTCTCAAAGAAAAGGCGCGTGCAAGGGGTTCAGCCTTCTCGTTAGAAAAAACAATGAATAGTTTCCTCGGGTTATTTGAAAATCAATAACCCTTCTGGGACATATTCTATGAATTAATCAATTAAAATTTATATTCTTATGATTACCATAATTGTATCAATCTATTTTTTTTCATCCTTTATCGTAATTTTTTTGTATTAATTCAATTGTATTTTCAGTGTAGAAAATAGGCGAATCTATTATTTCAAGCGATCGGTTACCCATTTCATGACGCAATGCTGTTTTGAGGATCAACTCCTCGATCTTATCTGCGCATTTTACATGATCGTCAGGTGGAAAGACAAAGCCATTAATGCCGTTTTGGACCACTTCCGGAATGCCTCCAACATTAGTTGCAACGATCGGCAGACTGATGGTCATGGCTTCCATGATGGAAAACGACAATGCCTCGTGCCTCGAAGGCTGGCAATAAATATCAACATCGAGCAAACAGTCGGTCACATTCTGTTGTATGCCAGCCCAATTGATCCGATCGGTTAAACCGAGTTCCACAGCAAGATCGTGAAGGGACTTTGTGTCATGTTTGTCGTGTATGAATTGGCTGCCGCCGATTTGAAGCAGTTCCACATCGTGGCCTCGTTCCACCAATACGTTTACCGCGCGGAGCAGGATGTCGACACCCTTTACTGGTGCATGAAAGGCCACACATCCAATGATAATACGGGACTTGGCTGTACGATCGAAAGACCTTCGGCGTGCCTTTTCAGCGTCAATCTGGGATTTCGGCAGTCCGAAGTAAGTCACCTCCAGCTTTCGGCTGAATAGTTTAAAAAAATCTCTGTACTCACGCTGCACTGCATAGGAGGCGCAATATATTTTATCGATAAAAAATTGCAACATGAAAATTTTTAATCGATAAAAGGTAACACCAACTCTAACCTTAAAATTATTTTTCCAGTCATTGTTAACCGAGTAATAATTCTCCATGTTCAAGTGCCAAAATGTTTTCATACCCAACAGCTTACCCGCGACAAGGAACCACAGGGTATTTTCGAAATGGCAATGCAGGAACTGGATCTGATTCCTTCTAAGATAACTATGAAACTTCAAAAAATTAGCTATGGAAAAGCGATAATCGAATACTGCTGTCTTCACATTGTTGTTGACAAAAAAAGCAGCAACTGGTTCTTTTGGCGTCTCTTTCGAGAAAATAAGAAATACTTCCCCCCATCCGTTTTTATTTGCTGAAGCAACAAAGAAGGCATACCATTTTTCTAGGCCGCCGATTTTTTCTGAGGTTTGCTGACCTGTAATATGTAATATGTTCATCATTTTTCTCATCTGCTTATCATCTGTATAACATAAAACGAGAAGGCCCGTGGATAGGGTTTCTTAAAGCCCTGTTTTAAGATGTATAGAGGAGTCCGGAAATCTAAATGAATCCACCTGTTCCAAACATCAGCGTTATCGTCCCCGTTCACAATACGGAACGGTGGGTCGGTCGATGCATCGATTCAATCCTTTCTCAGTCCTGCACGGATTTCGAACTCATCCTGGTGGAAGATGGCTCTACCGATGATAGCGGCACGATTTGCGACGAATACGCCGCACGGGACGCGCGAATCCGTGTTGCGCATATTCCGAATGGGGGCGTTTCAAATGCCAGGAATCGCGGACTCGACTTCTCTCAAGGACGGTTCATCTGCTTTATCGACAGCGACGATTGGGTTGAACGGGATTACCTGGCTACCCTTTTAGAAACACTCACGAACTCGCAAGCCCAGATTGGGATCTGCGGTATCAGCTCCGACCCCAATTCCAATGAACCCCCCGTAGTCCTGGTCGCTCCGACGCAGACCCTAACCCTGTTGTCCGTCAATGCGGACGAGCTTTTAACGTTGTACGAGAGTTACCTATTGTTTGGCCCGTACAACAAGATTTACGAACGAATGATCATCAACGCTAATAAACTCCGATTTGACACCACACTTTCCTACGGGGAAGACTTGGTTTTCAATTTCCAATACCTTGATTCAGTGGCGCAACTTGCGGTCTCAGACCAACCCCTCTACCACTACCGAAAGGCTAATCCGGGTTCCTTGGCGGGGAAGTACCATGCCGACAAGTTCCAGATCGACATGCGGTTGTTTGAGGTCACCTACGCCTTTTTCGAGAAGCATGGTCTGCTGACTGTGGCAGCCTTGTGTTGGCTCTGGACACGGTATTTCTGGAGCCTGCACGATGATCTTTTTCTGATCAACCATCCCCGGTGCACCCTTAGGTGGCCTCAAAAGTTCCAGCATATCCGAGCGATACTTGCCCATCCCCGCTTGCCGGAAGCCCTTGTTTTTGCTGACACCACCAAGTGCCCGCGTTCCATCCTGGCCTGCATCCGGCATCAGAGTGTCCTGGGCTTCTTCGCCCTCAACCTGGTGATGTCCCTGAAAAATCGTGGTGTCCCTTCATGAATCCGATTCTTCTTTATCCCCATGGCGGCAGCCTGAACCATGGCTGCGAGGCCATCGTCCGTGCCACCGCCAAGATCCTGGGCGGCCCGCCGAAATCCATGACCCTGTTTTCCATGCGGCCCCAGGAAGACTTGAGTGTGGGGCTCGACCGGATCGTGGCCGTGGCAGACCATCGGTATGTCGAACCGTTGACCCGCCGGCAGACACTCGTGGCGTCCATCCACCACAAGCTGACCAACACCGACAACCGCTTCTATCGCTTTAAACATGCGGCGCTTTTGAAGGGCATCACGCGGGATTCCATCGCCCTCTCCATCGGTGGCGACAACTATTGCTACGGCGACTGCAGTTGGCTCTACGCCGCCAACACCTTGATCCACAAAAGAGGCGCGCGGACGGTCTTCTGGGGCTGTTCGGTGGATCCCGAGGACATGGATGCGGCGATGGTCCGTGATCTCAATGGCTTCGACCTGATCACGCCCCGTGAATCCATCACCTGCCAGGGCATGCTGGACAAGGGGGTGCGCGCCAGGATCGCCCTTCATCCCGATCCGGCCTTCCAGCTCGACAAGGTGGACTTGCCCTTGCCGCCGGGTTTCGAGATCGGCAACACCATCGGCCTGAATATCAGCCCGCTGATCCAGAAGAACGAAGGAAAGCCAGGGGCGACCCTGCAAAGCGCCAAAGCCTTGATCGCGCATATTCTCAAGACCACCACCGCGGCGGTGGCCCTCATCCCCCATGTGACCTGGGTAAGCAACAACGATCTGGAACCGCTAGGGGAACTCTATGCTTTGTTCAAGGACACAGGGCGGGTCATCCTGCTGGCGGACCATGACTGCCTGGCGTTGAAGGGGTTCATCTCCCGCTGCCGCATGTTCATCGGCGCCCGCACCCATGCCACCATCGCCGCGTATTCCACCCAGGTTCCCACCCTGGTCCTGGGCTACAGCGTCAAGGCGCGGGGCATTGCCCGAGACATTTTCGGCGAGGAAAAGGACCTGGTCCTTCCCATCCAGGAACTGATGGAACCAAGGCAACTCATAGACGCTTTCGAGAAGTTGAAGGAGCGGGAGCAGGATCTCCGGCAGCATCTCCAGGCCTTCATGCCGGGATATGTGGGCCGGGCCGCCGACGCTGCCCGGGAGATCGCCTTGCTGTGCAACGATGGGGGAATGGACCCCCAGCCATGATCGGTTTCGTCGTCATCCTATCCCTGCTTGCGATCACCGGCTTGGTGGTCATGGCGATCGACCTGGTCCCGCAGGCTGCGGCCTGGATCCAGCGGATCCACATCGGTCGTTGGCGGGAGCGGAGGGAATGGACCGCGGCTGTGTCGGCGGTGGTTGAAACATGGTTGCGCCGGACGCCCGTGATCCCAATTGGCGACCATGAACGGCTGATCGTCCTGGACATGCTGCGCGGCCGCCACCGCAGCGCCACCATCCAGAGCTGGCAGGAGGCCGCCCTGCTGCTCGGGGCCGGCGAGGCCCTGCGCCGCGATCCGGGCCAGGCCAAGATGCAGCAAGCTGTGGCTGGTTGGCTGGAACGCCACTTCGAAGGCAATGGCCAGTGGAAGTCCCCGCCCCAGCAAGTGGATGGCGCTCTGCTGGGCTATGCCCTGATGAGACTGCCCGGCATCGATATTGGCCATTACCGGCCTGCCCTGGATCACCTTCGGACCCTGCTGGTGTCCATGACAGGGAATGATGGAACCATTCCCTACCGGAAGGTCCAACCGGATTTCCGCTATGTGGACACCCTCGGATTCGTGTGCCCCTTCCTTGCCGCCTATGGTCGCCGATTCAAGGATGAACCATGCCTGGCGCTGGCCATCCGGCAGATCGAATCCTATTCGGGAATGGCCATGTTGCCCGAGTGGTTCATTCCCGCCCATGCCTTCGATCTGGCTCAGAAGGTGCCGCTGGGAATTCATGGATGGGGCCGCGGCATCGCCTGGTATGCGCTCGGATTGATGGGGACGCTGAAGGAGCTACCGCCGGGGGATCCGCGCCGGGAGCGGCTGCGCGACCAGGCAAGCGCATTGGGGCAAGCCCTGCTTCGCCTGCAGGGGACGAAGGGGGGATGGAGCGCGATGGCCTTCCTGGGCCCGCAATCTCCGCTGGATTCCTCTGCCACCACGGTGCTTGGCCTATTCCTGCTGCGGATGTACCGGGAATTCAATAATCCGGAATTCCTGGAGGCAGCCCGCCGGAGCGCGGGCTACCTGATGACAGTCACCCGTCGGAGCGGCATCGTCGACTTCTCCCAGGGCGATACCAAGGGGATCGGGCACTATTCGATCCGCTACCAACAAATGCCATTCACCCAGGGATTCGCCCTGCAACTGGCGCTTGAGATCCTGGCGCTGGATGAACCCTTGGCAGGCGCCGGATGAGCAACTCAGACTATTCACAACAGCTCACCCATGGCGAATACTACCCGCACATTGATGGGATCCGCGCCCTTGCCGTGCTTCCAGTCGTCCTTTTTCATACGCTGGCTTGGCTCTGCCCCGGCGGCTTCGTAGGCGTGGATGTTTTCTTCGTCATTTCCGGATACCTGATCACCGGGGGCATCCTGCGGGATCTGGGGAAAGAGAAATTCACGATCCGTGGCTTCTATCACCGCCGGATTCTACGGATCATGCCCGCCTATTTCACCTTGATCCTCGGCGTGTTCATCATCGGGTGCGCCATTTATTACTGCATACCCTTGGTACACCTTGGCGACGCTTCGGTCATGGGGACCTTGTTCTCGGCCAACCTCTATTTTTGGAAGTTGGGCGGTGATTATTTCGCCCCGAATGTCCACGGTAACCCATTACTACATTTGTGGTCCTTGAGCGTCGAGGAGCAGTTCTATCTATGCATTCCGTTGCTCTGCACCTTGGTTTGGAAATTCCAACGCCAATGGCTTTTTCGTGTATTTGCGGGACTGACCGTGTTGTCTCTTGCCACCGCCACCTATCTGGTGGCCACCGGCAGACAGGGGGATGCCTTTTACCTACCCCACTATCGGGCATGGGAACTCCTGGTTGGTTCCTTGCTGGCCATGCTGCCTCGGGCCTTCGCAGAGAATGAGAGACCCATGCCTTGGGCCCATCCGTGGTTACCCGCACTTGGCCTTGCGCTGGTGTTGGTCCCCTACGCCCTTTATTCGTCGAATACGCCCTTCCCTGGACTGGCTGCCAGTCTCCCCGTTATCGGGACGGCGCTTCTCATCCGGTATGGCCAAAGCGGTTGGATATCTAGACTGCTCTCCTGGAAGCCATTTGTAGCCGTCGGCAAAATTTCATATTCGCTGTATCTCTGGCATTGGCCGGTGGCCGTCTATTGGAAATATGTAACCTATGACCAACTGAATATCGCCGACTACCTCGGCATATTCTTCGTGTCATTGCTGTTTGGTTATCTTTCATGGAGGTTCATCGAGATTCCTGTACGCACTTCCCAAATCTGGTCGCCTCGACGTTCATTTGCATTTGCCACCTCAGGAATTCTCATGCTGGTGACTTTCGGAATAGCCTGCGTCCTCAGCAGAGGATGGCCAAGGGTTTTACATCCCGAGGCCAACGGGCTCGTTGTCGTGCACAAAGGTCAATTTATAGAATCTTTTATTAAGAATAAAATAAAGCGTTTTGGTTCCATAATTGGATATGAATTCGTACTTTATGAACCATTTCCATTTTCGCTTGGTGCGGAAGGGAATTTCCATTTGGGGGTACCGGGAGAACCTGAGATATTTCTTATTGGCGACAGTCATGCAGGTGCGCTTCAGTATGGTTTAGACTCAGTTTTACGTCAGAGCAAGCGTAGCGGCTATGTCATGAACCGATCTGGCAAAAATGTATTCAATTTGAAAAATATTGAAGCCAAGGATATTATAGAAACATTAAAAAAACATCCCCAAGTCTCCAAGGTTGTTATGGCTGAATCTTGGTCCGAAATGATAACAAAACGAGGAAATCAAGACTATCAAACTATTTTAGATCAGGTCGAAGAGTTCACTCTTAAAATCCAATCGATGAACAAGACTCTTTATATTGTAACGGATATTCCAATCCGCAATTACAATCCAATTGATATAGCTGCGAAAATGACCATCATTCCTCCACGTAAACTGAAACATGAATGGATCAATGGGCTGCAAAGCGAGGTGGAATATGAGCAAAGACAGGGATATATAAATCGCCAATTAAAAAATTTATGTCATAAAACAGGAGCAGTGTTAGTTCCCATGCACATAGCCTTAAAACGCGAAAATCAATTCATTGCATTTGAGCATAAAAATGGTCACATAGTCCCGCTTTATATGGATGGAGGTCACCTCTCTCCAGATGGGTCACTTTTAGCTTCGAAATTCATCATGCTGTATCTTTTCCCCGATTCCAATGAAGAGGAAAAAAAGACCTTGGTGGCAAGAATGAAACCGAATAGTCCTGAGAAGTGTAAATCCAAATGACTGTACATAAACCTTTTACTATCTGTATTGGTACAATCCTACTTGCACCTGATCTACTAGTGGTCAAATTTCAAAGTGTGGCCGGATGAGCAGCCACCAGATGAAATACGGGGTCATCCTGTCCTACGCCTCGTACTTCCTTTCCATGGCCTCGGGGCTGCTGCTGACCCCTCTGCTCATCCGGGGCATGGGCAACGGGCAGTATGGCCTTTATCAGCTCATCGGCGCCACGGTGGGCTATCTCGGGCTCCTGGATTTCGGTTTCGGAGCCGCCGTCACCCGTTATGTCGCCAAATACAATGCAGAAAACGATACACAGGGACGGGAGAATTTCCTGGGCCTGGTCTTCGCCATATACGCTTGCATGGTGGCCTTGGGCGTGCTTCTTGGGGCCTTCGTTTATGTC